>JAFPXU010000043.1 GCA_017394605.1 Clostridia bacterium | reverse complement strand
TCGCGCGCGTGATCGATCACTTCGTCCATGCTCCCGCCGTAGGAGGGATCCCCCGGAAGCGCGTCCAGATGACACATCGCGATGATCGCCTTTTCCGTGCCGATTGTTTCCTTGAGCCAACTCATATTTAAAACCTCTTTCTCTTTACTAGATATGTCTCAGGGTGTGTGTAAAACCAGGGCGGTGCCGATACGGAACCGTCAGGTCTGAATCCTGGTATGCAGTTGCAGTATGTCTGAATCTCTCTGAAGAGCCTTTTGAACAGCGGAAAGAATACCGTCAGCAGCATCCCGCGGAAAGGTGCTTTCCGCTCACGCCTTGATCACCCTGCAGCCTCGGGTCTGAAGTTTCTCCAGATAGCCCGAATCGATCTCGCTGTCTGTAATGAAAGCGTCGATTTGCTCGAGATTGCAGACTTTTGCCAGCGCGACCTTTCCGAACTTGGTGTGATCCGCGAGCAGGAAGGTCTGTCCTCCCCGGGAAATCGCTTCCGTTTTGATTTCCGCCTCCTGAATCGTGCTGTTGGAAACGCCGAAATCGATGTCCACCGCGTCTGCCCCGAGAAAGACCTTGTCGATCCTGAGTCCCTGCAGCAGCCGGATGATCTGATTCCCGAGCAGAACGTTGCTGAATCCGTGCCGCCGCACCCCTCCCGTTACGATCAGTTCCGAGGTCGTATGGAGCGACGCATAGTACGCAACCATCAGATCATAGGTAAACACTGTCAGATTCGGGATCTTGCCCAGTGCGCATCCGAGATAGTAGCAGGTCGTTCCGGAATCCAGGAAAATGGTGTCTCCGGGCGAGATCTGCTCCAGTGCTGCGGATACGATACGCTTCTTCTCCGCCTCCATCAGGGTCAGTCTTTCGTCATACTGCCGTTCATAGGCAGAACCGCTGCGGGTGCTGATTGCTCCGCCGTGCGTCCTTTCCACATTGCCCGTCTGATGAAGCAGATCCAGATCTCTCCGGATTGTTGCCTCCGATACATCCATCCATTTTGACAGAGCGCTGATCTGGCCGCTGCCGTGCGTCTCAATATACTGAAGAATCCTTTCCTGTCGCTCGGCGGGAACGTAATTCTGACGGTTCTTCATGACGTTTCTCCTTCAAGGTTTCTGTATCCTGGTTCCGGCGGTCTTCCCGCCGGAACCTTATATCATTATACCTCAAAAACAAAGAAATATGTCAGCCCTGTACGTTGCCTTTTACTTCGTTCCAGTGATCGATGATCTCCTGTTTGTGCTCCGTGAGTTCCTTGACCGGACGCTCCACCCAGGTGATCTTGGAAGAATCGATCAGCCATGCCTTTGCGGGAAGCTGATACTTCGTATTGGTGAAGCGCAGCGTGCCTTCCATGTATTCAGCCATGGCAGACTGTCCTTCCGGTGAGCAGATGAAGTCGACCATCGCCTTAGCAGCTTCCATATGGGGCGCGTTCTTGATCACGGCCGCCGCAAACGCTGACGCGGATGTTCCGTTGGTCGGATACCGGAGGTCGACGACTTCCGAACCGTTCTGCAGGAGCTTCACGGCGCCATCTTCATACGTGAGGCCTACCACGTATTCGCCGTCATTGACGGAATTGAAGCACGCGGAGGATTTCTCGACGATCACGAGATTCTCAAGTACCTTCGCGATGTAATCCCAGGAAGCGTCCGAATCGAATCCGTAGACCGCCATGATGTTGCAGAGGTTGTTCCACGCCGCGGAGGAGCTGTTTGGATCTGACAGCACGACCTTGCCCTTCAGAGCGGGATTGAGAAGATCTTCATACGAGCGGATGTCCAGCCCAAGCTCTGCCTCAAGCTCCTTGTTGACGCAGAAGCAGACCGGTGAGAGATGGTTGATGCTGTAGCAGGAGTTGCAGGAAATGTAGTCGGAGAGATTGTCCTGCACATGGGGAGAGATCCACTGCTCGAACAGAGCCGCATACTGTTCGCCGTCGGAATCCTGCAGTCCGCCCCAGAGCAGGTCACCTTGCGGGTTTTCCGATTCAGCGGCGATCTTTGCCGTCATTTCACCGACGCTGCCCGTTACAACGTCGACGGAGATATCCGGATACGCTTTACCGAAGCACGTGAGCAGTGCGTCAAGGTCCGATTCCGTCATGGTCGAGTAAAGAACCAGCGTGTTTCCGAGGCCTCCGTCCTCTTTGGCGCCGCTGTTCCCCGCCGGGGTCGCTTTGCAGGCAAGTGCCGTCAGCGCCAGAAGAACCGTTAGAATGATAGCCAGTACCTTTTTCATTGTTTTGAGTCTCCTTCCTTTTTTCATGTATTTCCGAACAGTCCAGCGGACTGGCAGAATCAGATCTGGACATTGTCCTCCGTCCGGGTCAGCGCCATGTAGACAAGAAGCGAAATGATCGTGACCACATTGAGTATGGCCGCGAACGCGGCGGCCGTTCCGTACTCGCCCCGCCCGATGTACACGTACGCCTGCATGGTCAGCGTCGTGGTCCTGTTGCTGTAAAGGATGACGGAACTGGACAGCTCCGTGACGATCGCGACCCAGCTGAGGATCGCACCGGAGAATATCCCGTTGGACATCAGCGGGACGGTCACCTTGAGGAATGTCGCCGGCTTCGATGCGCCAAGACTGATCGAAGCCTCCTCCATGCTTAAGGGGATGTGCATGAGCGTTGCCGTGGCGGAACGTATCGTATAGGGCATTCGTCGGATGGCAAACGAGAGGATCATGATCAGAAGCGTGCCGGTCAGGGCAAACGGCTTCCTGCCGTAAGCGATGACCAGCGCGATTCCGATGACCGCGCCCGGCATGATGTACGGCACCATGGACAGGGAATCGATCGTATGGTTCAGAACACTGCCCCTCCGCACGACCAGATAGGAGATGATGACCGCGATGACGATGATCGAGATCAGCGCGCAGATTCCCATGAAGACCGTATTCCGGGAGGCTAGCACCAGCTTCTTCCTGAGCGCCGACTGATAGTTCATCAGGGAATACCCCGGCTTAAACACCGACCCGTTGCAGTTCCTGAAGCTCAGATAGATCACGTAGCCCTGCGGAAGAAACGCGACGGCACAGAGCAAATAACAGTAGAGATGGATCAGAACGCCCCGGATTCCCTTTGCCTCCTTCTTTTCGACGGGATGGAGCGCGGAGATCGAGAAGCGGTAGCGGTTGGTCGCCCATTTCTGGAAAAAGAACACGATCGCAGTCATCAGGACCGCAATGATGGCGAGCGCAGCGGCGAAGTTGTAGTCCTGCGTTGTCTCGCCGAGATACTCGTTGTACAGCAGGACCAGAAATGTCTTGTAATCCTCCCCGAGCGTGGACGGGGTCCCGAAATCCGAGAACGACTGCATGAACACCATCAGCGCGGAGGCTAGAACGGTGGGCATGGTCAGCTTCAGAACGACATTGAACAGGCGCTTGATGCCGACGCACCCCAT
>JAFPXU010000042.1 GCA_017394605.1 Clostridia bacterium | reverse complement strand
GGATATGTCTTTAACGATCTTCTTTCCAACTTTGAGCGCATCTCGGACCACTGCTCCAACATCGGACTGGCAGTGCTCGAACTGAGCGCCCCGAGCTTAAATCCGCACGAATATACCGGAAGCATAAAGGAGATGCGCAGCCACGGTTTCGACGATTCCTACAAGGCCTACCGCGAACGGTTCCGGCTTCCGGATCCCGAATCTCCGGCAGTTAACAATGCTGAGAATAACAACTGATCTTGATCCGGGCGAATTGACAGATCCGCCCGGTTTCTTTTATACTTAATATGGTTGTGCGCAATATGATTGTGTGCAATGATACGGACAAGATACTGATTCCAATCAAAAATAAACGGAGGAACAAAACATGAAGATCGCCATACTGAACGGAAGCCCGAAAACCGCAAACACCGCCGCCATGATCAGCGCTTTTGCCGAAGGCGCGAAGGAAGCCGGTCATGAAGTCGAGATCCTGCACGTCGGAAGAATGAAAATCAACGGATGCCTTGCATGCGAATTCTGCCATACAAAAGGCGAAGGCAAGTGCATCCAGAAGGACGACATGGAAAAGGTCATGCCCGCGTACAAGGAAGCGGATATGATCGTTTTCGCCTCTCCCATCTATTACTTCGACATGACTGCTCAGATCCTTGCCGCGATCCAGCGCGTCTACGCGATTGGCAAGCCTGCCGCTTCGAAAGCTGCCCTGCTCCTTTCCGCAGCCTCGCCGAATCCGTTTGACGGCGCCATCGCCACGTATAAGGCAATACTGACTTACACCGGGATCAACGACGCAGGCATCATCACCGCAGGCGGCGAAGAGAACGGATCCGAAGAAAAGCTCTCCGAGATCCGGGCGTTCGCAAAGGCGCTTTGATCGTTTTTCAGACGAGGAGAATACTATGCAGATTGCGGTCAGATACTATTCAAGATCCGGCAATACGAAGACAGTCGCGGACGCGATCGCCGAGGAAGCGGGCGTAAAAGCCGTTTCCGTCGGTGAGGACGAAGCGAGTCTCTCCGAGCCTGCCGACGTGCTGTTTATCGGAGGCGCGCTCTATGCCTACGGGCTCGACAGACGTCTTTCCGAATACCTGAAGAACCTCAAAGCGGATGACGCGAAAAAAGCGGTCGTCTTCTCCACCTCCTGGCTTTCCAGGCATTCCGTCGACCTGATCAAAAAAGGCCTGGCGGAAGCTGGCATCCCGGTGGAGCAGGAATACTATTACGCAAAGAACCGGCCGAGCGCTGAGCAGCTCGAGGAAGCGAAACGGTTCGCGAGGAAGTTCCTGTGATGGAAAACTCAGACCTGTCCCGCCGGTTTGACTGTCTCCGGCTTGAAAACCAGCTTTGCTTTCCGCTTTACGCCTGCGCAAAGGACGTCGTGAGAAAATACCGGAAGCATCTAGAAGAGCTCGGCCTAACCTACACGCAGTATGTCGTCATGATGGTCTTATGGGAGCACGGCAGCATGACGGAAGGCGAACTCGGAAAGCTCGTCAGGCTCGATTCCGGTACGCTCGCTCCGCTTCTGAAACGCCTCGAAAAGAACGGACTGATAACCAGGACCCGCCCTGAGGGTAATGAAAGAAAGCTGCTGCTCTCCCTGACGGAAAAGGGCTCGGCGCTCAAAGAGCGCGCTTTGAAGGTTCCGCCTGCCATGCAGGGATGCATCGATCTTCCGATGGAAGAACTGATCGAACTCAAGCGCCTTCTCGACAAGGCTCTGATCAGAATAGAACCATAAAAGAAAGGATTAGAAAGAATGGAAATCAAAGCTGTCAAATTCAGAAAAGACGGTTTCTACTCACAGCCCTTTGCCTTCGGCGGCGAAGAGGGCATGGACAAGTTCGACAAAAACGTCCGCTACCGCGGAAGCCTTCAGAACTACCTGATCGATACCGGAAGCGAAGTCATCCTCGTGGATACCGGTCTTCCCGCAGGAACGCCGGAAGAGCATCCGGACGAAATCAGCCTGGCGTTCACCGGAAAGGACATCTCGACCTATATGGAAGCGTTCCGGGCGCTGGGATACTGTCCGGAGCAGGTGACGAAGATTCTTCTGACCCATAAGCACGCGGATCATTCCGGCGAGCTCCGCTCTTTCCCGGACGCAAAGATCTACGTTAACAAGGACGAACTGTCCGCCGCCGAGCTTCAGGGCATTCCGAATCTCGTCCCCGTCTCGTTTACGGACGGCGCGTACTTCAATTTCCCGGAGAGCCAGAAGATCGCGGACGGCATCACGCTCATCAAGGCAAAGGGACACACGAACGGCAACAGCATCGTTATCGTCGAAAACGACGGTCTGTTCTATATGATCCACGGCGACATCACCTACGTCGATGAAGCGCTGTACGAGGACAAGCTTTCCGTCGTGTTCGACGACCTTCCCGCCGCGCGCGAAACGCAGAACCGCATCCGTGAATTCATCCGCAATCACCCGACCGTCTACTGCGGAACGCATACCCCGCAGGGCTACGAAAACCTCGAGGCGAAACGCGTGATGGACCTCGATCATCCTGTCGTGACGATTCCGGCAGAAGTCGACTTCTGCGAACAGGCGGGGACCGGCAAATATGTCTGCTCGGTCTGCGGGTATGTTTACGACCCGGCGGAGCACGACGGCGTCGCGTTTACTGATCTGCCCGACGACTGGAAATGCCCGCGCTGCAGGCAGCCGAAAGAGAAGTTCAACAAAGCGTAAAACCGCCCGCTGTACTGAAAAGACCGATATTCATACGGTGGATACATATCATACGCAAACGGATCGTCGCGCTAGACGCGGGACCGAAAAAAGAATGGGATACGGAACTGTTCGTAGCCGGAGCGATGCCATGGGTGCTTCGCTGAGGCAGTAATACGCAGTTACATTGACAAAAAGCAGAGGCTCTTTTCGCCTCTGCTTGTTATTTCCGTTCGTCAGGATCTTTAGGCTATCCTGCCAGCCATTCTCCGATCTTGATGTGAATGTCGCCGGTATCCGTCGTGACTCTGCAGATTCCGCCCGACGTCGTCTCAGGAACATGGATTTCTCCCGTATCCGTCTTTACGATAAAGATCTTATCCGTAAGCAAAGATCCTCTCACGTCTCCCGTATCGGTCACGATATTCAGTTCGCCTGCATCACTTGCCAGTATCGCCACATCTCCCGTAGTCCTTTCGACAGAGATCGTTCCCGACGCATTGAGCTTTTCCACGCTCAGATTCCCAGTGTCTCCGGTCGTGAGAAAGTTCCTGCAGCTGATATTATTCAGTATCGCTCTTCCCGTATCCACGGTCACGGTCAGATCTTCCGTACAGGAGACTCCGTCCAGTAATACACCGCCCGTCGTAACCGAAACAACAACTGATTCTGCCGATATGTCTAGTACATAGATATCCCCCGTATTCGCCGCAATCCGGATCGAGCCGTTGGAAGAAGCCTTGCAGAACACATCGCCTGTCGTGTCCGCGATATCAACGCGGTCGAACGTGAAATCCTTTTCCACGATGACCGTTCCGGTATCTTCCTCAATGGAGAGCGCACCATAGGAACCTTCCGGCAGATCCACCGAGATATATGAATCCATCCCGAATGAGAACCCGATGCGGTCGGTCCAGCTTCTGTTGTCCGTTCTCGATACCATGAGCGTTCCGTTTTGAACCGAGACGGAGGGTTCTATATATTCCGGCTCAGTGAATAATACCCGGAATTTCCCGTCCCGGGATTTTCTGATCAGGATCTTTTCCGTATCCGAACGGATGGAGATGTTCCGGAACGGTTCAGTGATCTCAAACTCGCTTTCGACGGGTTTCACATTTCCGACCGAAGTGAAATCCCATTTCTGTTTCGACATGATCATCACAAAGGACAGCGATCCCGCAAGCACAAGGACTGCCGCCAGTATCAGCCAGATCTTAGCAGAACGTTTCATTTCGTTTCCTCCTTTCTGAGGAACAGGGATTTGATCCACAGCGCGATCTTCTTTGTCAGGACCGCCGCGCCTTTCGTAACTGCCCTGCACGCAAAGAACATGAAGATCGTGAGACCCGCAAGGACGGCCGCCGCGCTGAGCAGGACCAGGCCGGTCACGGTTCCCCCTTTGCAGAGGCAGATCACGCCTGCCGCGACGCACCCCAGGGCACTCGCGCCTAACGAGACAAATACCACCCACAGGGAAAGAATCACGGACCAAATGGTTATATATACGGAAAGCAGTACGGAAAACGCCGCGATCAGAAGCGGGAACCACAGAGGGAATCCCAGAACCAGGAGCACGATCTCCCACGCGGCAAGGCTGCGTTTCGGCTTTATCCTCTCCTTCACAAGCTTCGCGATCGGTGTTTCGGACACAATCTGCGATACGATCTCATCCACGGATCCGACTGCGCTGACCGCCTCTTCTTCCGTCATGCCTTCTTCCATACGGTCGTCGATCATCTCGCCGTAGAAAGAAAGCCGTTCACCGATGTCCTCTTCCGGAAGGCCGGACAGTTTCTGCCGCAGCAGATCCAGAAAATCCTGTTTACGCATTCCGTCCGTCCTCCTTCGTTACAAACTGATAGATGGACATGATTTCCTTCCACTCCTCCCTGAATTCTTCGATTCTTTTCAGGCCTTTGCCCGTGATGTGATAATACTTCCTGAGCCTGCCGTCGTGTTCAGCGCTTTTGACGGTGAGCATCTCCTGCTGTTCCAGACGCTTCAGTATGGTATATAACGTGGATTCCGACAGTTCGATGTACGGTTTCATGTCCTTGATGATCTTGTAACCGTAGGAATCCTCGTCCTTGATCGCAGCAAGCACGCAAACATCCAGTAGACCCCGTTTCAACTGTATGTCCATGAAACGCCATACCTCCTTTAGTGGAATACATCGTATCACGAAGTATAGAGCGTGTCAATATCTTTCCTGCTGACCGAGTCAAGCGCCTCTCGAACCGAAGCGGCTGTAAAAGCATACTGCGGGATGCGGAACCGATTATGAACTCTCTTTCTGCATACAAAAACAGGGATCCCCTTCAGGATCCCTATCGGATATCTCTTCGGTTCAGCCGACCACTTCGAGTGAATACACCTGTGGTTCCGCCGTCGCGGAAGGCGGAACAATTTCAAGATTTAGCGCCCCATCCCCCGTCTCCGTATTCCCAGTCTCGGGAACGGTATCCCCGGGAACAGCCATCAGCTGGACAGCATCCGTGTTCTTCCCCTGCTCTCCGTAGAAGCGGTTCAGGGTAGAATCCTTCAGCATGCAGCGGGCGATATCGAACTTCATCTGCGCAATCTCCGTATTCGGAGGTATCTTGCCCTCGGAGTTCAGGTTGATCTCGAGCATGACGCAGACCAGCCTTGCTTCCTCCGTCGTGATATCGCTGCCGTCCGGCTCCTTGTCGCGCCATGCGACGAACCAGGCGAGTTCCTTTGATTTATCATCCGTGATCTCGGCCGTGCCCGTCTTTCCGATGATGGTGTAGCCGAGGTTGTGATAATATCCCTTCCTGTAAAGCTGGTCCGTCAAATACCTTGCCGTGCCGATCTGGCAGACCTGGAACAGCGCATCGTGAACGGTGTCGATCGTGGACTGTTTGATCGCGTTCTTCTTCCAGACCTTCGGCTGGACCTTCCGGATCAGATTGTAGTCCGTTCCGTCCGCGTGCCAGATGGAATCGACAACGTACGGCACCATGATATCGCCGTTGTTGGCGTAGGCGGAGACAAAGCACGCCATCTGCAGCGGAGAAACGAGGAGCTGGCCCTGTCCGTATCCGGAAACCGCCAGGTCGTAATCGTTCTGATCGCGTTTCGGCTTCGGCCTTCCGGATTCCTCATATACGATCGATCCGTCGTCGTTTTTCAGAATCGCGTAGATCTGCGGGGAAGCGGCGATCGGGTTGCCCTCGTCGTCGCGGATCTCGAATTCGATCGGCGTTTCCCATCCGAGATTGCGGAGGTACGCCTCGAATTTCTGTCTCCCCAATCTAAGCCCCGCATACGCGAAATAGAGGTTGTCCGACTGGATGATCGAGTTGATCAGGTTCATGGGGGTCAGACGGTTGCTCGTCGCGGTACGTTTCAGCGGCCTGCCGTTCGCGAGCACGCTGAATCCCTGCGAGATGATGTCCGAAGGCATCCACTCGTCCTTGGTATCCCCGATCAAAGTCTCGGAGACCGGGAACACGTCGTTTTCCGTCATCGTGTTCGTCTCGAGAAGCGCCGCCGTCGTCATGAGCTTAAAAACGGACCCCGGCGTATACAGACCCTGTACGGCACGGTTGAAAAGACGGAGATTGACCTTGTCGTTCTTCATCGCTTCCCACTCTTCTTCCGGCATGCCTCGGGCAACCTCGTTCAGATTGAACGCCGGCCAGGATTTCATGGCCTGTATTGCGCCTGTCTTCGGGTTCAGCACCACGACACATCCGCGGACGTTCTCGTCGTATACGACCGTATTGACGACCTCGTCCAGCCGCTGCTGGACTTCCGGAATGATGGTCAGATGCAGATCCTTCCCGTCGACCGCCTCGGTGCGGTACAGCACAGCGCGGGATCCGCCCGTGCTTGTCTGGATGTATGTGAAGCTTCCGTTTGTGCCGGTCAGATCGTCCTCGTATGTGATCTCGAGACCGTATTTGCCGACCCAGCTGTCGCCGTTGTAGCGCGTATCGCCGAGCTGTTCGTATTTCCGCAGTTCCTTCTTCGTAACGATACCGGCGTACCCGACGATGTGCGCAAGCGATTCGCCATATGGATAATACCTTGTCGTACCGTAGTTCTGCGTATCGATCGCGAGACCCTGAACGGAAAGGATCCTCTGCTTCAGATCGTCCGTCAGCTCGTCCGGGAAGAACGTGCATATCTTACAGAAGTCGTTACGGGTCCTGGACAACGCGTAATCAAGCGCCGCCTTCCCCTGCCGCTCCTCCGTATTGAGTCCGTCGACCAGTTCGGGGATGCTGAGCACGCCCTGATAGAACGCGTCCATATCCTCGATCGTGGAAGGAACGGAAAAGATCGTCACGATGTCGACGTTCTGCGCGTACGGAACGCCGTCGCACAGGATCTCGCCGCGCTTGGACTGCAGGGTACCGACGCGGACCGTGTCGCCCCACTGCATCATCGGAAAGATCAGAGAAGGCGACCAGTTGATGGACCAGCGGTTTTCGATGCGGTTTGCCTCGATCTCAAAGTCGAAGGTCATAGGCCCTGCCTTTTCCGTATGGTAGGTCTGCGTGTAATTGATGGTGGCGATGATATCCCCGTCCAGGACATCGGTGATGTCGTACGTGATCTGCGTCACGCCCATCTCCTCGAAGATCCCGCGGTATTTCGATACGAACTCGGATCTGGAGATCGTCTTGTCCACATAGGGATTCCCTTCCGCGTCCGGCGTCGGGGACGGCGTCGGGACGGCTGTCGGAGAAGGCGTAGGCGTAGGCTTCGGCGTCGGGGACGGCGTCGGCGTCGCGGTGGGCTCTGGGGTCTCCACGACCTTTCCGTCGATGACCTCTTCATCATCCGGCGTCTGGTCCTTCGCGTCGTCGTGCGCTTCGACGGTATCCGTCGGCACGGCCATCGGCGTGACCTTCGCGTCCGTTTCGGGCTCATCGCGCTTGGTGACCGTATCGATCATATCGTACGCTCTTTCGAACTCCCCGTCCGCTATATAATCGATAAAACGCCTGCAGTAATCGGATCCGCTGGACAGCATGGCACATCCGGGCAGGAGTCCCGTGACCAGCACCATGAACGCGATCGCAAGCGAAAGAACTCTCTTCAAGCCTTGATAAGCTCCTCTTCAGAATTTCTCACGCTATATTATAGCAAAAAGAAAAATGCGCATCGTGCATTCCGATAAAAATTCAAACAGAAGTCAAAATTCGGACATAAAGAAGGGCTTACGCGAAGTTGTCATCCTTGACCATATTATTGATCCACGTTCCCTTCCGGACCAGAATGAACCCGTAAACGGTCTTGATCAGAACGAGCAGGCTCGTGAAGAGATAGATCATCACGGCGGAAAGATCCGTCAGATGAGCGAGCGCCATCGCGACAGGCACGTTCACGACCCACATAAAAACGCCGTCGAACAGGAACGTGATCCATGTCTTTCCGCCCGACCGGAGCGTGAAGTAGGTCGAGTCCACGAACGCGTAGAACGGCATCATGCAGGCCGCGATCCGCATGAACTGCGTCGCGAGGTGCCGCACTTCGTCCGTCGTATTATAGAAATTCGGGTAAAAAGGCGCGATCAGGAACAGGATCCAGCCCGTCATGAAACAGGTTGTAACGGAAAACGCGATCAGCTTGTAATCGGTCTCCCTCGCCTCGTCGAGCTTGTCGGCACCAAGCAGGTTCCCGACGATGATCCCGATTGCGATACCGAACGAGATGAAAACGATATTGAACAGCTGGTTGACCGTGTTGGCGATGCTGTATCCCGCCACGACGGCAAGCCCGCGCGTGGAATAAGCCTGTGCGAGAGTCGCCATGCCCGCGGACCAGATCACTTCGTTCACAAGAAGAGGAGATCCCTTTACGATCACGTTCCGGACAAGTCTTCCGGGGACGCGGACCGAGCGATACAGCCCTTCCGTGAACAGGTTGATATCCCGGTTCCTGTGTGTCCAGGAAACGACAAGAACAAGTTCCACAATCCTGGAGATGATCGTCGCGAGGATCGCGCCGGATACGCCGAGTGCGGGCATCCCGAGCTTTCCGAAGATCAGCACCCAGTTGAAGAACAGGTTTACGAACACGGCGATCAGTCCTGCACGCATGGGCGGAACGGTCTTCGCCGTCTCCCTCAGCGTGCTTGAATACGCCTGTACGACGGAGAACGGAAGAAGCAGGAATCTGGAGAGATTCAGATAGGTCAGACCGTACTGCAACGTCGCCTCCGCGTTTCCCGTGCTCCCGCCCTCATGCAGGAACAGGGAAAGAAGCTGTCTTCCGAACACCGTGAAGATCAGCGCGCCGAACACGGAAATGATCACGGAAAACCAGAGCTTGATCCGAAGGACGTTCTGAACGCCCACGTGATCCCGCTTGCCGTAAAACTGCGCGCCGAACAGACCCGCCGCGGACGAACCGCCGATCGCCGCGAGGTTGAAGATCAGCAGAAGCTGGTTTGCGATGGAGACGCCCGACATCTGGTCCGTGCCGACCTGCCCGATCATAATGTTGTCCAGAAGACCGACGAAATTCGTGATCCCGTTCTGGAGCATGATCGGCAGCATGACAGCAAGCACCATTTTGTAGAATGCCCTGTCCCCTATGAACCGCCTGATACCCTTCATGTTTGAAAAAGAGCCTGTTCCGTCAGGCTCATCATCCGTTTACTGTTCCTGTTTCTTTCTGTACAGAACAAATTTCCTGCCGATGCACTGGATCACTTCGGATCCGGTCGCTGCGGAGATCATTTCCGCGGCGTCCTTGGCGGACAGATCCGCCGTTTCCAGGACCGAGATCTTAATCAGCTCCCTCTTTTCGAGCGCCTCGTCGATCGAGTCGAGCATGGCGTCCGAGATCTCGCCCTTGCCGATCTGAAAGATCGCGGTCAGCGTATTCGCCTGTCTGCGGAATTCCGCGCGTTCCTTTCCGGTCATATCATTTCTTCCTTCCGTTAATCCATAAAGTCAAACTGCCATCCGCCGAGCTCCACCGTATCGCCGTCACCCGCGCCCATTTCCCTGAGCGCAGCGATGATCCCGAAACGGATCAGAAGCTGCTGGAATCTGCGCATGGAGACCTCGTCGTCCGGATCCGTCGTGTTCAGGATCCGCTCCACGTCTCCGCCGGTCACGACAAACACGCCGTCCTCCTCGCGCCGCTCGATCTTGAAGCCTTCCTCGTACATCGGCTCGATCTCGAGATCCGTCTCCGGAAACTCCAGCACGGGAGGGAGTGCGTCAAGCATCTCGACGATCCGGTCGAGCAGCGGTCCGAATCCCTGCGCCGTTGCGGCGGACACGGGAAAACTCTCGAATCCCTTCTCACGAATCGCTTTCTGAAGCGCCACAATCTCTTCCTCCCCGAACATCAGGTCGGTCTTGTTGAGCGCGATCAGCTGCGGGATCGACGCGAGACGGTCGCTGAATTTCGAAAGCTCGAGATTGATCTTGTCAAGATCGTCAATCGGGTCTCTTCCCTCCGTGCCCGCGGCGTCCAGCACATGCACGAGGATCCTGGTCCGCTCGATATGCCTTAGAAAATCGTGTCCGAGCCCCGCGCCTTCCGCCGCGCCCTCGATCAGTCCCGGAATATCCGCCAGGACGAACGTCCTGCCGTGGCGTTCCGCGACGCCGAGGTTAGGCTGAAGCGTCGTGAAATGGTATGCCGCGATCTTGGGCTTCGCCGCGGTCAGCACGGAGAGGATCGTCGACTTTCCAACGGACGGGAGCCCGATCAGGCCGACGTCCGCGATGGTCTTGAGCTCAAGCTCCACTTCACGGTCCTTCGTCTTCTGGCCGTCCTGCGCGTATCTCGGCGCCTGACGCGTCGGCGTGGCAAAATGCGGATTGCCCTTTCCTCCGCGGCCGCCGCGCAGCACCGTGCGGCGTTTTCCGGGCTCATTCATATCCGCGATGACGGTATCCGTTTCCGTATCCCGCACGACCGTTCCGACCGGGACCCGGATCACGAGATCCTTCCCGTTCGCGCCGCTCTTCATCTCGGGCTGTCCCGCCCCGCCGTTTTCCGCGCGGAAAAAGTGCTTGAAGCGGAAATCCACGAGCGTGGAAAGCCTGGGATCCGCTTCAAAGATCACGTCCCCGCCCTTTCCTCCGTCTCCGCCGGAAGGACCGCCTCTCGACACGTATTTCTCCCGGTGGAACGCGGCGCATCCGTTACCGCCGTCCCCGGATTTAATGACGATCTTCGTCTTGTCCGTAAACTGCATATCTACCCTTACTTTTCTTCCCCGTTGTGTTTCAGCCGGTCACAGACATCGGCCACGCAGCACGAAGCGCACTTCGGCTTTCTCGCGTCGCATACCTGCCGTCCGTGATAGATCAGCCAGTGATGCGCATCGGACCAGTCCTTTTCGGGGATGTGCTCCATGAGCTGCTGCTCCGTCTTTAGAACATCGTCCGCGTCCGCAAGCCCCATCCGGTTCGTAACGCGGAATACATGCGTATCCACGGCGATCGCGGGAATCCCGAACGCGTTCGACACGACCACGTTCGCGGTCTTCCTTCCGACGCCCGGAAGCGTAGTCAGAAGATCCCGGTCCCGCGGAACTTCCCCGCCGTACTTTTCGCACAGGATCTTCGACATGGCGATGATGTTCTTCGCCTTGCTGTGAAAGAACCCGCAGCTGTGAATGTACGGCTCCAGTTCCTCCACCGTAAGCTTTGAGAACTGTTCCGGCGTGCTATACAGCGGATACAGCACGGCCGTCACCTTGTTCACCTGTCTGTCCGTGCACTGCGCCGCGAGCATCGTCGAAACGAGAAGCTCGAACGGCGTTTCGTAAATAAGCGCGGGTCTAACGTCCGGGTAGGCCTTCTTCAGGGAGGCCAGCGCTTTTTTGTAATCCTTTTCGTTCAGCAGCATATTCGTACCTGTTATATCCTGTTCAGCGCTTCAGATCCGAAAGCGCGGTCATGGCTGCGACCGCTCCGTCCGCGCAGGCGGTCACGACCTGCCTTAACGGCGTTTCGCGCACGTCGCCCGCCGCGTATACGTTCGGAACGGACGTACGCATCTCCGCGTCCGTTTTCACAGCTCCGTACGCATTGCAGTCCACGGCGCCCTCAAACAGGGACGTCTCCGGAACGACGCCGATCGCTGCGAACACGGCGGAGACCGGAATGTCCTTCACTTCGTCGGTTTTCACGTTACGAATCCGGATCCCGTTCACAAACCCGTCTCCGAGGATCTCGACCGGTACGCTGTCCCAAGCGAATTCGATCTTCTCATTCGCGGCCGCGGCTTTTGCCAGCACTTCCGCCGCCCTAAGCTCGTTTCTTCTGTGGATCAGTACGACCTTCTCCGCTACGTCCGCGAGATACAGCGCGTCGGATACGGCCGTGTCGCCGCCTCCGACGACCGCGACCGTTTTATTCCGGAAGAACGGTCCGTCGCAGGTTGCGCAGTAGGAAACGCCTGCCCCGGTGAAGGGCTCCTCGCCGGGGATCCCGAGCTTTTTCGGGTTCGCTCCGGTGCAGAGGATAACGGCCTTCGCCTCCACGGTTCCGTCCGCAAGTGTCACGGTCTTGACCGTACCCTCAAGGGAAAGCGATCTGACCTCCGTGAAGCGGATCTCCGCGCCCGCGTTTTTGGCCTGCTTTTCAAGCTTCGCGCCGAAGGAATATCCGTCGATCCCGTCCGGGAATCCCGGATAATTGTCGAGATGCGTGGTCTTGACGATCTGTCCGCCGGTAAACACGGACTCGAAGAGAACGGTCTTCGCGCCGCCCCTCGCAGCGTAAAGCGCCGCGGACAGACCCGCGGGTCCTCCGCCGATGATGGCAATATCATAGATCAGCTTTTCCATTTGCACCCGGTCCTCCATGTTTTAAAATTTCCGGGCACACAAAAAAGCGTCCCGGTTTTCTGACAGCGATTTCAAAAAGGCCCCGCAGAGACGGTATGCCGGTGCAGGGCCTTCTGTACTCTCCGTATTGCCGGAAGCGGTTTACTTCCTGGCGATCGCCTTCTTGACGGCTTCGACGATCTGCGCGGCGCGCAGTCCGTACTCGTCCATCAGGAAGCTCTGCGGACCGACCTGACCGAACTGGTCCTGTACGCCCACGAACTCCTGTACGGTGGGAAGGTTTTTGACAAGGCAGTTCGCCACGACGCTTCCGAGACCGCAGGTCACGTTATGGTTCTCCGCGGTTACGATCGCGCCGGTCTCCTTCGCCGCCTTCAGAACGAGTTCCTCGTCCAGAGGCTTCCAGGTGAACATGTCGATCACGCGTACGCTGACGCCTTCCGCCTTCAGCTGCTCGTAAGCCTTAAGCGCCTCGTCCACCATGATGCCGGAGCAGATGACGGTCGCCTGATCGTCCTTGCTCTCATGGAGCACGACGCCCTTGCCGACGGTGAATTCGGTATCGTCCTCGTAGATCTTGATCACGTCTTTACGGACGAAGCGTGTGTATGTCACGGCGTTGATGTCCGCCTGCGCTCTCGTCACGAAGGCAAGCTGCGCGTAGTCACACGCGTCGAACACGTAGG
>JAFPXU010000041.1 GCA_017394605.1 Clostridia bacterium | reverse complement strand
TCTCTTCCTTTCAGGCAATCCTCTACGATCTTCTGCTTCTCTTCCGCACTGTACTTAATCCTGTGATCCATAAAAATACCCCCATAAGGTCGACAATGAAATCTTTGTTATTTCACTGTCTTCCTTATGGGGAGCATATCAATTTCTCAACTGCTTCTTTTAATGCTGATGTTACAATCCGAACCGAATGCTGTTCAGCCTCCGATCCGCTTTCCACCCACATAAACGGTATGCGCCGTAAGGTTCTCATCACAAACAACAAAATCTGCAAACTTTCCCGCTTCGATCGAGCCGATTTCCGCTTCGTGTCCGATTTCTCTCGCCGGACGAATCGTCGCGGCAAGAATCGCCTCCTCCTTCGGAATTCCGAAAGCAATCGCGTTACGCATGTCCGCATACAGGTCGCTGGCGGCGCCGGCAAGCGTGCCGTCCGCGAGCCTTGCAACGCCCCCGGAGAGAAAGATCCGCTGCCCGCCAAGTTCATATTCCCCGTCCGGCATTCCGCAGCAGCGGAGCGAATCGGAAATCAGGCATATACGTCCCGGGAAAAGCTTGAATGCCATTCGCACGGAGCTTGCATGCACATGCATTCCATCGCAAATGAGCTCGGCAATTACATCCTCCTGTTCGGATGCCGCCCCGATCACGCCCGGTTTTCTGTGATGGATCGGGGGCATGGCGTTATACAGATGCGTGAGATGTCCCGCTCCGGCTTTAAAGACCGTTTTTGCCTCCTCATAGTTTGCATCCGTATGCGCAACGGAAACGGTACAGAGCGTTTTCGCCTTTGCCGTAAAGTCAGCAGCGCCTTCGAGTTCCGGCGCGACATCAACGATCCGGACAAGTCCGCCGCATCCCTCATACAAAGCCCGAAATCCCTCAAAGTCCGGCAGATGCAGATACGCTGCGTTCTGCGCGCCTTTCTTCTTCTCAGAAAAATAAGGCCCCTCCATGTGGATACCCATGATACGGGAACCGTTTTCAGGTCTGTTCCGGTACAACTCTGCAGCGGTCGTAAAGGCTTTGGAAAGCGTCTCATAAGGCAGCGTCATCGAGGTCGGAGCAAAGCTCGTTACACCGCGGCGCGCCAGATGCTCGGCCATGCACCGAAGCCCGTCTTCATCTCCGTCTGAAAAATCCGCGCCGGCTGCACCATGCGTATGGATGTCCACAAGACCGGGAATCACAGTGGCTCCGCCGAGATCAACGTCGCCTTCGCGGTCATCCGTAAAGACATCTGCAAAACGGCCGTCCTCCACGTCAAAACCTCCGTGGACAAAGCCCTGTTCTCCAAGAAACAGCAAAGCGTTATAATAGCGCATCTCAAACCTCCGGCAGACTGGCGGCAGCGATGCTCTGTCCCACGCGGCGCGCCTTTTCGTCCGGAAGCATCACCGT
Source organism: Clostridia bacterium (assembly GCA_017394605.1). Next base: position 5,409 of record JAFPXU010000041.1, on the reverse strand, counting down.
GATGCTTTCTGCAAGCGAGGGATACTCTTCCGAAAGAACGCGGTTGCATTCCTCGATCAGCAGGTCCCCGCCGATACCGGACGCTACGCGTCCGAGCACAAGCAGATAGCGCAGATCGTAGAAGGTTGCATAGAGCGAGAGCGTATGCCCGAGATAAGTTCCGATCGTCACGAAAATCCTGCGAGCTCCCTCGTCGCCTTCCTCCGCGCGCTTCTGCACAGCCTTCAGTTTCTCCGCCAGGCTCAGCTCGTCGGGCAGTTCGATCCCCACGCGTGGAGCCAGACGAATCACGGCATCCTGTGAAAAGTACTTGCAGCCCACGCCGAAATCATGTGACCACTCGTCCTGCGGCGCTTCCGGCTGAAGATCGACCGGCGCAAACGCCAGTTCGTTGAACCAGCCGAGTATCTTACCGTCCAGCGTCACATATCCGGCCGCCTCGCTCGTGCCCATCGCAATCCCCATGACCGCGCCGGAATTCAGACTCATCGCGCCTGCCAGCGCTGTCACGTCACCATCGTTCGCCACAACGATCGGAACATCGCCGATCTCTTTCGCAGCCCGGTCATATACGCTCTTGACTTCCTCGCGCCGTTCGCGCGGAACCTTGATAAACAGCGATGAAACCATCGGGCTGTTGCCAACAAACGTACCTGCGGAAGAAACGCCGATAGCGTCCACGCGCGGCATTTTCGATGCGGCAGTCTTGAACGCCTCAACGATGCCGTTATACTGGTAAGCCGGATCGGCGCTCTGCTTCGGGAACCACACGACCTCCTCGGAATAGACGCTTACGCCGTCGATCACGGCGGAAACTTTCCGGTCCGAGCCGCCTGCGTCAAATCCGATACGGCACCCTTCAAGGTGCCCTCCGATGGACTTTGGCTTCTCGTTCTCGGCGGGAAGATCCTGTTCCTCACAGAGATGCAGTTCAAAATCGCGTTCGAAGATATCGAAGGCGAAATTCACGTCAAAATCACGCTCGCCGCCCTTCCGGTAAATATCGCGGAGTTTCTCCGCGGTCTCCGGACAGCCGCTCACTGTGACGCGCCAGCCTCCTACGCTCCAGAGCAGGAACTTCAAAGTGCGTTCCAGATAGCGCAGATTTGCTTCCGCGTAGCTCTCATCCCGCAGAAAGGAATGATAGACCGAAACGCGGCCGTCCTCCCGTTCGAGCGCGATCCCGAACGGACGGGTCGCCTCCTTCAGAAAGGCCTTCGCCCAGACGTCGAACGGAATAAAGGTCTGATCGAGCAGCGGTTTATTCTGATAGTCGAATGAAATGCCCAGATAATTCATACTCATATCCTCGCTTTTTATCTTGCATGAAAATGACCTGCGTAAACGCAGGCCATCTTATCCTTCTGCGTTTCAGCAATACTTTCTGACAAGCGCGGAGATCTCTTCCGCGAGTTCCTTCACGACAGGCATATCCTCGCTTTGCAGTTCGTACAGCGGTGCACGGACGCTGCCGACATCCGGTCCTCCCTGCTCGCGCAGGATCGCCTTGATGACGGCGTACATGTTGCCCTTGCAGGAACACATCTTGTAGATCATATGGCAGCATGCGTCCTGAATCTCTCTCGCCCGGGCGATCTTGCCTTCCCCGAACAGACGGAAGATGGCAAGGTAGAGTTCCGGCATCGCGGCATACGTTCCGCCAATGCCGCCGACTGCGCCAGCGGCCAGTCCGGAAAGAAGCTGCTCGTCCGGTCCGTTGAACACGATAGCGCCCTCATCGCGCCACATTTCGATATCCTGTACAGGCATGGACGAGTTCTTGACGCCGATAACCCGCGGATTCTTCAGCATTTCTCTCAGCAGCGCGGAGGAAAGCGACACGCCGGCAAGCTGCGGAATATTATAGATGATGAAGTCCGTATTCGGTGCAGCGTCGGAAATGTCGTTCCAGTACTTTGCAATCGCGTATGGCGGCAGGTGGAAGTAAATCGGAGGAATTGCCGCGATCGCATCCACGCCAAGGCTTTCCGCATGCGCGGCAAGTTCACGGCTGTCGGACGTGTTGTTGCACGCGACATGTGCGATAATGACGATCCTGCCCTTCGCGACTTCCATCACGTTCTCCAGCAGGAGTTTCCGCTCGGCAACGGACTGATAGATGCACTCGCCGGAAGAACCGCCGACATACAGTCCGGTCACGCCCTTATCGATCAGATACTGCGTGAATCCCCGCACGCGGGAGGGAGAAATGGCGCCGCTTTCATCATAGCAGGCAAAGAAGGCAGGAAAGATGCCCTGGTATTTTTTCAAATCTTTCAATGAGGTTCTCCTTTACAAGAGGATTTTAAAAACAACGCGGGAGATGTTTTCTTCCCTCCCGGCTGCCATTCCCGGCCGGTGCGCATCGCCCGGGAACAAGGCCAGAAAACGTTCAGACGTAAGAATCACGCTCTGCTCCGCTTTTCCTTCCGCGCCCCAGTAATCTCCCCGCTGTTCGCAAAGGTTCAACATTCCGGGGTCCGCAATATCCACCCGCTCTTGTCCGCATAACGTTACGAATACGTCCAGATAACGCCGATGGTACTCAAAAAGGCGGCTCTGATCCGGTGAAGTCGTCACATCGAAACGCGTGACAAAAAGGTTCTCGCCGTCGAGACACTGCTTCTCTGTTCCGACCGCCGCAAGAAACTCCGGATTCAGCAGTTCCAGCACGCGGTCGAGCCGCGGATGGATGCCCCTGTAATCAGGGGCATCCGTAAGTTTGGCGTAAATCATGCTTTATCCCTTGACGGCACCCATCGTGATGCCCTTGGTAAAGTACTTCTGGAAAATGATGAACACGATGATGATCGGAATCGCAGCAAGCGCGGCGCCGGCCATGATCAGACCGTAGTCTGTCGTGTTCTCTGCCTGCATTGTAGCAATACCCAGAGAGATTGTATAGTTGACATTGTTCGAGAGCATGATCAACTGCAGGAAGTAGTCGTTCCAGGAGCTGATAAACGTGAAGATTGCCAGTGCACCGACGCCCGGTTTGACCATCGGATAAACAATGGTCGTAAACGTACGCAGTTCGCTAGCGCCGTCAATTCGTGCCGCTTCCAGCATTTCGCCCGGTATGCCTTCGGCAAACTGTTTCATCAGGAACACGCCGAACGGCCATCCGACTGTCGGGAAGATCACCGCCCAGATGGTATTGTATAATCCCAGTCCGCTCATCTCCCGGATCAACGGCAGCAGAACGACCTGTTTGGGAAGCGCCATCGCGGCCACGATCAGGGAGAACAGCAGCGCGCGCCCGGTGAACCGCTTTTTGGCAAGCGCATATCCTGCCATCGCGGCGGTCACGCAGGTCAGCAGCATCGCTGATACCGCCATGAAAACCGTGTTCAGCAGCCAACGGATCGCAGCGGGCACCGTTGGCCCGGTCAGCGAGCCGATCTGGAACAGCGGTGCGCTCCGTTTGGAAAACAGCACTTCAAAGTTCCGGCTTGTGATCTCTGTCGGGAACCACTGCGGGGTTTTCGCGTTGATGACCGCAGGCGGCTTGAGGGCGCCGGTAACAATCCAGTAAAGCGGGAAGAGGAACAGCAGGGCCAGAATGACGAGAATGACAACGCTGAATACTCTGTAAGCAGTTGAGACTCCATTACGATTATTCATATTTCACCCTCCTACTTTTCCCTGCCAAGCCAGAACTGCACGGCGGAAAGCGCGGCGATAAAGAGTGCCAGAATGACACCCATTGCGTTTCCGTAGCCGAAACGGAACGGCGACATGAATGCTGTCGAATAGATATAATACATGACGGTCTGCGTCGCGTTGTTCGGTCCGCCGGAAGTAAGCAGCTGAATCAGCGCGAAGCACTGGAACGAGTTGATCGTCGTGATGACCACAATGTACAGCGTCGTCGGCATCATCTGCGGCCATTTAATGCGCCAGAAAATCTGAAGATTGGTCGCGCCGTCCACTTCTGCGGCTTCCACCAGCGAATGGTTCACGTTGCCGAGCGCGGAAACGTACAGCACGATCGGCTGACCGACCGAGGTGGTCAGAAGGATCAGAATGACGCATGCCAGGGCGTATTTCGGATCGCCGAGCCAGTTAATGTTTTTTTCGATGATTCCGCCACTCTTCAGTACATAGTTGAGGATGCCGATGTAATTGTTATACATCCACTTCCATACCACGGTAACCGCCACGGAACCCGTCACGACTGGGAGATAGAAGATAACGCGGAACGCGCTGAGCGGACCTTCTTTCAGCCGGTAGATGGCCGAACCGACCCAGAGCGAGAACGCGCATGTGATCGGAACGCTGACCAATACGATGATGATCGTGTTCCAAAGCGCCTTCAGGAAAACCGGATCCTTCCACAGTTCAATATAGTTTGCCAGACCAATAAACCGATCCGGCTGGTTGGAGTTCATGGTCGCGTCCGTAAAGCTCGCGAATACGCACATGACCATCGGAATGATGACAAAGCCTATAAAGAACACCAGACTCGGCAAAAGGAAGGCATAGCCGGAGATGTTTTCCCTGCGCCTCAGCGCAGGACTCATGGTTTGTCTCACAGTTTCACCTCTTTTTTCTTACTAACAAACGCCCCCTGCCGCTCGCGCGGCAGAGGGCGCGACTCTGTTGTGCAATAAGAAGATTTCAGATGTCTTTCAATCAGCCAGCGATGGTTGCAGTTGCCTGCGTTGCGTAATCTGCCGCCAGAGCAGCCACGTCTGCAGTGCCTTCAACCTTCTGGAGCATCTGCCACCACAGAGGACGGACATTGGCGAAACCAGGGGTGATGGTGTAGTAGTCGCCCAGGTTCGGCATGATGGTCGCATTGTAGATGTTCATGTCATCATCGCCCTCAAAGATTCCGGTCAGGTCATTGCCTTCAGCCGCGGTACGTGCCGGGAAGAAGTTGGACGCTTTGACCGCTTCCGCCGTCATTTCGCTGTCACAGACAAATTTGATGAACTGCTTGCTGGCTTCGATCCTGGCTGCATCGCCGTTGTCGAAAATACCGAATCCCCAGATTCCGCCGCACAGTTCAACTTTTCCGTCATCGGTCGGGAAGTTCATGAACAGAACCTCGTCGCCGGTCAGCGTCTTGCCGATTTCGTTGCCGTCATCGGTGTTCTTATGGCCGCTGATGTTCCAGCAGAATACCATGTCCAGGACGCCCTGACGGAACAGCTTCATCTCGTCTCCGCCGACGATCGCCGGGTCAAAGTTCACGCCTTTGAGCTCTTTGAGGAGTTCGAGCGCCTTGACGTTCTCAGCGGAACCCCACTGATAGCCGGTGCGGGCTTCATCGATGAATTTGCCGCTGTAGAGGTTGTTGACGAGAGCACGAGTGCCCTGGTCGCCGCCCTGGTCTTTGCAGAATACAGCAGCCACGGTGTCATTGGTTTCGGCAAGAGCCTTCACAGCCTTTTCGAAGCCTTC
>JAFPXU010000040.1 GCA_017394605.1 Clostridia bacterium | reverse complement strand
TCTCTTCCTTTCAGGCAATCCTCTACGATCTTCTGCTTCTCTTCCGCACTGTACTTAATCCTGTGATCCATAAAAATACCCCCATAAGGTCGACAATGAAATCTTTGTTATTTCACTGTCTTCCTTATGGGGAGCATATCATTTTACGCGCGGCTGCGTTCTCGTTTCCTTATACCGGATCAGTATTTCGATTTGGAAGTCAGGCCCCTCAGGACCGCTTTCAGGACGGATTCCCTGCAGCTTTCGTAGTCTTTTCCGGAGAGGATCAGCTTCTCGACCCGGATGTTTTTCAGTTCCTTTTTGTCGGCCGTATACGGATCGTCGGACAGGATGACCATATCCGCGGTCTTCCCCTCTTCCAGACTGCCGCGTTCCTTCTCGTCGAACGTGGTCCAGTACCCGTTGTAGGTGCACATGCGGAGCGCGTCCTGCACGGAAATTGCCTCCGCTTCGTTCGCGTTGTTGACCGCGCGGTCGATCCAGGAAACGGGATCGGGCGTCGTACACGGCGCGTCGGATCCGAAGGATACGGTGATGCCGCTTTCAAGGAACGTTCTGATCGGGTTCAGCCTGAGCCAGCGCTCGTGTCCCATGATGCGCTCGAGATATTCGTCGGGCTCCTGCTTCCAGTTGATGAACGCGCTCTGGACCGGCATCTGGATCCCGTATTCGCTGCAGATCTTAATGCCTTCCTCCGTCGGGAGACAGTCGTGGATGATGCCGTGACGGTGATCCTTTCTCGGATAATCGTCCAGCGCGGCCTTGAGCGCTCTCGTCGCCTGGTCAAATGCTTTGTCGCCGATCGCGTGCATTTCGATCTGAAGACCGGCGCGGTTCGCCTGCTTGCAGAACTCGGTAACCTTCTCGTCGGAGTAGTACAGCACGCCGTTTCCGCCCTCTTCGTCCGTATACGGCTCGTTCATCGCGGCGTCATGCGATCCGAAGCAGCCGTCCAGCGCGCTCTCGAAGCACCCGCCGATGCGCGGCAGCTTCCGGCTCTGCGCGACCTTGATGTCCATCGGCTGCGGGAACACGCGGATCTGGAACCCGTTTGTCAGCGCCTTGGCGAAGATCTTCTCGAACGTGATGTCCATGTTCATCGCGAATCCGACGCCGCTCACCGTGTGGATCATGCCGATGCCCCTCGTTGCGTAGAAATCGACGGCGTTCTGCATGTTGCTCACAAGCTCGATCAGCGAGAGCGATCCGGAGATGTAGTCGGAGAACTTGAAGAACGCCTCCTGGTTCATTTCGCCGGTGTCCGGGTGGTATCCCCTGAGATCCTTTACCTTGTCATCCATCTTCGAAAGGAGCTTCGAGTTGACGATGCAGGCATGCCCGTCGTACTTGACGACCATGATCTCCTTGTCCGGGCAGACCGCGTCGAGCTCTTCCCTGCTGATCAGCCGCCTCTCCTTTACGGAGTAGGGCGAAGCGCCGAACGCGATCAGCGTTTTGGCGGACGAACGCTTGACAAAATCCCGCACCATGTCCGAGATCTCTTCATTGGACTCCGCGTCCATGACGTTCAGGCCCGCGAAGAACGTGGAAAACGACGCGAAATGCTGGTGCGTGTCCGCGAACGACGGGATCAGCGCCCCCTTTCCGAGTTCCGTGACCGGAACGCCCGCGTATTTCTCCGGCAGTTCATTGCCGACAAAGACGATTTTTCCCCCGTCCTCGACGAGATAGCTCGCGACATCGTTATGCGCGTTCACAGTAAGCACAGTTCCGTGGTAGCACTTCATTTCTTCATCCTCCGTTTCATTCTTTCGTCAAATGACGGTCATTCCGCAAAGATCCGTCTGACCGCTTCCGCCGTTGTGGTCAGCGGAAACAGCTCGTATCCGACATAGCCCGCATACCCGAGTTTCGCGAGTTTCCGGTAGACGGCCGGATAGTTGATCTCCCCCGTCCCGGGCTCGTGCCGTCCCGGAACATCCGCGACATGGATATGCCCGATCTGGTCGAAGTTACGCTCGATCGTACGGATCAGGTCGCCCTCGTTCAGCTGCATATGATACGCGTCGTACAGCACCTTGAGCATGGGCGAGCCGATCAGTCTCGTCAGATCGGCGGCCGTGTCCGTATGGACAAGATAGTTCCCGACATGGTCGACGCGGATGTTCAGCGGCTCGAGATTCATCCGGATCCCGCTGTCCTCCGCGATCTTCGCGCACTCAGTCAGAAGGGAGAACATCGTGCACAGCTTGACGGTATCCGTCAGTTCTCTGTAATCACGGAGGACCTTCCCGCCCTCGCCGAGCGCGTTCGAATGGATCGTCACGGAAAGCGCGCCGATCCTTTTCGCCGCCTCCACGGAGCGTCTGAGATCCCGCAGATATTCCTTTTTCGTGTCCGGGTCGATCAGCGAGTAGTCCGCGTCCCCGTTGAACCCGGTGATCGCCAGGCCGTTCTTTTCCGCCTCGTCCCGGACCCTGTCCAGGTCCTTGTCTCTCCATTCCCAGAATTCGACCGCGTCGAATCCGTCGCGCGCCGCCGCCGCGAACCGTTCATGAAACGGGATCTCCCCGTACATCGGGTCGATGCAGCAGGAGCGCTTTATCTGATGCTTTTTTCCGTTCATTCCGATGATAGGATCCCTCTCAGCCCAGTATCTCCAGCACCTTTTCCGTCATGGCCTTCGCAAGCGCCGCGTGGCCCGCGGGCGTCATATGCAGGCAGTCTTCCCGGCTCGGTCCCGCGAACTTCGCCGCGTCCATGAAGAAGGTCCCCTGCTCTCTCGCCACCCGGCCGAACTCTTTTGAAAACAGTCTCGAAAACGGCGCGCTCATTTCCCCGAACGAGCAGGTCCTGTCGATCTCCTCCCCGATCAGGATCGGCGAAACGATCAGGATCTCCGGATCCTTCTTCCCGTTCCCGTACATGCCGCTGCGGATCACGCGGATGATGTTCTCCATCCCGCACGCGGAAGCGTACGGCGTCGCGCAAATGTGGCGCTTGGCGTCATTGCTTCCCAGCATGATGATCACGAGATCCAGCGGGAAATGGGTTTCGAGACTCGCGTAGATGCTTTTGAATCCGTTGTGAAAAGGCCACGTCGGATCGTCGTAGCAGGTCGTGCGGCCGCTCATGCCGTCCTCGATCACGTGATACTCCGGACCGAGATTCTTCTGCAGGATTCCCGTCCAGCGGACGTCGATGGGATAGCGCTCCCCGGTGACGGGCGTCCATCCCCAAGTATTGGAATCCCCGTAGCATAGGATGTTTTTCAAGATCATTCTCCTCTCTGCGGCTCCACGATCACCTTCAGGGATTCGTCTCCCTGCTGTTTGAGGACCGCGTCGTAAAGCTTGGAAAGCGGATAGGTGTGCGTGATGATGTGCTCCATGTCGATCTTCCCGCTGCTGATCAGCGCGGCAGCCTTCGCGTGCGTGTCCGGGTTGATCATGGAGCCCATGACCGTCAGCTCTTTCCGGTATACGTCGTCCAGCGACAGCGGAACCGTCGTTCCCGCCTTCGGAACGCTGAACAGCAGCACCGTGCTCCCGCGCGACGCGATCTCCAGCGCCTGTTTCGTCACGGCAGGGATCCCGACGCATTCGATGATCACGTCCGCGCCGTCCCCGCCGAACGTCTCTTTAACGCTCTCGGAAAGGTCCCCGTTTACCGGATCGACGGCCGCGTCCGCGCCGAGCAGGAGTCCCGTCTCCCTGCGGAACGCGATCGGTTCGCTTAAGAGCACCTTTGAGGCGCCGGACAGCTTCGCGAGCTGCACCATCAAGAGCCCGATGGCGCCGCCCCCGATCACAAGGACCGTGTTTCCCGGCCGGATCCCCGCGCGCTCGATCCCGTGGATGCAGCAGGCGAGCGGCTCCGTCATGGCCGCGTACGCAAGCGGGATCTTCTCGTCGATCAGGAAGCACTGCGTCTCAGGCGCGCAGCAATACTCGGCGAATCCTCCGTCCCGGTTCACCCCGATGGCGTAGAGGTTTTCGCACAGCTGCTTTCTGCCCGTCCTGCACGGGCGGCATCTGCCGCAGTAGATGTTCGGGTCCACGGACACGTGGTCGCCCTCGCGGAACATGGTGACCGCTTTCCCGGTTTTGACCACGACGCCCGCGAGCTCGTGGCCGAGCACGACCGGCGGAGCGACTTCCGCGGAGCCCTTGTCCCCGTGAAATATGTGCACGTCGGTACCGCAGACGCCGCAGGCGGCGACACGGATCAGAACGTCCGCGTCCCCCGGCTCCGGCACGGGCAGCTCGCGCATTTCAAACCGCCCGTTTCCAAGAAAAACATTCGCTTTCATCCGTTTTTCTCACATAAAAAACCGCGGCCATGCGCGTGGCATGACCGCGAAGATTCCGTTTGTCAGTCGAGTTCCAGAATATTGCCGTCCTTGATGGACACGTATACGTTCTCGCCGATCTCGAAGATGGAAGACGCTTCGAACAGAATGTCCGCATCAAGCTCTGCTCCGTTCGCGTCGATCGTGTAGCGGACGATGTTGCCGTGCGGGATCTGGTTCTTGATCGTGCCCTTGATGACGATGGCGTCCTCTTCCGGCTCCGTTCTGCTGATCCCGATGATCTCCGGGCGGAACGCGAGCGACGCGCTCTTGTAATCCGTTCCGGCCGCCTTGTTGAACGCCTCGGAGGACAGGATGTTGTAGTGGCCAATGAAGGAAGCGGCGTATTTGGTCGCCGGCTTCGTGTACATGTCGACCGGGGATGCGGACTGCTCGATCGTGCCCATGTTGAACAGATGGATCTTGTCCGACATGACCATCGCCTCGTCCTGATCGTGCGTCACGAACAGCGTCGTGATGCCGAGGTCCTTCTGAATCCTGCGGATCTCGATCTGCAGGTTCTTTCTCAGTAGAGCGTCGATCGCGGAAAGCGGTTCGTCCAGGAGCAGCACCTTGGGCTCCACGACAAGGGCGCGGGCAAGCGCGACGCGCTGCTGCTGGCCGCCGGAAAGCGAACGCGGATACTGGTCGATCTTTTCGGAAAGACCGACGATCTCGAGCATCTCCTTGACTTTTTTCTCGATCTGCGCCTTCGGCATCTTCTGCATCTTGAGACCGAACGCGACGTTCTGCGCGACCGTCATGTTCGGGAACAGGCTGTACTGCTGGAAGACCATGCCGCAGCCGCGCTTTCTCGGGCTGACTTCGGTGACGTCCTTCCCGTCCAGAAAGATCTTTCCGGAAGTCACCTGCTCGAGGCCGGACAGGCAGCGGAGCAACGTGGATTTGCCGCATCCGGAGGGTCCCAGGAAAGTGACGAGCTCGCCCTGCTCGATATCCAGCGTGATATCCTTCAGAACATGGTTCGTTCCGAAGAACTTGTTGATATGCTCAAAATGAATGTATGACATAACTTACGCTCCTTATTTTGCCTTCTTATCGGAATCCTGCTTCTCGACCTTGTTCTGCAGCATGTAGGATGCCGTCGCGATCGTGAAGATGATCAGGAATACCATGATGATATACGTGGACGTCTTCGGTCCGAATCCGGATCTCTGCTGGTTCCAAAGGAATGTCTGGGCGGTCTCGTAGCGGTTTCCGCCGATCAGCTTGACGATCGGGAAGTCGGTGAAGAGCAGGCCGAACGACAGCAGCGCAGCGACCGCGATACCGGTCAGCATGTTCGGAACGATGATGCGGAAGAACGTGTAGATGCCGCTCGCGCCGAGAAGCTCCGCGGCCTCCACGATCTGCTTCGCGTTGATCGCGTACAGGTTGTTCCTGAGACCTCTGTACACGAACGGAAGGATGATGACGGAATAGACCGAAAACAGCATGATCGTCCTGTCGGAAAAGATCGTTCCCTTGCCGGCGTACAGCGTCAACACGGAGATCGCGAGAACGACGCCGCGCAGCGTGTACGGGATCATGGAGATCGTCTGGATCAGTCCGTCAAGCTTGGGCATATGCATGACGATCGTGTACATGACGAGGATCATGCAGACCAGGCTGATGATGATGGGGATCACGCACAGGTAGATGCTGCGGAGAACGTTCTGCCAGAACAGCGGAGAATCCACAAACAGTTCCTTCCAGTACGTAAAGCTCGGGAAATCGCTCGGGATGATGTCCAGCCAGCCGTTGGAGAATCCGTAGATCAGGGTGAACAGGACCGGAACGATCATCACGACGACGGTAACAGCCAGTACGATGTAGTGTCCCACTTTGTTCTTCTTCATACGGAAACACCTCTTTTCGCGCTGATTCTCTTGCCGATGTTGCAGACCACCATGACGGTGAGAATCATGAGGATCATGATCACGGACAGCGCGCAGCCCACTTCGGGACGCGCCTTGAGGTCGCCGCCGAACATCGTGCCGATCTTGATCGGCAGAAGTGCCGCGTTGCTGGAAATGATAATGTAAACAGTCGTATACGTCGTGATGGAGTCCGCGAACACGACGCTCAGCGTTCCGAGAATCGTCGGCATCAGGTTCGGGATGCCGATCCTCGTCCAGAATCCGGCGGGAGAGCATCCTAAGAGCGTGGACGCCTCCTGCCACTCCCTGTGGACCGCGTCAAAGCCCGGAAGCAGAAGCAGTACGCACAGCGGAATGCCGAACCAGATGTACAGCGGAATGATGCCCTCGTACGAATACAGGCTGTAATTGTCCAAAAGTGAGCTCCCCAGCTTCTGGAACACAAGGCGGAAAAAGCCCTGCTTACCCAGCATGAGGATAAAGGCGAACGCCAGCGGGAATCCCGCGAAGTTCTGCGAAATGTTCATGATCGGCATGAACCATTTCTTCGTGGTGATCCCGGTGCTGAAGACGGCAAGCGCTATAAAGAAAGAGGCAACCATGACGACAGCCGTCGCGATGCACGACACCTGAAGGCTGTTCTTGATGGACGCCACATACGCTTGCTTCGTGAAGCACATTTCATAATTCGTAAAGGAAAAAGCGCCGGTCGATGGATCCGTAAAGCTTGACTTGACCATGCTGAGAAACGGAAGAATCAGGAATCCGATGGCCAGGACAAAGAACGGTATCGTCGGCACAAGAGCCGTCAGGCTCTTCAGTCTTTGCTTGATTGAATGCATGCAGGCCTACCTCCCATCATCTTTTTGGATGATGATTGTATTTAAAAACGGAGGGGAAAGGAATCCTCCAATCCCCTCCGTTCATCGTAACGACGATTCAGAAGTTCATTAACCCATGAGCGGTACTACTTCGTTCTCCCATGCTTCGGAAATCGCTTCGCAGGCTGCGTTCAGCTGTGCGGCGGATTCCGGCGTGATGATGTTCTGATAGTACTCATCGCCGAGAATCGGGCAGTCATCCGGGATGTCGATCTGATCCGCACGGATCGGACGGGCACCGCCGCGCGCACGGTCGATCTGGCCTTCATCGCTGAACAGGTAGTTCAGGACTACACGTGCTGCATACGGATGCGCGGCCCATTTGTTGAGAACCAGCGCGTAGCCGGTGGAGAGAGCGCCATCCTGCGGGATCGTGTAGGTGATGTGCACACCGGGGATGTTCTTCTCGTTCAGGTCTTTCGCGAAGTTGGAGCCGTTGAAGTCGAAACGGCCGCAGCCGCAGACGATCTGGCCGGTCTCGAAGTCGGTCTCGCCCGCGTCACCGCCATCCAGACGGCCTGCCTTGGCGAGCTCAATGCACTTGTCGATGCAGGGACGGATGTTGTCCCAGTCACCGCCGAGCGCGAAGTTCATGGCCAGCATGTCTACCTGGGAGGAAGCGCCGCCGATGACGTTGCCGAATGCCAGGTTGATGTCTTCTCTCTCAAGAAGCTCTTTCCAGGTCGTGGGAAGGGGTCCCTCGATCGCAGCGTCGTTGAAGATGAACGCGGTGCTGCCGGTATAGGAGAGCGCCCACTTATGATCGGGATCCTTCGCCCATTCGGGGATCTTGTCCCATACGTCGACGGTGTAGGGCTGGATGCAGTCCTGATCGACCGCCGTAACGGTGAAGGCATAGCCGATGTCGCCGAGGTCCATGGTCGGGTCATCCTTTTCCGCGATGAACAGTGCAAGCTCTTCCGCGGAGGAGAGGTCCGGGTCGACGTTCCTGTCGATTCCGTATTTCTCCTTGATGGTCGCGAAGGAATCAGACCACAGTGTCCAGTAATCCGGGAGACCGGCCGTTCCGACGAAACCTTCGGAGTTCTTGAGGAGCTCATCGAAGGAAAGTGAATCATAATCGACTTCGCTGGAAGACGAAGCTGCCGGTGCCGCAGCAGGCTGTGCGCATCCGAAACAGAACAGCGCAAAAACTACTGCCAATGCCAACGCAAGATACTTTTTCATTTCTTTTGTTTCCTCCTTGATTTATCAATGAACCCCTTTACGGGGATCATTCCGAACAAGAGAGCAGGCGGATCAACGAACCGGCGGGAAGGACCCCGCGTACCGCCATCATGAGAGTTAACCGGGTCTTTCTTTTCAAAGCCCACAAAAACTAAGCATATATTAACATTCTATGACCGAAAATTCAACCTAAATATATAAAAGTCAATAAATGACCGATATGCCCCGCTCCTCTTTCACGATCCCGTTTCGGTGGTATAATCAAATATAAAACTTCATTTTCAGAAAAGGATTTGCCTATGAGAACCGAATATCTTCCCCGTGTCTGCATCGGCAGAAACGCATTCCAGACCAATTTCACCGTCGACTACGACTGGTTTCCCCGGATCGTCTCCGCGGGCAAGGAGACCGTCATCCATATCCGCCAGCTCGGCGGAAGTCCGCGGTTCCTTCCGGATACCGAATATACCCTGATCTGGTGCGCCGTCGACCAGGGCAAACCGGTCGACTGGCCGGTCATGTCCGATTACGAGACCGAAACGGTCCGGACGGACAGCGATGGCAATTTCCATCTCGCCCATACGTTCCCCTCGGAGCAGGAATATTATCTCCGCTTCTACAGCAAGGAGGACAGGCTTTTAGACCAGTTCCCCGTCTACTGCGTCGCGGGCGACCTGATCGGACTCTACCCCTTCATGGGTGACACGCATCTCCATTCCTTCCGTTCCGACGGAAGACAGGCGCCGGAAGTCGTCGCCGCGAATTACCGGAAGATCGGCTACGACTTTCTGACGATCACCGATCACCACCGCTACTACCCCTCCCTGGAGGCGATGCGGTTCTACAAAAACGTTCCGACGGAACTGTGCATCGTGCCGGGCGAGGAAGTCCAGCTTCCGGACGCCAACGGGCTGCACAACGACGTGCACATCATCAACTTCGGCGGTCTCTACAGCGTCAACGCGCTGACGGAGGGGCTTCACCAGTCCGAGGTCGGCGACGACAAGTTGATGCGCTCCGTCGACGGAAACGCGCCGGATTCCTTGACGCTTCCCGAGTACGAGGCGCTCATGAAGAAGCTGACCGACGAGATCGACTGTCCGAAGGGCATCGACCGCTTCCCCGCGGCGAACTGCAAATGGGTCTTCGACGAGATCCGCAAGGCGGACGGGCTCGGGATCTTCGCGCATCCGTACTGGATCAGCGACGCATACCACGTTCCGCCGAAGTTCATGGACTATCTGGTCGAGCATGAGATGTTCGACGCGTTCGAGGTCCTGGGCGGCGAACGCTACTTCGAGCAGAACGGCTTCCAGACGATCCGCTACTACGAGGACAAGGCGAACGGCCACATCTACCCCATCGTCGGCGCGACCGACAGCCACAGCTCGTATCCGACCAACGACGGCGCTTACGTCGCCGCGACGGTCGTCTTCGCCGAAAAGAACGAAAGAAAGACGCTGATCAGCGCCATCAAGAACTTCTACAGCGTCGCGGTCGACAAGATCAGCAAGGAATTCCGCATGGTCGGCGACCTGCGTCTCGTCAAGTACGCGACATACCTGTATCAGTATTACTTCCCGATGCATGACGAGCTATGCTTCGAGGAAGGCCGGCTTCTCAAGCAGGTAGCAACGGGCCTTCCCGAAGAGCGCGCGGAAGCGATCAAGACGCTTGAATGCATCTGCGGACGCGTCGGAAAGCTCAGGGACAAGTATTTCGATTTCTGACGGCACTCCCCCGCTGCGGATCGCGGGACCGGACAAAACGAGGAACCGCCATGCATGATTCATCGAAACGATACACCAGGATCGAGCATTTTTACGGAAGCAGCCGCACGCCGAAATGGCTCAAGAAGCTTCAGGCGAAAAACCTGAAGACCGACGCGGAACTTGCCGCGTTCGTTCTCGCCTGCAGGGACCGCGCGCTCCTTCGGAACGCGGTTTCGGCGGTGGACCGGATCGGAAGCCGGGACGAACTGCTGAAGATCGCCGCTTCTGACGCGGACGAAACGGTCCGCCTGCGCGCGCTGGAACGCTTTCCGCGCGACCGGGAATTCCTTCTGGCGGTCAAGGCTTCCGGCAAGAGCTGGAGTCCTACGCTTTCGCACATGTTTCCGGTCGAGACCCGCGCGGTCGAGATGCTGAAAGCCATGGAAGCGGACGCGATCGCCTCGGCAGCGGACGAAAACGCCGTCGCGGATCTTCTGATCAGCGGGGCCGTAACCGAATCGATAAAAGACGCTCTCGAAGAGGTGAAAAGCGAATCGGTGCTCCTGAAGATCCTGAACGAAAACGTCAGTCCCGATCTCAATGTTGCCGTGCTCGGGCGCGCGCGCCATCCGGACGTGGAATGCGGCGACACGTTCAAAAGGACCGTCATGGAGATGAGTCTGCAGGGACGGTTCAGCGGGTACGAATCCGACGCCGCCTTTTTCCTGAACGATCCGGCGCTGCTCTCCGAGGTGCTCGACAGAAGCACCAGCGAGGAGCTTTCCCGGTCCGCAGCTTCCGAGCTGTTTTGGCTGTATGACAACACAAAGCGCGCAGGCAAGGCGCTTCCCCCTCTTACGGACGCGCAGCAGGACGCTCTTGTCCGCCATCTCGCCACGCAGAAAAACCTCTGCCGCAATCTCGCGCTGGGTCTGCTGGACGCGGGCCACCTGAAAGCCCTTTACGACCGGATCACCGACAACAGCGACCGGCTGGAGATCGTGAGGCGCCTGCCGAAGGATGAGTTCACCGACGAGCTGATGGACGATCTTTTAAAGATGCCCGGTCCGAGAAACAGGGACGAATGGCAGCGGAGGCTTTCCAACCTCTCCACCGATCGTCTGATCCGGAACGTCCGGGAGCATCCGGACTGGCAGTACCGCGTCATGTCGCTGGAAGCCGCGGTCGGAAGACTGACGCGTGAAAAAGACGGGACGGAGCGGATCGACGCGCTCGTCCTTCCTCTGATCGACGGGATCCGGACCGATAACGGGCATATAGGGAACAAACTCGTCGACATTTACCGCGCGCTTCCCGAAAAGCTGCATGCCCATTTCGGCTTTGAACCGGAGTATGAAGAAGGCGAAACGATCGACGGAGCGGAATGGAGCACCCTGAAGGTCAGCTACGCGGGGCATCAGTACTGGGTCTATTATTCGCAGACGGACGGCGGCGGCTACTGTCCGCCGTACGGAAAGCAGATCTCCTGACACAGCCGCAAACAACGCAAATACTTGACTTCGCCGTACGGCGAAGATATAATAAGGTCGAACGGAATTTAGCCGTTCGGCTTATTTTTATTGAATTCGGCATGAATTTAGCCGTACGGCGAAGGAGGTCCTATGATTGTAACAGACGCAAAACAGTTCGGCCAGGCGGTCCGAAAAAGAAGAAAGGCGCTCGGCTATACGCAGTCGTTTCTCTCCGCGTTCAGCGGCCTGAGCGTCAGTTTCCTTTCCGATCTGGAAAACGGAAAAACGACGATCGAACTGGAAAAGGCGATCCGCGTCGCGAACCTGCTCGGTCTGGACTGCTCGTTGACCGCGAGGGAATAGCCTATGGAATTCGAAGTCAGTATTGAAAGGAACGGCGAATTTGTTCACGCAGGCTCTATCCTGGGGAATACCGACAGTGATGCGCAGTTCCGGTATGCAGCTTCCTATCTGGAGGATCCGAAAGCGGCACCGATCTCACTGAGTCTTCCCCTGCGGGCAGGCTTCTTTACTCCTATGCAGACCAGGTCCTTTTTCGAAGGACTTCTTCCGGAGGGTTTCACCCGCCGCGCCGTCGCGGCACATCTGCATCTGAATGAGCAGGATTACGTGCAGATCCTGTACCAACTCGGGCGTGAGTGCATAGGCGCTCTACGCGTTCACCTTAAGGATGAATTGCCGGGGGCACGTTATGAAAAGCTGACGCCCGTCCAGATCAGGCAGCTCGCTGCTGAAGGGGCGGATGAATCGGCGGCGCTCGTGATCGACTCCAGACTGTCTCTGGCTGGCGCAACCGGAAAAGTCGGTCTGTACCGTGATATGGAAACGGGAGAATGGTATCTGCCGCACGGGACCGCCCCAAGCACGCACATCGTCAAGCAAAGCCACGTACGCTTAAAACAGATCGTGCCCAATGAGCTGCTGTGCCTGACTGCGGCAAAATACTGCGGGATCGACGTGCCGGAATCCTTCATCATCGATCTCGGATCCGGTGAGGACGCGGATATCCTGCTGGCGTCCGGGCGTTTTGACCGCCGCTATCCGGAACATCCGAAAATGGTAAACGGGCTGCGGGTCCCACTGCGTCTCCACCAGGAGGATTTTGCGCAGGCAATGGGAATTCCCTCCGAACAGAAGTATGAAAACGGAGACCGGCATCTCGGTAAAATGTTTGCGCTCCTCCGGTCTCATTCCGCGCGCCCAGTGGAAGATCAGCTGAAGCTGTGGGACAGGATCGTATTTCATTATCTGATCGGAAACACAGACGGTCATCTGAAAAATTATTCCCTGCTGTACGCACCCGATCTGAAAACGGCGCGTCTTGCGCCCGCTTACGACATCGTCCATATAACGGGCTATCCCCGGATAACGCACGGAATGGCGTTTTCGATCGGCACGGCAAAGCAGATCAAAGAAGTCACGCGCGAGTCGTTCCGTATTGCCGCGCGTGAAGCCGGAATCGGTCATGCAATGGCGATGGACAGGCTGGACGATATGTCCGAAAGATTCTGTCCCGCATTGGACCTGGCTGCAGCAGGATTGGAGAACCGGGGCGTCAAAGGGATAGAAGAATTGAGAGAATCCATCCTGAAAACAGGCGGGATCGCTTTTCTGGAAGACATGCCCAGCAGACGCATCAAAAAGCATCTCAATAGTCCGGAACGATAAGAATTCTGATCTGAGTTGTCCGACAGATACGCCGTACTTCAATTCCATGAGGCATGATAGTATAAAAGGTTCCTCAACATTATCCCGGTGTTGAAGAACCTTCTCTTATTTTCAAGTATATTCGGGATCCTTTTCTGCAGGGTTCCGTTCCCCGTCATGGAGAAATCATCTGCGGTACGGGATCACTTTTTCCTTCGGATGCAGGCGGAAGTATTCGTTCCATTCCGTCATCTCCCCGTCGCCGGTGACCAGCCAGGCGTGTTTTGCCTCGTCCGCGACAAAGTGATCAGAATACGCGTCGCTGTAGAAGTTGTCGATATCCTCCGTTTTGTAGAGAAGCTTGAAGTTGACGAGCTTGCCTTCCGCTACGGCGAACTTGCCGGTGCATTTTCCGGTATACCGATCCATTTCCGTCGCGACCAGTCCGGTCAGTCCGAGCCTTTTCACGATCGGTTCCATGATGAACCGGGGCGTGCCGGAGGCGATCACATCATCCGGACGCTTGACGGTCTCGTACCACGGCAT
The DNA here is from genome assembly GCA_017394605.1 of Clostridia bacterium. Next base: position 17,129 of record JAFPXU010000040.1, on the reverse strand, counting down.
CATGTACTGTTCCACTTCATCCCAGTATTCTTCGAGGATCTTGTCCAGGTTGTCGATCTTATGGATCTTGTGCAGGATCTTATACTCGGATTCGCGCGTCGTGGTCTTGTCCAGGATGCGGAGTTTTAAAAGCAGCTCGTTCCATTTGTAATTGATCTTGTACCAGAAATATCCTTTCCGCTTGAACATGAAGTCGAAGAAGCGGTCCTCGCTGTCTCCCCAGAATATCGTCTTGTCAAAATCGTATACGTTCATGCTTCCCCATTTCCCGCGCAGCGCGATTTCCTGATGCCGTGACGTACCTTTCCGTTCCTTTTAAGTATAAGGTATTTTAAAACCCGCACGCAACGATTATCCCCAAACGTTCAGAAATTGACGGATTACAGTGCGAAAACGGCGTCGAAATCCCGTTTCATGGAGACAGGAAGCCATCCGTTCCGCCCACAGAGACGCTCCCCAAGTTCCGTTCCGTAAAGACGTTCCCGCTCCGCGTCGTCGTGGAGGACGTACATCGCAAGCGACCGGTATCTTTCGTTTGACATCGTCCAGTTCAGCATGGATTCGTCCGGCCCGTCGTTCCCGATCGCCAGCACGGGCGGCTTTCCGACCTCGCGCGCAATGTTTGCGCATTTTTCGTCATCGATGTTCAGGTTGACGACACGGTCCGTGTGTTCCATCCGGAAGCGGTTCCCCGTTCCGTTCCGTTCGAGCGCGTAATCAAACCCGATACAGCGTGCGTAGGGGATCCCTTCGCCCCTGTAGGTGAACAGCCTGCTGCAGACAGCGTAGATCGTGTTCCTTCCCGATCCGGAGACGACATGGAAGCGGAATCCGTTCTCCGTAAGATAGGCATAAAGCTCCTGCATCGGAACGTATGCCATACGGGTAAACGGCATGCCCGGCGCGTAATTCTTTACCATCTGCGCTCCGATCAGTCCGCACGCTTCCTCCACAGTCAGCCCTTTCAAGGCAAATCCCTCGACCCTGAAATACGCGTCCCAGTACGCGTCCGTCTCCTGCTTTTCAGACTCCGGATCCGACGCGAGCTTTCCTGCCAGCCGGTCGTACGTCCGGAGCAGTTCCTGCGCGTGTGCGGATGACGGAAAACGCTCGAACAGAACATACCGGATCAGCTCGATCTCGATCCATCCGGGCACGCCGATCCCGCCGTTCTCCCCCACGAGCGTTCCATCAAAATCCGATACGGCGATCCGGTCTTCCGCGGGGATAAAGTCCGCGGATCCGGGATCCGTGACGCTTTTCACATAGGACCGTATGGTTTCTTTTGTTTCCGTATCTCTCCAGGACGGAAGCGGATCAGCTTTCAACAACGTATCCTCCGGTTTCATTGTCTTTTTCCTTCAGATAAGAGTATAACCCGCGGACGCCATCCGGGGCAACGCGTAAAGACAGGAGAGAATGACGCCCCGCCCAACATCTAAAACATAGAAAAAACACGGTCCCGCCGTGCGGAATCGTGTTTCTGTAGCTTACATGTTTGCATGCCGTCAGGTCTCGTCGATCTCCCGGATCACGTCGATGATCGTATTGTCGCGGTAAAGCACCACGCCGACGACGCGGTCCTTGTACCGGATCTGCGCAGGTTCGCCGACGATCTTCTCCGCTTTCTCGCGCAGCTCGTCGATCGTGAACAGCCTGATCCCGGCTTCCCTGAATTTATCGATAAGGCCCTGCCTTCTCGGATTGACCGCGATGCCCTGCTCCGTCACCACGACGTCGACGACCGCACCCGGCGTAACGACCGTGTTGACCTTCTTCACGATGGTCGGAATGCGCCCGCGGGTCAGCGGCGCTACGACGACCGACATCTTCGCGCCAGCAGCCGTGTCCGGATGTCCTCCGATCGCGCCGCGGATCACACCGTCCGAACCGGTGAGAACGTTGACGTTGAAGTCCGTATCGATCTCCAGCGCGGAAAGCACGACGAAGTCCAGCGCGTTGACCGCGCATCCGCCGTTGTCGTACCCAGCATAGAAACGTCCGTCGATCTGTGTATGGAACCGGTTGTTCTTCAGCGAATTCGCGGAGACAAGGTCGAACGACTGAACGTCGAGGATCTTGTCGATCAAGCCAGCCTCATGCATTTCGACGATTTGCCCGGTGATGCCGCCGAGCGCGAAATGGGCATGGATCTTATGCTGCTCCATCTTCTCGCGCAGGAACCGCGCGGTCGCAAGCGCTGCGCCGCCGCTGCCCATCTGCATGGAGAAACCGTCATAGAAGCAGCCGGAATGCTCGATCACGTCCGCCGCGGTCTTCGCGATCAGAAGCTCCTTCGGGTTCTTCGTGTAGCGTGTCGCGCCGCTCATGATGCCGGCGGGATCGCCGATGTTTTCGACGGGAACGATGTAGTCGACCTGGATTCCGGGGATGCCGTAAGGAGCGTTGGGATACGGTACGAGGTGGTCGGTCAGAATGACGACCTTATCCGCGTACTGCGCGTCGACCTTGGCGTAGCCCAGGGAACCACAGATGGTGGCGTTCTCCTCGTCGCGGTTGTATCCGTTCGCATTGCCCATCGGATCGCAGGAAGGAGCACCGAGGAACGCAACGTCGATATGCAGCTCGCCGCGCTTGATCGCAGCGGCGCGTCCGCCGTGCGAGCGGAACACGACCGGGGACTCCATCAGCCCGCGCGACACCTGCTCGGCAAGCTCGCCGCGCATGCCGCTCGTTTCAATGTGGGTCACGACGCCGTTTTTGATATGCTCGATCAGCGGCGCGTGGCAGCTCGCCAGCGAGCTTGCCGCGACCGTCAGGTTTTTGAATCCCATTTTCGCGATTTCTTCCATGACCATATTGACGATATAGTCGCCGTTACGGAAATGATGATGGAAGGAGATCGTCATGCCGTCCTTCAGCCCGGTCTTCTCGATCGCCTCGCGGACGGAACCCAGAACCTTCTTGCGGTGTCCCATGCTGCCTTTGTAGATCAGGGCCTTGGATACGTCGAACGGTTCATATTTCTCACATCCCCGGAACTGTGTGAATTGCTCCATAATCAGTCCTCCCATCTCCCGCCGGACGCCATCCTGGCGAGTTCCAGCAGATACCGTGCCCGCTCGACAACCGGTTTGTCGATCATCTTGCCCTTCAGCGACGCAACGCCGCTGCCTCTCGCGTTCGCTTCCGCGATCGCGTCCACGATCGCCTGTGCCTTCTTGAGATCCTTTTCACTCGGCATAAACAGCTTGTGAAGCGGCTCGATCTGGCGCGGATTGATGACGCTCTTGCCCGAGAATCCCATCTTCTTGATGAAGGTCGCCTCCGCGATGAATCCTTCCTCGTTGTTGATATCGGAATAAACGGTATCCATCGCGTCGATCCCCGCCGCGCGGGCGGCGTTCAGGATCATGCCGCGCGCGAAGAGCAGCTCGGTACCGTCGCTGCGCGTCGTTTTGAGGTCGGTCACGTAGTCCTCCGCGCCGAGCGCGATGCCGATCAGACGTTTGGACGCCTTCGCGATGGACTGCGCGTTCAGCACGCCTTCGGCGCTTTCGATCGCCGCCATCATGCCGGTCGAGCCGACCGGAATGCCCGCTTCGCGCTCGATGCGCTCGATCTCCCGCTCGCAGTCTATAACATCCTGCGCCGTCTCGGTCTTGGGCAGGCGGATCACGTCCGGCTTCGCGCGGACGATCGCTTCCAGGTCCTTGACCCCGAGTCCGCTGGAAAGATCGTTGATCCTCACGACCAGTTCGGTGTCGCCGTAATCCAGCGTGGTCAGGGCGTTATAAACAAGAAAACGGGCCGTATCCTTTTCGGTATACGCGACGGAATCCTCAAGGTCGAACATGATGCTGTCCGCGCCGTAGATCCCGGCGTCCTTGATCATGCCGGGGTTGTTTCCGGGCACGAACATCATACTTCGGCGAAGTCTCATGCCTTTGTCCTCCATTTGTAGTCCGTGCGCTCCGCCGCGCGGTATGCGGCCGCCGCGGTCCGCGCCCTGACGGTGCAGTCCAGCGCGCCCTTGTCGACCGCTTCGACGTGTGCCTTTTCGACGCCAAGGTCCGAAAGCGTGTCACGGATGACTCTTTCGATCTGTTTGCCAAACTGCGCCATCACGCTCGAAGTCAGCACGACCTCCACCCCGTCCTGTTCGGCGGGTTCGATCGTGACGATGATGTCGCTCGACTCCACGGTTCCTGCCGATGCGGTTTTGACGATCTCCATCTTCTCAGCCCTCCAGTTTCTTTTCCAGCCGGGAACGGACGGCGCGGATGAAACCGATCGTATTGACCGGGGTCGGGACCATCCCCTCGACCAGGTTCACAAGGTCCTTGGTCATGATGCCGTCGTTCAGGGTATCGATGCAGGCTTCCTCCAGCTTTTCGCCGAACGCGGTGAGATCCTTCAGCCCGTCCAGCTCTCCGCGCTTTTTCAGCGCGCCGCTCCACGCGAAGATCGTCGCCATCGGGTTGGTGGACGTCTCCTCGCCCTGGAGGTATTTGTAGTAGTGGCGGGTGACGGTGCCGTGCGCGGCCTCGTACTCGTAATTGCCGTCGGGGCTGACGAGGACGGATGTCATCATCGCCAAGCTTCCGAACGCCGTCGAGATCATGTCGCTCATGACGTCTCCGTCATAGTTCTTGAGCGCCCAGATGAAACCGCCCCTGGAACGGATCACGCGCGCGACGGCGTCGTCGATCAGCGTGTAGAAGTAGGTCAGTCCGAGCCGTTCGAATTCCGCCTTGTATTCCCTGTCGTAGATCTCCTGAAAGATGTCGCGGAAGTTCATGTCGTACTTCTTGGAGATCGTATCCTTCGCGGAGAACCACAGATCCTGCTTCGTTCCGATCGCGTACTTGAAGCACGCATGCGCGAATGACGAAATGGAGGTGTCCTTGTTGTAGATGCTCTGGATGATACCGGGGCACTCGAAATCGTACACCGTCTCGCGGAAGCTCGCTCCGTTCTCGCCGGTGAAGACGAGCTCGGCCTTGCCCTTTTCGGGAACACGGTATTCCGTTCCCTTGTACAGATCGCCGTACGCGTGTCTCGCGACCGTGATCGGGAGCTCCCAGTTCTTCACGACCGGCTTGACGCTGTCGATCGTGATCGGCGCGCGGAACACCGTACCGTCGAGGATGGCACGGATCGTGCCGTTCGGGCTTTTCCACATCTCATGCAGGTTGTACTCGGTCATGCGCTGGGCGTTCGGCGTAATCGTGGCGCACTTGACGCCTACGCCGTACTTTTTGATCGCGTTGCCAGCGTCCTTGGTGATCTGGTCGCGGGTCTCGTCCCTCTTCGGGAGGCCGAGATCGTAATACTCGGTTTTCAGATCCACAAACGGGAGCAGCAGTTCGTCTTTGATCATCTTCCAGATGATACGTGTCATTTCATCTCCGTCCATCTCCACGAGAGGCGTCGTCATTCTGACCTTTTCCATATTAATCCTCCTGTCAATTATTCCGTATCTTTTTCAAACTTATGAACGCCGGCTGAAACAGGTGTCCGGCCGGCATATGCTTCCTTATCTGTTCTGCGCCGCGTAATAGTTCATCAGGCAGCCTTCGAGAATGATCGTCTTCTCATCCTCGGTCAGTCCCTTCACGTAAAGGGTCAGGTCCTCGATTGCGCCGTTCTTTCTGATCGCCTTGGCAGGGATCTCCTCCACGCCGTTCGCGATCGCTTCGCGGATGCCGGGCACGAACACGAAGTCGCCGTCCTCGTACGGGAACGCGGCACCCTCTGCAAGCGTGAACGGAACGATGCCCCAGTTGATGCAGTTGCTGCGGTAGCGCTTCGTCGCGTACTCATAGCAGATGTTCGCGAATCCGCCGAGCACCTTCTGGCAGGACGCTGCCTGTTCACGGGCGCTTCCGTCGCCGGGCTTGTTGGCGAACACGCAGGAACCGAACTGGGTGTTTTTGAGGAGCTTGTCCGCGTCGCCTACCGCTGACAGCGCTTTCACGAGTTTTTCGGGCTTCCCGCCCGCGCGGCGCGCTGCCTCGTCCTTCGCGACCGCCTTGCTGCGTCCGACGTATTCGGGCACGCGGCGGGAAAGGGCAAACTCGGACAGGCGCAGCGGATTGCTGCGGTACGAGGAGGTCTCGCCGGACGGAATCAGCTCGTCCGTCGTGGTGACCGGGTCGCGGATGACAGCCGCGAGCTCCACAAGCAGGTTGTCGGAAAGCTCATACATCTTCGGCCAGTCGGTGATGTTGGGCCCGAGGATGAGCTCCTCTTCCGGATGCGGATCGCCGTAGCCGTAGTAGCAGCGTTTCTTATATACCGAGTTGTCGAATACGTACGGAACGCGTTCGGTCTCATACTCGACGTCGGTCGCCGCGGTGATGTAACCGCCGTTTCTCGCCGTGGCTGCGATCGAACGGGAATCCATCAGGGCAACGCAGCTGATCTGTCCCTCACCGGGCTTGCTGCCTTCGCGGTTCGGGAAGTTGCGCGTGGTATGGCGGAGCGACAGTCCGTTGTTCGACGGAACGTCTCCCGCGCCGAAGCACGGTCCGCAGAAGGACGGTTTGATGACCGCACCCGCTTCAAGCAGTATTTCGGTCTTGCCGTTCCTTGTGAGCGCGAGGCTCGTCGGAACGCTCGTCGGATAGACCGAAAGGGAAAAAAAGCCGTTGCCGGTGCTTCCGCCCTTCAGGATGTCGGACGCTTCCACGATGTTGTCGAACAGTCCGCCGGAGCATCCCGCGATGATCCCCTGGTTCGCCAGAACGCCCTTCGGGCCGATCTTGCTGCGGAGATCCAGATGCGCTTTGGGGAATTTCCTGGCCGCCTCCGCCTCGACGCCCGCGAGGATCTCGTTGGCATTCTCCAGAAACTCATGGATCGTATACGCGTTGGACGGATGGAACGGCAGCGCGATCATCGGCTCGACCTTGTCGAGTTCGATCGTAAGGAGCGCGTCGTAGTACGCGCCATCCGCGGGTTCCAGTTTCTTATACGCTTCGGGGCGTCCGTGGATCTTATAGTACTGCTGGATCTCCTCATCCGTCGCCCAGATGGAGGACAGGCAGGTCGTCTCCGTCGTCATGACGTCGATGCCGCTTCTGAAATCGAACGGGAGGCTTTTAAGGCCGGGGCCCGCGAACTCGAGGACCTTGTTCTTGACGAGACCGTCCGGGAACGTCGCCTTGACGAGCGCGAGCGCCACGTCGTGCGGACCGACGCCCTTTTTCGGCGCGCCGGTCACATAGCACAGAACGACTTTCGGTGCCTTGATGTCATAGGTGTTGCGGAGAAGCTGCTTGACCAGCTCAGGACCGCCCTCGCCGACGCCCATGGTGCCGAGCGCGCCGTAGCGCGTATGGCTGTCGGAACCGAGAATCATGTTCCCGCAGGCGGCGAGTTCTTCCCTCGCGTAGGAGTGGATGACGCTCTGATTGGCGGGGACGTAGATCCCGCCGTATTTCTTCGCGGCGGAGAGACCGAACACATGGTCGTCCTCGTTGATCGTGCCGCCGACCGCGCAGAGGCTGTTATGACAGTTGGTCATCGCGTAGGGGACCGGGAACTCCGTGAGCCCGCTCGCCCTTGCGGTCTGGATGATGCCGACGTAGGTGATGTCGTGAGAGACTAACGCGTCGAATTTGATGTGCATGACGCCGTCGCCCGTTTCCTTCCGGTGCGCGTTCATGATCTGATAGGCGATCGTGCCGTTGCGGCCCTCTGTCCTGTCGCAGTTTTCGGCGGCAGCCCTGGGCGCATTGTCCTTCCATTCCGTTCCCTGTGCGAAATACCTGATCATCTTGGCTGATTCCCTCCCCGATGTAGAATTGTGTTTTCGGATATGATTCCGCCGGACGCCGTCCGTCCGGCTTTGATTTCAGTGTATCGGATTTCCGGAAGAATCTCCAATACAATTATCACAGTATACCATAGAGATTCTCTATGGTTTATCCGGAACGGTTGCGTTTCCGTCCGGGTCTCTGCTACACTGGAAAAAACAGGCGGACCGTCCGGTTTTCAGGACGCTTTAGGCATGCGATACAATCGGAGCGCAGGCGTTCCGAACGGCCGGTTCCGCGTACGGATGGGATTTTTATCGATATCACGATTTTCCCCGCGCCGCTGACCGGAAGGCTCGGCGAGGATTATAAACGATTTCTATTCTCCTGCGGCGTGCGCGACGAGGGCGACGCGGATGTGACCGCGCTCATGACGGACGACGACTTTTCGATCGTCGCCTGCGGTTCCCGCGCCGGTCATGTCCTGAAACAGTTCGCGGTCTCCCCCGCCATCGAAGGCTCCGGCGCCTTCGCGTCTGTCCTTTCCGCGCTGCAGAGCGACGCGGTGCAAAACGGCGTGCCGCGCCTGTTTCTGTGCACCAAGCCGAAGAATCTCCGCATGGTCTCCTCGATGGGCTTTTACCCCGTCGTCTCCACGCCTGAAGCCGTTCTCGCCGAAAACAGGAGGAACGGTTTTTCCGATTTTCTTTCTTCCCTGCCCCGTTTTCCGGGCATATGCGGCGCGGTCGTCATGAACGCAGACCCGTTCACGCTCGGCCATAAGCACCTTGTCGAATACGCCGCCTCGCGCTGCGGCACGCTGTACGTGTTCGCCGTGTCCGAGGCCGGTTCCCTTTTCTCTCCGGACGAACGGTATGAGATGATCGAACGCGGCACGGCGCATATCAGAAACCGCGTCATGTGCAGAAGCGACATGTACCTCGTTTCCCGCGCGACGTTCCCTGCCTACTTCATCCGCGACGAAGCGCACGCCGAAGAGGTCCGCTCCGATCTCGACATCGAGCTGTTCCGCGCAAAAATCGCGCCCGCGCTCGGAATCGTGAAGCGCTTCGTCGGCGAGGAACCGTTCTCCCCCGTCACCCGCGCCTACAACGAGCGCATGAAAAATCTTCTCCCCGAAAGCGGGATCGAACTTATCGAGATCCCGCGTCTAAACAACATCAGCGCAAGTTCCGTGCGGACGCTTCTCCGCGCCGGAGAAATCATTAAGACCGCCGAAGCGGTCCCGGAAACAACATATGAAACCATCCTCCGTAACTTTGGAACAGATGCTTGACGCGCGCGAACGGCGGGCGCAGGCGCAGAAGGAGCTGCTGCTTCACGCGGACGGGAACGCGTGTCTTGTTTCCCTGTCGCTGAATATCGCGGGCGGCGTCAAACGCACGCCCAAAACGCGTTTGCTGTTCGACCGGGCGATGAAGGTATTCGAATCATTCGGATTTTTTGAGATCTCCCGCCTGATCACCGACGCCGTCACCGGGACGGAAGCGCTGATCCTTCTGAACAGAGACCCTTATGCGGTCAAGCGGTCGCTCGAACGGCTGGAGGATTCCTTCCCCGCGGGAAGGCTTCTGGACTTCGACGTGCTGAACGGATCGGGAGAAAAGCTGAGCCGCGCCGTTCCCCGCAGATGCCTCGTCTGCGACGGTCCCGCCGCCATCTGCGCGAGAAGCCGCGCGCACGGGCTGGACGCGGTTCTGGAGGCAACCGAAACGCTTCTGAACGGTTTTGCAGCGGATACGCTCGCGTACACGGCGCATTTCGCGCTGATCCGTGAACTGCACACGACGCCGAAACCCGGCTTAGTGGATGATATGAACAACGGCGCGCATACGGATATGGACATCCCCCTGTTCGAAAAAAGCGCCGCTTCCCTCGTGCCGTACTTCCGTCAGGCAGCGCTCGCGGGGATCGCGGACGCCGGCATGGAAGCGCTGAAAGCGCAAGGGCTTAACGCAGAGCGAGCCATGTTTTCCGCCACGGACGGCGTCAACACGCACAAGGGCATGATCTACTCGATGGGACTGCTGCTGTACGGAATGGGCCGCGCGCTTGAGACCGGCTGCGATGCAAGGGAAGCCGCCGCGGAACTCGCGCGGACAGACGCCGCTTCAAGGCTGAAGGGCGCTGCCCGTCTCAAAGGCACGAACGGCGGCGCAGTCTACGCGAAAACCGGCGCGAAAGGTGCGATCGGCGAGGCGGCGGAAGGCTTCCCGCACGCGGCGGCATGCGCCGAACATCTCAGATCCTATGAATCCATAGGTGCATCCGCTCCCGGTGCGCTCGCCCTCTGCGACACGATGGCCGTGCTTTCCGATACCAACGTGCTTCACCGCGGCGGGGAAGAAGGCCTCGCGTTCGTGCAGGCGGAGGCAGAAAGGATCTCTTCCCTGCCCGTTTCGGAGCGCGTTGCGGCACTCACCGAACTGGATTATGAACTGATCCGGCGGAATCTCTCCCCCGGCGGCGCCGCCGACATCCTGGCGCTCGCGTACCTTCTGAACGCGTGGAAGGAGCTTTCCGCCCATCTCTTTACCACGGAGGACTGCCTATGACCCTGCAGCAGCTGCGGTACTTCTGTGTCACGGCGGAAGTCCTGCATTACACCCGTGCGGCGGAGCTTCTCTACATCTCGCAGCCCAGCCTTTCCTATTCGCTGTCCAAGCTTGAAAAGGAGCTCAATACGCCGCTGTTCGAAAAGCGCGGCCGGCAGATCGCGCTGACAAGTTTCGGCGCCGAGTTTCTGCCGTACGCAAAACGCGCCCTGAACGAGCTGTCGTCCGGGCTGGAACGTCTCAAGAGCCTCCGCACGCCGGACGCCGGGATCGTCAGCCTCGGATACATTTACAGTGTCAGCTTTTCGGTCCTTCCTGCGTTCGTCGACCGGTTCTACGCGGATCTGGACAGCGACCGGGCAGCGTTCCGGTTCCACCAGGGTATGGCGGGCGCGCTGATCGAACAGCTTCTGAACGGCACGCTGGATCTCGTGCTCGCGGGCAGAACGGACATCGATTCAATCGAGCACGTGCCGGTGGCAAGCCAGGAGCTGTATCTCGCGGTGCCATTGTCCCATCGCCTCGCGAAGCGCAAGCGGGTGTCCCTTCCCGAGATCGCGGAAGAGCAGTTCGTCTCGATCACGCACGACGCGATCGTCTACCGGGAACTTGCGGGAAAGTTCAGAAAAGCCGGATTTTCCCCCAACATCGTGTTCGAAGCGGACGAATACAGTTCCATCGCCGCCTCCGTCACCACCGGCGCGGGCGTGGCGATCATGCCGAAACTGCCGATCCTCGACAATTTCAATCTTCGCATGATCCCGTTCGATCCCGGTGAGCAGATGACGCGCGACATCTGCCTGCTTCGCTACCATCCGAATCCAATGTCACCCGCCGTGCAGACCGTATGGGATTTCGCCCTGAATCTCTCCCGGTCACATTCCGGGAATACGCTTCTCACCTGACAGCCGTCCGCACGGGAATGCCATCACGATAAATCTGCATGTTTCAGGAACTGATTCTCCGCATGTCCGCATGGTCAGCAGGTGTTTCCGTTTAGACAGGTTTTATGTCAGATTGCTTTGCGTTTTTTCACACTTCTTTATTCAGATACCGGTCTTTTCCCGGAAGAACCGTATACCGTCATGGCTTCTGGAATTCAGAAATACGCCGGTCAAATGCAGCATTTTCAAACACTTGGAATTCAGTGTGGAAATATGCTTATAATTGTCAGTAAACAGTGTAGTTTTCTGCTATATTATTGCATTATTTTCTTGATTGTGGTATGCTGCTCTCAGATCAGAATTGCATATAAGGAGTGACCGGCATGTATATGTACCGAAAGATTTCCGATTTTCTGGAACAGTGGAAATCCGGCAAATATCGCAAACCGCTTATCATTCAGGGAGCCAGACAGGTCGGAAAGACCTACGCAATCCTGGAATTTGGCAGAACCCATTACGATAATGTTGCCTATTTCAATTTTCAGACCAGCGAAACGCTCTCATCCGCATTTGAGGAGAACATCAGCCCTTCTTACCTGCTCCCGATTCTTTCTCATATCAGCGGACAAACGATCACAAGAGGCAAAACGCTGATCGTCTTTGACGAGATACAGCTGTGCGAGCGTGCCCTCACCTCCCTGAAGTACTTCTGCGAAGAAGCGCCGGAGTATCATATCATCGCCGCAGGAAGTCTTCTCGGTGTAGCAGTCAACCGTGAAAAGTACGCGTTTCCGGTCGGCAAGGTGGACCGGTATACGATGTACCCTATGGATATGGAAGAGTTCCTGCTTGCGTGCGGGGAGAGGGATCTGGTTGAACGCATTCACACATGTTTCAATCAAAACTCGCCAATGCCCGCCGCTCTTCATGATGCTGCTCTGAGGCGATACCGTCAGTACCTGGCTGTCGGCGGCATGCCGGAAGTCGTGAGCCGGTTTGTTGACACAGGAGACTATACGCAGGTCCGTCATATTCTGGAAACAATCCAGATGGATTATCTGGACGACATGAGCAAGTATCAGGACAGCGCCAATGAGATCAAGAAAACCCGTCTGACCTATGGCACAGTGGCTGTTCAGCTGTCCAAAAAGAACACCCGCTTCCAGTACAAGATCATGAAAAAAGGCGCCAGAGCAGCCGAATATGAGAACGCCATTGAATGGCTGGTGAATGCCGGTCTTCTATGCCGTGTCTATCGCGCTGAAATGATTGAAAAACCGCTGGATAATTATAAGGACATCGATGACTTCAAAATCTATCTTTCCGATACGGGCCTTCTGACCGCCCAGAAGGGTATCCGGGCGGAAGATATCTTCTTCATGGAGAAAGAACTTGCCGATTTCAAAGGCGGAATGACGGAAAACTATGTCTGTACCCAGCTGATCCGTTCCGGCTTCAGGCCCTATTTCTGGAGAAACGAGAAAGGCACCAGAGAAGTGGATTTTATCATTCCGCTCGGAAGCAGGCTTATTCCGGTCGAGGTCAAGAGCGGCGATAACGTCAGTGCCGTCAGTCTGAATGAATACATGAAACTCCATAAACCGGCATTTTCCATCCGGATGTCAGAAAAGAACTTCGGCTTTGAAAACAACATCAAATCCGTTCCGCTCTATGCCGTGTTCTGTATCCAGGATGCTTAACATCCTTTTTTTCATTCACCCTCTGACAAAAAGAAAAACGTTGCTCCGACAAGAAAGAGCAGCGTCTTTTTATGCATTCTGCAACCGGATATAGGGAAAAGAAACGGGATGTCCGGGCGAAAGTCAGGAATACGGCTCAGTATTTCCTCGCAATATCCGACATGTCTGAGCAGAGATATTCCCGGAGCTCCTTTACGCCTTCGTCCGTATACGCGCTGACACGGAACACACGGTCGGCGCCTGCCATTTTCAGGATCTCCTCCCCGTAGCGGATGTCCTGCTCCGTTCCGAGGTCGGTCTTGGAGACAACGCCGATCACCGGGATCTGAAACGCCGTCGCCATGCCGGGAAAGAATGTGGATACGCCGTCCGTGCAGTCGTGCAGCAGGACAAGCGCTTCCGCATTCGTGCATGTCACCATCAGCGAATGGAAGAGCTTTTTGTGGTCCATGTACTCGCCGGGCGTGTCGATCGCGTCGCCGTAGATCTCGATCGCGTAGGTCTTCTTGTACTCGATGGGCTGTTCCATGAGCCGCTGCAGCAGGGTCGTCTTGCCGCACGCGGTCCGTCCCACTACGATGATATGCCTCATGAGCGCGTAATCTCCGCAGGCGTCGCGCCGATCGTGCTGGCGAGCACGCGGTTGACCTCTTTTAAGGACGCCTCCACGTCCGCGACCAGGCCGCGGATCACGAGGGAACCGGAAAAGCGGTCCACGAACACGAGCTCGACGTTCGCCGCCTTCAGCGCGACGTCCGCCCCTATGATCGCGGTCTCGCTCGGGGTCAGTGTCATGATGCCGAGCGCGCCTTCCCTGTCGTCCATCACGCCGATCTTCTTGTACAGCGAGATGTCGGGGTTGGCGATCAGGTGCGCCATCGTGACCTGTTTGCCCGGGACAAATTCCTGTATGATTCTCTGTTTTTCTTCAAATTCCACCATGTCGGGTCCTCTTTCCTACAGAAGCGCGTCGATAATCTCCGGTCTCGGGTTCGGGATGACGACCTCCTGGATGAGAAGGCCTTCCTTTCGCGCGGACTTGGTGCCCGCCGCGACCGCCTCGCGGACCGCCGCGACCTCGCCAGTCATCACGACGAAGGATTTTCCGCCGATGCCCGTTCCGAGATGGACGTCGAGCAATGTGACCTCCGCTGCCTTCGCCGCAGCGTCCGCACCGTAGATCGCCGCCGTCATGGAAAAGAACTCCATCACGCCGACCGCCCTTAAGCAATCCGGCGCCGTCGTCTGCGCGATCGCCTTCGGGACCTGTTCATGCACGCGCGGGATTACGGTGCTGTCCACCACGAACGGCTCCGCCTTGCTGCAGGCCGCGTCCAGAGACGCCTTTACCGCGGCGACTTCGCCGCTGAACAGAATCTGGAACTTTCCGGGGCAACAGGGCTTTGCGAGCAGCAGCTCGGTATCCGCCGCTTTCAGAACGGTATCCGCCGCTTCCACGCCTTTGGCGATGCTGTTCAATTCGATATATCCGATCGTAATCATGACATCTTACCTCTCGATGACGATATACTTGCCCGCTTCCGTCACTTTGCCGCCGAACGGCGCGTGGACATCCGAGCCCATCTTTCCTTCGGGGCAGGCCGCGATCAGCTGGCCCGCGCTCACGACGTCCCCCGCTTTCACGCGGAGTTCCGTCGGCGCGCCGATCCCCTGCTTCGCGAGCACATGCACGGAATCCGGCTCCGCGATCTTCAGCGTGTCGATCAGGTTTCCGAAGAAGGCGCCAACGCCGACGCGCGTCGCGAGACGGTGGGTCGGCACTTTCCGATCCTCCCGCATCGGATGCGGGACGGTCGGCTCCGCCGCTTTCGGATGCCGGTAGCCGGCTTTGGCGAGCTCCTTCTTGATCAGCGCGTTCACGCTCCTGGGACGAAGCATCATCGGGCAGGCGTACACTTCGCATACGCCGCACTCCGAACAGAGGGCAGCCGACTGGATCACGGGATTGTCCATGACGTCAGCAAGCTCGTTGTACGCAAGCACGCGCATGATCTTGTGCGGTTCGAGCGGATGGCCGAGCATGTGCCGCGGGCACATCTCCGTGCAGTTCGTGCACTGGATACAGGACGTTCTCGCGGACTTCCGGATGTTGACGAGATCGAGCGGCTCGTTGCGGTAGGTCTCCTTCGGAAGAAGCAGGATCCCGCCCGTCGTCTTCTCGACGAACATCTGTTTGGGATCGTCTCCCGGAAGCTGGCCCATCATCGGCCCGCCCGAGACGATCGTCAGTTCCGACGGATCGCGGTCGGGACCGCCCGCCAGCGCGATGCAGTCGCAGAAGCTCGTGCCGATCGGCGCGTACACGACGCAGGGCTCCTTCACGGCGCCCGCGACCGTGACGAGACGGTGCGTGAAGGGTTCGTCCAGAAACGCGTTGTAGCAGGCGAGCAGCGTCGAAAGGTTGATCACGACGCTTTTGGCGCTGATCGGAATATCCAGATACGGCACGACGTTGCCCGTGGTCTCGTAGACCACGACCTGCTCGTCGCCCGCCGGATAGAAGCTTTTCACCGTTTTGATCCCGATGTCGTGGCCGGAGGCGGCGATCGCCTCCTCAAGCGCGGCGATCTCGGGCTCATAGGTCTCCTTCAGCGAGATGACGCATTCCTCCGCGCCGATCTCGCTTCCAATCTTATACAGCGCGTCGACCAGTTCGGGCGCGTAGTGGCGCATGACATAGCGCCCCGTCGCCAGAAGCGGTTCGCACTCCATTCCGTTGACGATCAGATACTTCGGGCGGCAGTTCAGCTTCACGTGTGTCGGAAACCCGGCGCCGCCGCAGCCGATCACGCCCGCCTTCTGGATCTTGTAAAGACAGCTTTCGTCCATCTTGATTCGCTCTTTCCTCATCCCGTCCGAAAGGAGGGGTTATTTCTTCGGTTTCGCCTTCTCAGCGGCCTGTTTCTTCGCTTCGAGCTCGCGGTCGACCTCGACCGTGTCGATAATCCCCACGATGGCGTTGTCGATCGCGCAGTTGTCGGATCCCAGCGCGCGCCTGGCCGTACTGCCGGAAACGACCAGGACTTCCTCGCCGATGCCGGCGCCGACCACGTCGGCCGCCACATACGGATCGCCCGCGTAGGGACGTACGATCATCAGCTTGCTGCCTTCCAGGGTGGCTTCTTTCTTGGTGGCCCATACATGGCCGATTACGGTTGCAATTTCCATATGAAGCTCCTTCAGATAAATTGGATCTTGATCCGCGCGGCGTTCAGGATGTCCTTCGCGGCGGCGGTCACCAGGGTCCCTTCCTTCAGCGTGACGGTGCCGTTTGCATTGCATTTCACCGCCTCGCGCGCGGCCTCCTCGTTGAACAGCTTCCCGGGGAACGTGACGCACACTGCCCTTGGCGCCGGCACCGAAGCCGGACGCGGAAGCGTTTTGATCGGCGACGCGGGAGCCGATCCCGCCGAAGGTTTATGATATACGGTATCCGTCTTTCCCATCAGATATGCCCTCGCTCCGTTCGTTCCGCCGCAGGCGTTCGCCTCGTCCGTGTCGATATGCACCGCGGGGGAAAACGTGTTCTTCACCCGTACGATCACGTCGTCCAGCGTCACGGGACGCCTGCCTTCAATCCGGACCCTCACGTGATCCCCGTCCGAAACGCCGTAGCGCTCCTGCTGCTCGGGATTCATATGCACGTGCGCCTTCGCGACGATCACGCTGCCCTTTGCGTCGACGCATCCGCAGTCGCCGAGGATCAGGCAGTCGCCCGCCCCCGTCAGATCGCCCGACAGGTTGACCGGCGCGTCGATCCCGAGCGTTCGGCAGTCCGTCATGGACAGCTCCACCTGGATCTCCTTCCGTACCGGTCCCAGGATGGATACGCCCGCGATCTCGCCCTTCTGCGTGATCAGCTTGACCTTTTTCGAGGACAGGAACTGGCCGGGCTGGGAGAGCTCTTTTTTGACGTCCAGGACGGATCCCTTTCCGAACATGGTTTCGAGCGCCTCCTGCGTCACGTGCACGTGGCGCGCGGACATTTCGAGAAGGATCTCCCTCCCCTTCGGCTGCTCCGCCGTGATGCGGATCACCTCGTCCACGATGCCGCGGATCTCATCTTCGTTCATGTTTCTTTACTCCTTCGAGGAACAAAAGGTAAACCGCGCTGCTCATCCGGTTCAGCGCGAGGACGATGTCCTCCCGCGAGCCGTCCGGAAACGCCTGCGCCGCGGAAAGTTCCGCTTCGCGCACCTGCGTCCTCAGTCTGTTGAGCCTGAC
>JAFPXU010000039.1 GCA_017394605.1 Clostridia bacterium | reverse complement strand
CCGCGACACCGCGCATCGTGTCGATGCCGTAGTGTTTGAGGCGCGCAGCCGTTCCGCCCGCGACGCCCCAGAAGTCGGTGATCGGACGGTGATCCCAAAGCGCTTTTTTATAGCGCTCCTCGTCAAGGAACCCGATATGGTCGGCGGCTTTCTTGGCCGTAATGTCCAGCGCGATCTTTGAAAGATACAGGTTCGTGCCGATCCCCGCGGTGGAGGGGATATGCAGTTTATCTGCGATCTCGTTCATGAGCTTTTTGGCGAGCGATATCCGGTCCGTCCGGTAAAGCGGCAGGTATTCGGTCGCGTCGATGAAGGACTCGTCGATCGAGTAGACGTGCATGTCCTCCGGCGCGAAGTAGTCCAGGTAGATGCTGTAGATGTCCGCCGCGTAGTCCACGTACAGCTGCATCCTGGGGAGCGCGATCTCGTATTTGATGCTTTTCGGGATGTCCGAAAGCCGGCACCGGTTTTTGATGCCCTGCGCTTTCAGCTTCGGCGAGATTGCAAGGCAGAGCGCGTTTTTTCCCCGGGAGGGATCCGCTACGACAAGACCGGTCTCGAACGGGTTGAGGTTCCGTTCGGCGCATTCCACGGAGGCGTAGAAGGTCTTCATATCGATGCAGTAATAGGTGCGTTCTTCCGGTTCCATCGGCTCTCCTCTCTTAAAATACCGTGCCTTGAAGTAAAAAAGGGTTCACTAAACAGGGCCCGGCAAAACCGCGCCTGTTTCCGTCCGTCGGGATGGCTTTTGTTATTTCGGGTCCTTGATGATTTTGACGGCTACGCCCTGGATCGCGAATTCCTGGTTCGGGGCGACCATGATCGGATCATACCGGTCATTCGCGGGCAGCAGTTCCACACAGCCCGTCTCCGGGTCTGGACGGTAGCGCTTGAGCGTCGCATCCTGCTTGCCGATCAGCGCGACGACGATCTGTCCCGGTTCCGCGGAGGACTGCTGGCGGATCACGACGAGATCCCCGTCGTCGATGCCCGCGCCGGTCATGGAGTCTCCGGCGGCGTGCAGGATGAAGAAGCTGCCCGAACCGAAGACCGATTCGGAGAGCGGCACGTATTCCTCGATGTTCTCCTCCGCGAGGATAGGAACGCCGCAGGCGATGGAGCCGACGATCGGGACGGAGACGGTCCGGTCCGAGGTCTTTTGCGTCCGTTTCGTCAGGATGTTCCGCCTGCCGCCGGAATACTCGATCATGCCTTCCTTTTCCATGTACAGAAGATACCTGGAAACGGTGGAATTCGGGATCCCGGTGTCCCGCTCGATCTGGCGGATGGACGGGGTCGTTTTGTATTTCTCCCGGTAGCTGTTGAGATAGTCTTCCAGAAGTTCGCAGAAGCTTTCCTTCATCTTGCCCAAGCGTCCGGCCCTCACTTTCATATCATTCGGGGCAAACGCCCCGTTTACGCCTTCATTATACGGATGGGGCAAATGCCCCGTCAACACTTTTTTAACGGAAAAAAGAAAGAGTCCCGTTTTGCGAACTGTTGGACGGCATGACGGAAGGGAAGGTGATCCGTTCCGGGAAAGACAGTACACTTCCCGGCCCGTAACTGTTAAACTGTATATAGAAAAAGGCGCTGCCCCGTACGGAACGGCAGCGGAGAGGAGAATGGCATGGGAAAGACACTGGTGGCATATTTCAGCGCGAGCGGCGTGACGAGAAAACTGGCGGAGAAGGTGGCGAAGGCGGCGGGGGCCGATCTGTTCGAGATCCGGCCGGAGGTGCCGTATACCGGAGCGGACCTGAACTGGATGAACAAAAAGAGCCGCAGCTCGGTCGAGATGCAGGATCCGTCCAGCCGGGTGGCGATCGCGAAGAAGGTGGAGGACATGAGCCTTTACGATACCCTGTACGTCGGCTTCCCGATCTGGTGGTACGTGGCGCCGCATATCATCAACAGCTTCCTTGAGCAGTACGATCTTTACGGAAAGACGATCCATCTGTTCGCGACTTCCGGCGGAAGCGGAATGGGGGAGACCGTCGCGCAGCTGAAGGGTTCGGCGCCGGGCGCGGTCTGGGGAAAGGCCGACAGGCTGAGCGCGAACGCCTCTCCGGAGAAAGTGGCACAGTGGGTCGCGTTGTAACGCCAGACGCTTAAAGATACAGCATTTCAGAAAGGACACGCTTCCATGCTGAGAGAAAAAAAGGCGGACCGGATCAGAAGAAGGCTCGGGGACGAGGCCGCCGCGAAATACGAGCATATGCAGCGGAAGACCGCCGAGAACAGCAGAAAGCTGAAAGGGTCCATGATCGGGCATCTTTCCACGCTGAACGACGGCGTGATCGCGATCTTCATTACCGTCATGATGCTGGAGATCCCGTTTCCCACATCGCGGGCGGAATATTCGACGTTCATGTGGTCGGTCGCGGTGTTTTTTATCAGCTTCTTCATGATCGCCGGCTTCTGGTATGAGAACAAGCGGATCTTTGAGACCATGCGGGAAGGAGACCATTTCACCGTCGTGATGAATTTCGTCTTCCTTGCCGCCCTGGCGCTGATTCCCGTTACCACAAAATGGATCATGAACAGCGCGGACCGGTATTCCGCGATCAATTTTGGGCTGGTGTATTTTCTCACCACGCTGTTTCAGGAACTGCTGCGGTACGCGGTGCTGCGGAAACGGTTCGTGCATCACAAGGATATGTTTCTGATGCTTGCCTCGTCCAAGCTTATCGTCATGGTGATCGGATTAGCGGCACTGATGCTGCTCAGCTACTTTTTTCCGAGGATTGCCATCGTTCTGTATGTGCTTCTCCCGGTATGGACATTCTTTATACCGGATAAGGAACGCAAGACAGAGGAGAAACCGGGACAGGATCAGAATGAAACATAACGATTGTTTAACTCGGATGACAACTATAGTTTCAATATGAACGAAAAGGCCTGTCGAATTCCGACAGGTCTTTTCAGAAACCATGGAAAGCATGTTCGTTCCTCCAGAGCGGGGATTCTGTTAATCCTCAGCGGCTTTCATGGCTTTTTCCATGAATGCTTTGAAATCCGCGAGAATCGTTTCCATCGGCACGGAGGCATCATCAAGACTCAGGCCGAAGAACGGCGGGATTTCCAGACCGCGTGCTTCGATTGCCTTGTGAATCTCTTCGATCAGCACGCCCATACCTGGAATGATTGCGTCATTGTATTCGAGCGCAACATTCGTATTACCACCCCAGTTTTTGTCGTAGCTGGTGACGTCATAGCCGCATGTGGGCGAACCGTTGCATACGAGGAACGCAACCACTTTATATCCAACCTGTTTATAGGATTCCATATAATCGACGACACGCTCTGACATCTGGCGGCAGAACCTGCGGAATCCGACATTATCGTACAGGTTTTTCGTATGATACCAGCGCTGGATTCCGAGATACAGAGTCTCAGGACAGTCCATTTGCTGAATGCCTACATCATAGGAAGCGAGGACGTCAAGAACATCCTTGCAGAAACCGCCGTAACGGGCAAGTTCCTGGACCTTATTGTTGGTGTTTAGAAGACAGTTGGAACAGAATACGATTTTTTTGCTTCTTGCATCTTCATTGCGTGGCATGTAATCATCTCCTCCATAAGTGTGCGAATTAATCTTTAACTTTGAAATCGATCAGTTCTTCCGTACCCGTGACGTTCAGACGGCGTTTAGCGGGTGTGGTTTCACAGATGACTTTACCTTTACGGATCACATAGAGTGCTTCAGGTGTCAGCCGGATCGCATCGAATTCGCTCTGGCAGTCCAGTATGACAAGGTTGGCAGGATTGCCCTCCTTAATTCCGTATCCTTCCAGCATGAGGAGTTTGGCAGGATTATCGGTAATCATGTCAAAGAGCTGCGGGACCTGACTGTATCCGCTGAGCTGTGCGTAATTCATCAGGAGCTGTGCGCCACAGAGCGGGCTGCCCTTGCCCATCGGATACCAAGGATCCATGATGTCATCGCTTCCGATCGCGACATTGACGCCTGCTGCAAGCAGTTCATCCACACGCGTATGACCGCGGCGGCGCGGGTAACCGTCTGTCCTGTTCTGCAGGCAGGAATTCGCGAACGGATTTGTGATCATGTTCATGCCGGCGCGCTTGACGTTGCCGATGATCTTCTTGGCGTAGTCGTTGTTGTAGTTGTGCATCGCGCAGGTGTGACTGGCTGTAACGCGTTCGCCCATATGGCGCACGAATGCCTCGCGGGCGATATACTCGAGGAAATGAGACTGCTCGTCTGTATTCTCGTCGCAGTGGATATCGACCATCGCGTTGTATTTTTCCGCCAGGTCGAAAGCGAATTTCACATCATGCACGCCGTCTTCCGGACTCAGTTCGAAGTACGGCAGACCGCCGACCACGTCGCATCCGCGCTTCATGGCGTTTTCCATCATATTGGGCGCTTCCGGAGAGGTGAAGACGCATTCCTGCGGGAAAGCCACGATCTGCAGGTCGGCAAAATCCTTTACCGCCTCACGGACTTCGAGCAGCGTTTCCAGAGCAAGACCGGAAGGATCCGTCGCGTCTGCGTGGGAGCGCAGGAACATGGATCCGTTTGCGACTTCCCATTTAACGACTTCCACAGCATGCCGGACCGCTTCTTCCTTGTTCAGCATGGTCGCGGCGTATTCGCCCCAGATGGCGATTCCTTCCATCAGCGTGCCGCTCATGTTGT
>JAFPXU010000038.1 GCA_017394605.1 Clostridia bacterium | reverse complement strand
CTGACCTGAAACCCGGTGCACTGCTGATGCAGGGTGTGGCAACCTCCATTGATGCCCTGTCTGTGGGTTTCACCATTGCGGAATATCATGTTGCTCAGGCCCTTGCTGCTGGTCTCATTATCGGAGGAGTAACTTTTATTATCTGTTCCTGTGGGCTTTGCATCGGTCAGCGCTTCGGTACCCGCCTTGCCGGGAAAGCATCCATTCTGGGCGGCGTGATTCTAATCGGTATCGGCATTGAGATCTTCATTACCGGTGTCCTTGGAGGCTGAAGCAGCGCAGACGATCATCCAGACAAACGGTGTCGTGAAACAGGAGATAGAAAGATGTTGCTGACTACGATATGGATCGGGCTTGCAGGCGCGCTGCTGATGTTCGCGGGGGATATGCTGCTATATTACACTCTGGAGGATTTCGCTTGCGATCCGAAGAGTTCGGCAAAAGAAAAGATAAACGCTATCATTGACGTCATGAAAGGATTGCCGGCGGAACGTGTCATGGCCGGAGGCATGATCGGACCCAGCGCGGCTTTTCTGTACTGCGTCGGGTTCTATCACATCGTACTGATGACCTGCGAACAGGCACACACGCTGGCCATGGCCGCCTTTCTGCTTTCCTGCTTTGGCATCATCACCGGCGGAGCCTATCACAGCCACTGCGCGTATCTGGGACTTCTGGGAGACGACAGGAACCGGGACGCCCTGAATGCCGCCATGAAGTATTTTCAGAAGCTGCCGCTGATCCTGTATGCCGGTGAGGGACTCGGATTCCTTCTGCTGATCTTCCTGATCGTGACCGGGAGGACCGTGCTGCCGTGGTGGATGTTCCTGCTGAGCCCGGGGATGCTGTTCCTGCTGAAACCCTTCGTCGCGAGACTGCCCAAAGGCATTCGCGTGATCATTTCGGGCGGATGGACGAATCTGATTTCCGTGATCTACTTTTCGGCGGTGCTGATCGCGATATCAATCTGATCGGGCGGAGGACAGAATTGATGCAAACCGCTCAAAGGGGGAATGAAGATGATCGTGCGGAAGCGTTCTGTATTTCCGGCATCGAGAGAGACTGTATATCCTCAAGCGTGACACGAAGGATTCGACCCTCGACTGGTTTGCCGTGGGGGATTATAAGAAACGCTCCAACGTCGTGGGCGGACGTGAGACGACGAAGCCGAAGGACGTGCCCGCGCGCATAAAAAACCTGCTCGATACCTACAACGCAAAGGGTGATGTCACGATACAGGACATCATCGCCTTCCACGCGGAATTTGAGAAGATCCACCCCTTCCAGGACGGCAACGGCAGGGTCGGGCGGCTGATCGCGCTGAAGGAGTGCCTGCGGTTCAACATTGTTCCCTTCCTCATCGAGGACAGCAAAAAGACTTTTTACTACCGGGGACTGTCCGAATGGGAAACCGAAAAGGGCTGGCTCACGGATACCTGTCTCGACGGGCAGGATACCTTCAAGCGGCTGCTGGCGATGTTTGATCTTTAGGGCGGAAAAGGAGCTGAATATGGCACACGAAACCACTTACATCCTGCTTCTGCGGGGGATAAACGTCGGCGGAAGAAACAAGCTCCCAACGGCGCCGTTCTGCGAACAGTTGAAAAGCGAAGGTTTTTCAAACGTCCGGTCGTATCTTGCCAGCGGAAACCTGCTTCTGGATTCAGCGGAACCGGTGGATGTCATACAAGAGAAGATCCGCGCGCTGATTCGTCGGCAGATTACGGAAGAAATCCCTCTGCTCCTTCTGGAAGCAGGGAGTTTTCTCAGAGAGGCAGATCTGCGTCCTGCATGGTGGCGAAAACCCATGGCACGCAGGGATGTACTCTTTCTCCTGGATGAAGCCGATCCGACGGTCGTTTTCCGGCGGATTCGGGAGATGCCGCTCCGGGAAGAGATCGTTTCCTTCGGGGAGCGGGTCGTCTTCTGGGGAAAGTTTGCGGAAGAGACGTATTCGAGGACGGCTTACCACCGGCTGCTGCTGAAAGAATCCTTCTACCCGCATATTACAATCCGAAACGGACGTACCTTTGACCGGATCGCACAGATGGCGGAGGAACACATATGATCGAACTTTTGAAAACACGTTTTGAATCAAACAGAATCCACCGCGGGGAGCTTTCGTGGGCAGTTGTCTTGGCAAGGCTCGAAGCCCATCCGGAGGCGCTTGACGCACTTCGATGGATGGAGGAATCCGGCGGCGAGCCGGACGTCATCGGGACCGACGGCGAACGGATCCTGTTTGCGGACTGCGCAAAAGAATCGCCCGCGGGCCGCAGAAGCCTCTGTTATGACGAAACCGCGCGCAAAGCAAGGAAAAAGGCCCCGCCCAAAGGCAGCGCGGAGGAACAGGCTGCCCGGCACGGGATCTCACTCATGACTGAGCAGCAGTATCGATTTCTGCAGACGCTTGGCGAATTCGATCTGAAAACATCAAGCTGGATCGCAACGCCGAAGGAAATCCGCGATCTCGGCGGCGCGCTGTTTTGTGAAAGACGCTACGGCACGGTATTCCTGTTCCACAACGGCGCGGATTCCTATTACGGCATGCGCGGCTGGCGCGGCGTCGTGTCGGTCTGAACCGCGCGTACGGAAGGAAGGTCGGGGCCTGCCGCGGCAGAGTATTCTTGATAAGAAGGTATCGAAGGTCTATCCGCTTCTCGTTCAGAAGGTGGAGCGGAAGGGCAGGACAGATCTGGGCAAGAAATGACAGGACTATTCTCGTTTCGAGGATACAATAATCCCATCAAGGAATCCCATACGACGGCAGCATCGTCAATATGGGCGTGAAGGATGAAAACGGGAACGTGTGCTATCTGATCGGGCTGCTGAAAGCGATTCGGCTGCAGCTGGGCAAAGGCGACGGGGACAGCGTACACGTTGTGATCCGGGAAAGGAAGTAAACCATGTGGAAATGCCCAAAGTGCGGACGCACATTCAAAAATGAGAACCAGAGCCATTACTGCGGGAAAACGCCGGAGACGGTAGACAAATACATCCTTTCTCAGGATGAAGCAATCCGCGGCCATCTGGAGCGTGTGCGGAACGTGCTCCGCGCTGCGCTTCCGGATGCGGTCGAGAAGATCTCCTGGTCGATGCCGACGTACTGGCAGGACCATAACATCATCCATTTTGCCGCCGCGAAGAAGCATATCGGGTTGTATCCCGGTCCGGAAGCTGTGACGTATTTTGCGGGAAAGCTGGATCAGGCGGGCTGCAAATACAGCAAGGGGTCCATTCAGATCCCGTATTCCGATGATCTTCCGCTGGATCTGATCGCAGAGATCGCTGACTGGTGTCGGAAGACCGGAAACCATGCGTGAGGTGACGAACGATGCCCAGACAATCCGTTTTTGATATGAAGGTCTCAAAAGTATATCCGTTGCTGGTCGCTAAGGCGGAGAAGAAAGGTCGTACCAAGGCAGAGGTTGATGAAGTCACCTCGTGGCTGACCGGATATGATATGGAGACGACAGATCTCGATGTGACCTATGCGGAGTTCTTCGACAATGCGCCGGCATACAATCCGCGGGCGGAGCTGATCACAGGGAAGATTTGCGGAATCCAGGTAGAAACCATCGAGGACCCGCTGATGAAGAAGATCCGGCAGCTGGACAAGCTGGTGGACGAACTTGCAAAAGGAAAACCAATGGAAAAGATTTTGCGCTGATAGAGGCTGAAAGAATGCGTAAAACCATCATCATTCTGATCGTCATTGGAGTCTTGCTTG
>JAFPXU010000037.1 GCA_017394605.1 Clostridia bacterium | reverse complement strand
CGAACACCTCGGATATGCCTGTTGCCGCCCGTGAAGCTTCCATTTATACAGGAATCACGATTGCGGAGTATTTCCGCGACATGGGATATAAAGTAGCTATCATGGCGGACTCTACATCACGGTGGGCGGAAGCGCTTCGTGAGATGTCCGGCCGTCTCGAAGAGATGCCTGGTGAAGAAGGATATCCGGCTTACCTTTCCAGCCGTCTTGCGGAGTTTTATGAACGCGCAGGATTTGTCAAGACACTCGGGAGCACGGAGCGGTTCGGCGCTGTTTCCGCCATCGGAGCCGTTTCGCCTCCGGGCGGCGATATCTCGGAACCTGTTTCCCAGGCGACGCTTCGTATCGTCAAAGTATACTGGGGTCTTTCCGCAAAACTTGCCTACGCAAGACACTTCCCCGCAATTGACTGGTTGCAGTCGTATTCCCTGTATCTTGACAGACTTGAAGAGTGGTACAACGGGAATGTTGCCCCTGACTGGTCTTCCATGGTTGCAAGAACCATGAGTCTTCTGCAGAAAGAAAACGAACTGAACGAAATCGTACAGCTTGTCGGTATCGACGCGCTCTCCTACAGAGACCGTCTTACACTGGAATGCACCCTGTCTATCCGCGAGGACTATCTGCACCAGAATGCGTTCCATGAAGTGGATACTTACACATCGCCGAAGAAACAGTATCTGATGCTGAAATCAATTCTGATGAACTACGATAAGAGCCTCGAAGCGCTCGACCAGGACGCTCCGTTCAGCAAGCTGATTTCGCTTCCGGTTCATGAAAAAATCGGAAGATTGAAATATGTTCCCGAAGCCGAGGTTCAGGACGCGTACAACGAGATCGTCTCGGAACTGAACGCGCAGATCGGGGAATTGACCGAGGGAGGACAGCAGGATGCGTAAAGAGTATCGAACAATAAAAGAAGTTGTCGGACCGCTGATGCTTGTTGAAAATGTTGAAGGCGTCAAGTACAACGAACTCGTTGAGATCGTTCAGGCGGATGGCGGTATCCGAAGCGGGCGTGTTCTTGAGATCAACGGGGACAAGGCGCTTGTCCAGCTTTTTGAAAGCTCCCAGGGACTTCGCCTTACGGACTCGAAGGCAAGGTTCCTCGGCAAATCCATCGAACTTGCCGTTTCCCCGGACATGCTCGGACGTATTTTCGACGGTATGGGACGTCCGATCGACGGCGGTCCGGCGCTGATTGCGGAGAAGCATATGGACATCAACGGCGACCCGATGAATCCGACCGCGCGTGACTATCCTTCGGAGTTTATCCAGACCGGTGTTTCCGCAATTGACGGACTGAACACGCTGGTCCGTGGCCAGAAGCTTCCCGTTTTCTCCGGATCCGGTCTTCCGCATGCCAATCTTGCCGCGCAGATCGCAAGACAGGCGAAGGTCCTCGGCTCGGATGAGAAGTTCGCGGTTGTTTTTGCTGCCGTCGGTATCACGTTCGAAGAAGCCGACTTCTTCATTTCCGATTTCCGCAAAACGGGCGCAATTGAACGGACCGTAACGTTTATCAACCTGGCAAACGACCCGGCCGTCGAGCGTAACGCGACACCCCGTATGGCAATTACTGCCGCAGAGTATCTGGCATATGACCTTGGAATGCACGTTCTGGTCATCATAACGGATATCACAAACTACGCTGAAGCGCTTCGTGAAATCTCCGCAGCGCGTAAGGAAGTTCCGGGACGCCGCGGATATCCCGGCTATATGTATACGGACCTTGCTACCATGTATGAACGCGCGGGACGTATTATCGGAAGGAACGGCTCCATTACCATGATTCCGATTCTGTCCATGCCGGAAGACGACGTTACCCATCCGATCCCCGACCTGACAGGATACATCACCGAAGGACAGATCATTCTTTCCAGAAACCTGCACCGCAAGGGCATCACGCCTCCGATCGACGTGCTTCCGTCCCTTTCCCGTCTGAAGGACAAGGGCATCGGCGTCGGAAAGACCCGTGAAGATCATGCGGATACGATGAACCAGTTGTTCGCCGCTTACTCAAGAGGCAAGGACGCGAAAGAGCTGGCCGTTATTCTCGGCGATGCGGCGCTGTCCGAAATGGACAAGCTTTATGCGAAATTCGCGGACGCATTCGAAGAGCAGTATGTGTCCCAGGGATACTATACAAACCGCAGCATCGAAGAGACTCTTGACCTCGGCTGGAAGCTTCTTTCCATTCTTCCGAAATCGGAACTCAAACGTATTAAGGAAAAATACATCGAGAAGTATTATCCGGAGGATTAAGCAGTGGCTGCAATTCAAGCTAAACCGACCCGAATGGAACTGTCCAACCTCAAGAAGAGAAAGGCTGTGGCGGTTCGCGGACATAAGATGATGAAGGACAAGCGCGATGAACTTGTCCGGCAGTTCATCATGTACGCAAGAAAGAACAAAGAACTGCGCGAAGAGGTTGAGCGCAGACTGACCCTGGCAGGAAAAAGCTTCGTCGTCGCGAGGGCATCTATGTCCGCAGCGGAAATCGAGGAAGCACTGATGTATCCTGCCCGTTCCGCGTCCGTGGAAACATCCAGCCATACGGTTCTTTCCATACCGGTTCCGAAACTGACGCTCAAGGCAGAAGAAGGGTTTACCTATCCGTATGGATACGCCACCACAGGAGCGGAGCTGGACGGCGCAGTGCAGCAGCTTGCTGAGATTCTGCCTCAGCTTCTGGAACTGGCGGAGGTCGAGAAGACCTGTTGCCGGCTTGCTGATGAGATCGAGAAAACGAGACGTCGTGTCAATGCGCTTGAATATGTTATGATTCCGCAGTTTACCGAAGCGATTCGGGGTATACAGATGAAACTCGATGAAAACGATCGCCAAAGCACGACGAGGCTGATGAAGACGAAAGAGATACTCGCCCAGCAGCGCGAGCAGTAAACAACGGAAATCACAGAAACATGAAAGAAAGCCGGCAGCTTACAGCATGGTGTGCTCCCCGTCAAGAGGACAGTAAAATATCATAACCTTTTTCGAGCAGAAGCATCCCTTGTGGGTGCTCCTGTTTCGTTAGGCAGCAAGCTTCATTTTGCGCATTTCCATCGGCGTCAGGATGCCGAGATTTCTCT
>JAFPXU010000036.1 GCA_017394605.1 Clostridia bacterium | reverse complement strand
GCGGAAGAGGAGATCGAGGGCCTGGATGTGACGGAGCACGGCCTCGCCAACGCCTACGCGGACTTCATCCCCATCGAGTCCACGCTGGGCGTGCATTCCGACGGCCCGGTCGACACCGCCGGCCTCAAGCCCTTCCCGCTGACGCTCTCCTCCGGCTTGCGTGAGACGCCGGTCGGTCGGAAGCGCTACACACTGGTGCATATCCTCTGCGATGAGGCGCGCTTCGGTACCCTGCGGGATACGATGGCAGGCATCGGCGTTACCGGCATGACCGTCACCAATGTGCTGGGCTGCGGCACGCAGAAGGGCAAAACCGGCCAGTACCGCGGTATTGAGATGAGCATGCATCTCACGCCGAAGCTGCAGGTCGATATTGTCGTGTCCAAGGTGGATCCCGAGCTTGTCGTCGCCGCGGCCAACGCGGCGCTGCACACCGGCGAGATCGGCGACGGCAAGATCTTCGTATACGATGTGGAGGACGTGGTCCGCATCCGCACGGGAGAATCCGGCTATGACGCGCTGCAAATATCAGAGATTTAACTGCTGCGCGACGAACAGGTGCAGCGCAGACCGTTTACACAAGCAGCCAGATCGATCAAGGAGGAAAAAGCATGTTTGACGCGATGAAGGTGAAAAACAACTGCGTGGATTGGATACGCGTTTTTTTTGAAACAAACGGAGCGGGATGCAATGCCGTCGTTGGAATTTCCGGGGGGAAAGACAGCTCCACGGTAGCGGCGCTCTGTGCGGAGGCGCTCGGCAGGGAACGGGTGATCGGGGTCCTGATGCCGAACGGCGTACAGCCGGATATCGACGCTGCGCATAGTCTGGTGAGGCATCTGGGCATCCGGTATGTCACAGTGAATATCGAAGCAGCCGTGAACGGCCTGAAAGAGGCCATTCCGTTTGCGCTCTCCGAACAGAGCCGAATCAATCTTCCTGCCCGCATTCGCATGGCGGCGCTGTATGCGGTATCCCAAAGTCACAACGGACGAGTGGCGAACACCTGCAATCTCTCGGAAGACTGGGTGGGTTATGCGACACGCTATGGCGACGGGGCGGGAGATTTCAGCCCCTGCTCCCGGCTGACCGTGCAGGAGGTCAAGGCGGTCGGACGTGCGCTTGGCCTTCCCGCGCAGCTCATCGAGAAAACGCCGATCGACGGCCTGTCGGGGAAGACGGACGAAGAGAACCTGGGCTTCACCTACGAGGAACTGGATCGCTATATCCGCACGGGAGAATTGTCGGATGAAGGAATAAAGGCCAGGATCGACAGCCTGCATGCGCAGAATCTCTTCAAGCTGCGGCCGATGCCGTATTTTGACCCTGAACTTACCGTTTTTCGGCCATGAAACGCACGAGGCATACCCGCAATTCAAATACCGATCTGATCGGACGGCGGCATGCACCATGATAGGAAAAGGCTTTTTACTATCATAGTGTTTTCGAATGATAAGGATGAAGTTGATACAAAAATGCTTGTCTTTTGCGACAGACAAGCGTAAAATGACCGCGTAATGAGAGGCAGAACTGCCTCTCATGTGCGTTTTGGCCTCACAAAGCCAGAAGGAGGAATTCATTATGAGTACAGTACCGGAACTGTTTGGCAGCATGGTATTCGATGACAAAGTTATGCGTGCGCGCCT
>JAFPXU010000004.1 GCA_017394605.1 Clostridia bacterium | reverse complement strand
GCGGCTTTGCGTCAGGCATCATGTGGCCGGGGACGATCAGCACGGCATCCCGCACACTTCCATTCGGAGGGACCGCCATGTTTGCGCTGCTGGCGCTTGCGGGCGATCTCGGCGGATCAATCGGACCGGCGCTGGTCGGCACGGTGTCAGAACTTGCCGGAGGCAGTCTTCAGGTCGGGATCCTGGCGGGTACCGTGTTTCCGGTCCTTCTGATCGTCGGCATTCTGCTGCTGCGCAGAGACGGAGCAAAAAAAGCGTAACAGTATCTGAATTATAAACACTTCCGGCGCGTTTCCTGCGCTTTGACGATTTCATAAAACGGTACTAGGATATATACAGAAAGATTCTTTACTCTGGCAGGTGATTTCCGTGAAACAAAAACTGGTTTCAGCGCTGCTTTGTGTTGCGCTCCTTTTGTCCCTCATGACCGCTTGCGGTCCGAAGCTGGAAGCTCCAGGCGTTGATCTTCCGGCACCGGGTGCCGATCTTCCCGCGCCGGGCACAGGCGCGAAGCCGCAGACCGGGCCGGTGGATTCGGTCAAGCCGCTTACCCTTTCCGGGGCAGAAACAGTATATGACGGGAACGGGATCGTGATCACGGTCACCGGGATCGAGGAGATGCAGTCCATGTATTTCTTCGATTATGAGATAAAAAACAACAATGCCGCGGACCGCGGCGTAATGATGGACTACTTCTTTGTAAACGGACTGATGGTCCCTTCTTTCGGGACTGCCGATCAGGTACATGCGGGTGAAACCGTCACAAGCGAGTTTATGCTCAGCAAGGACGCGCTTCTGTTCGCGGGCATTTCGGAAGTCGGCACGGTCAAGGCGCTGCTCAGGATCGAGGACGAGAACTACGATTTCGTTGTGGATGACATTCTTGTTCCTTTATATTCTGCAAATGAAAGTCTGATTTGCGATCCGCGGCCTGCGGGGGCTTTTCTTTATGACAAGAATAACGTGCGCCTGAGCTTTCAGGGCGCGTTTACGACCGAATACAGCGGGCAGACGCTGTTCTTCCTTCTGGAAAACGGTTCGGATCGGACGCTCCATTTTGAGCTTGCCGATTATGATTCGAAAAAGGCAACCGGAACAGGGAGCAAGGAAACGGTTATCAGCGCGGATTACGCTACCCTGCCTGCTGGTACCAAAGGTCTCTGTTCCGTCAATATGTTCGACGGCGAAACCTATGAAAACGTGACGTTCGAGACACTTGATATGGAATCCGTCGTTAAACTGGAGGGGCAGTATACCGAATATGTTCCGATCCATGTGACCGCAAACGGCGGAACAGTCACCGCAACCGCGGACGAACCCTATTACCCGGACGATGTCCTGGAAAGGATGGAATATGACCGGGAGAAAGCGGAGGAAGCGGCTGAAGCTGCCTCGGCTGAGGTAGTCAGGGATCCGGTGGTAGAAAAGACCGGCGTGTATACGAGGGGGATCGGGAGAGAGAATGAAGCGATCATTACCGTCATGGTCAGAAACCCGAACGAAAGAACGTATGTCGGGTCTCTCGAGTTCGACTGTACTGTTTACGATGCGGACGGAAATGTCATTGAGTCGTTTGAAGCAGAGAACGAAGTGCGCCGGCTCGTGATCCGTCCCGGAGAGACGCTTCCGTGTTTCTTTAATACCGGCCGCTTTGCCCCGGAGATCACGGCGAATCAGGCTGTGGCCACGGTTTCCGGTTTTGAGCCCCTGACAGAAAAACAGGCGGGTGACGCTTACGGAATCATGCTTACGACACGGGATGTCCACGTTGACGCGCATGTAATCGAGGAGGGGAAGGACTGGGATGTTCCGACCCCGGAACACCCGTTCGATGAAGACGCAAGTTTCAGGGCGCTGGTGACCAATGACGGAGACGCGCTGGATTACGGTATGATCCTGTATGTGGCATATAACAGCTCTGGGGAGATTATCGTGGCGGATTATATGGTTCTTCAAGATGTGCCGGAGCGCACCAGCTTTGAAGTTTCCTCGCATTTTCCGACAGCCGTCATGTTCTTGCCTGGATATGATCATGCCGAGTGTTTTGTGTTTGCGAGGCAGCAGGGTTAGACCAGGTTCAGAAACGCAGTTTGAATGGTCAATTGAACTGGAAGGACGGCTTGTGCCGTCCTTCTTCCACAGAGGCATATCAAATTGTCAGAAGAATCATTATTGCAGATTCATACACAAACAATCGCAGACTTATCTATTTTTAATAAACTATAGATAATTATGCTATTGTGTTTTAGGGATTATGATCTATGTGCCACCTATACTCGGTCAGGTCTCCGCTTTCTTTGCTTATATAACATAGTGGTGATTATTTCTTAGTACTGTTTTGAAACGGAATGCCGTATAATATAGCAGTGCATTTCCAAATTGTAACGCACAAATCTATCTGTTTATATCGAAATAAAAAAGTTATTTTGAGTAGCGGAACGAGGTTACTTATGGTTTAATAAAGACAACAGTCTCGGGGACTGTATGACATCGTCTGGCGGGATATGGGTAATCCCGAACAGACCTGCAAGGTCAAATCCGTAAGAGTAGTTGACTTGCTCGAAAGGG
>JAFPXU010000035.1 GCA_017394605.1 Clostridia bacterium | reverse complement strand
TTCACCGCTCCGCTGACGATGGTCGGCGCATACGCAGGCATGTCGATCAGCAACCAGCTCAAGACTTTTGTCAAGACAGGATGGAGATACATCATTGTAGCTATCCTGGTCATGACGGGTACGTTCCTCGCTTCCGCTCTGATCGGACAGATCGTGCTCAGGATCATGGGCACCATCTGACATGACCTTGTTTCTGATCGCACTCGTCGCATTTGGCGTCGGTCTCAGCATCGGGATCTGCGGCGTGGCAGGATTCCTGCTCCCCATCTTTTTTCTGGGGTTCTGCGGATTCACCGCTTCTGAAAGCCTGTTCCTGAGTTTCGGCTGTTTCCTGATTTCCGGTGCACTGGGTGCATGGAACTATAAAAGAAGAGGGGAGCTTCCGGCAAAAGCCGCGCTTCCCCTCGGTATTTCTTCGCTCTGCGGTTCCGTGATCGGAGCCCTGATCGGGCAGTTCTTTGTTACGTCTCATGTGAAGACGGTCCTCTACTGTGTCGTGCTCGTATCGGGAATCATGATCTTCGTGCAGGAATTCCTGGGGAGGAAAAAGAATACGGTCGAGAAGATCCCCGGTAACGGGATCCTGATCACGACAGGACTGGTCACGGCTATAATCTGCGCGCTGTCTGGGGCTGGAGGTCCAGTTCTTGTCATGCCCCTGCTGGTGGTATTGGGCATGTCGGTGCGCTCCGCAGTGGGCACTGCCCTGTTTGATTCGATGTTCATCGCCGTTCCGGCGCTGGTGATCTACGGATCAGAAGGATTCAACACACGGATTCTGTTTCCTATGGCGGCGGCTTTTCTGGCGCATGCCGCCGGGATCTGGATCGGCTCCCGGATCGCGGGACGCGTGCCACAGAAGCCTCTCAAATGGGGGATCGGAGCGTTCTCCATCCTGTTTTCCCTATGGATGCTGATCAAATCATAAAAACGGAGCATTTCAATGAAAAAAATATATGATATCCTTATTACACACGCGGACTATCTCGCTCCGGACATAACGATCCGGAAGGATCAGACGATCGCGATCAGGGACGGCGTCATCGCAGGCTTTGAAGGCCTTCCCGAGGAAGCGGAAACCGTCCTTCCCGGGGCGCATCTGCTGGTGATGCCCGGTCTTACGGACGGGCACATCCATACGAGTCAGCAGCTGCTGAAAGGCAGGCTCCTCGACACGAAGCCCGTCATTTGGAAACGGGTCAATGTGCCCTTTGAAAGCCGCCTGACCGTGGAGACCTCGGCGCTGTCTGCTTCGCTTGCCGCCATGGAGATGATCCGCTGCGGGACCACCTCCTTCGTGGACGCGGGCGGAAAGTATCCGGAAGTCTTCGCGGATGTCTATGAAAAGGCTGGCATGCGCGGCAGGCTTTCCGTCATGACAAACGACAACCCGAATGCGCCGGAAACGCTTCGCGCACCTTCTCCGAAGGAAGGTGTTGAGGCGCTCCGTCGGATGAAGGAGTATCTTCAGGGCCTCAGCGGACGCCTGAAGCCGATTTATTCGGTCACGACGCCGACGGCAGTCTCGGAGGATATGCTCCGGAGCGCAGTCGAAGCTGCAAAAGAGGATAACGTACCGTTCGAAACGCATCTCAATGAATACGCGTCCGAGGTCACCGAGTTTATCGAACGGTATGGGGAGCGGCCTTTTGTCTGGCTGGAGCAGGAAGGGCTTATCCCGAAGCAGATGCTTGCGGCGCATTCCATCTTCCTTTCTCCTTCGGAGATGGAGATCCTTTCCCGGCACGGCATCCGCGTCGTCCACTGTCCGTTCTCCAATTCCGGAAAGGGTGTGCCAAAGACGCCGCAGATGCTGTCCATGGGCATCTCTTGTTGCTTCGGAAGCGACGGAGCCGGTCACGGGGGTCTGGACCTGTTCCGGGAGATCCGTCTGTTCCGATGCCTGATCAACGTGACAAGGGGCATCGAGAGTGCGGACAGTTCTGTCATGCCCGCGGAGACTCTGCTGCGTATGGCAACGCAAGGAGGCGCCGTCTCTCTGTTCGAGGACGAAAAGATCGGTGTGATAGAAAAAGGAGCGAAGGCTGATCTCATAGCCCTGAGAACCGACAGCGCAGCGCTCTGGCCAACGCAGAATCTGGTCCACACGATAACGGAAAGCGCATGCGGCGCGGACGTCGCCCATACGATCATCGACGGACGGCTGGTCATGAAGGACAGGGAGCTTTTGACTCTGGATGAAGACCGGATTCGTTATGAAGCGGAAAAGGCCTTCAAAAAGGAACCTTTTCTGATCAACTGGAAATAACGCGCCGGATCCCCGGCGGAAAGGAAACACAGGTGTACTTTCAGGAGCTTTGTGAAGCATTCCCGCCGCTGGGGAAACTGGGCTTTCATGTTCCTCCGCAAATCGACGGAACATTTGTTCTGCGGTACTTTGGCCCGCACGAGATCATCCATCAGAAAGGATCGAAACTGGAGACGATCGGCATCCTGCTTGAGGGATCGTTTCGGGTGTTCAACGAGCTGGAGAACGGGAACCTGTTTATGATCGAGATCAACGATCCGATCTCGTTCACCGGTGAAATCACGCTGCTCGCCAGACAGAAGATCACATCCGTCACGCTTGAGACCATCACGGAATGCCGGATCGCGTTTTTGACCCCGGAGCGATTCGATCTCTGGCTTCATGAGGACATTCGGTTTCTTCGGTATGTCAGTGAACGTATCGCGGGTAAACTGTATCTGACCAGTTATTCTCGCGGGGAGAGAATGTTCTATTCCTCGAAATATATCCTTCTCAAATACATCCTTGACGCTTGTGAAGAATCGGACAGCGGCACGCTCATGGTCAGAAAGACAAGACAGCAGATCTGCGAGGAGATCGGCCTTTCCGTGAACTCAATCAACCGCATTCTGAACGAATTCCGGCGGGAAGGCCTTGTAGTCATGAAGCATGGAAAGATCACCATGGGGCCTGAGAACCATGTGACAGCAGCGAAAGCGCTGAAGGTCTATCTATCACAGAATCGCAACGGAATAAATCGGCCGTAAGAAAAAAGCAAGGTCAGTTCAAAGCGAATATCTGTTCAAACGCCTCTGAACCGTATCGGCCCGGAGGCGTTTTACGTGATCTTTCTTCTCGTCCGGAGGCGAGGTCTGCGTCTGCCGTTTCCTCGCGGATCCCTTTCGGATTCAGCATTCTGACCTGTCAGGGACAGCCCTGCCGGTTGTTGCAGGTCCCTGTATGCATCCGGTCCGCTACTCCGCTCTGAGATTGTATTCCTTCATTGCTCCGTGCGCGCCGAATATCTTCCACTCCCCTGCGCCCAGCCGCTGAAGAATCGCCGTCCGCTCCGCTGCGCAGAGATCCGGGTCCGTATCCACGCTTGTCATCAGGACCGGGGCGTATGTGTTGTATTCCGCCTGCTCGCGGGTCATGCCGTGCATGTTGACATAGATGTCGCCGGTAAAGGCGATATGATGCGCGTAATCGATCAGAACCGCTTCGCCCGGCAGGTGCCCGCCCTTCCCCTGATACACCTCGAAATGCAGCTCTCCAAAATCGAAAAAGCCCACCTGTTCCAGCACGTCCGTCTGTTCGCCCTTTGTGTCCCAGAGCGCAACGATTTTGGAAGGATCAGTCGGTCTGTAGAAAGTCAGAGCCTTGCAGATGCTGATATACGGTTTGTGCAGCGGATTCTGTTCGCGGAATCCGTTTTTCCCCCGGTACTCCAGCTCCAGGCATTCCTTTGATTTGCGCGTTGCAAGGATCTCGTCGAACAGCGGAAGGAGACCGCAGTGATCCACGTCCGCGTGCGTGATGAGGATCCGCTTTTTCATCCGGTCGAATCCGGGAAGCAACCTACGGAGGATCCTGATCATTTCGTCCCGGTAGAGCGCGTATCCGCAGTCGATAAACAGCACCTCCCGCCCGCTCTGCAGGATTGCCGTGTTGCTCCCGAACGGTGGCTCGATGAGCGTCAGTTTCACATTGTCCGTGACCGAATACTCCGTTATCCTCGGCAGGAAGGCGTCGCCGCGGCACTTCGAAAGAAGCTCCGCGAAGCGGCTGATGGTCTCGAATGTTTTGAATGGGGGAAGACCGTTCTCGTCCAGCATCTGCATGATGAGGTTGGAGTTGACGAGCAGTCCGTCGCGGCTTTCTTCCGGCATGTCGTTCAGCGCCATCAGCCCGGAAACAAAGGACTGATAAAAGATGCTGTTGTCGAATACACGTTCGGTGCGGTTGTAATCCAGAACGCGGACCGGGCAGATCTCCTGCGCGCGGTTCAGGAAATCCTTAAGCTTCTGCTCGCTGTCTACGAACAGCCCCATCTTGAACGACTGATAACCGGATCCGTTTTCCTGCGAACTGATATACGAGATGTTCAGGCGGTATTGATGGATCAGGCGAAGCGCTTCCGTTACGCTGCCGGGCACGTCGCGGAGCATGAACTCCAGAAGCACGACGCTCTGCCCGTTCTTTTCCGATTTCAGATAGCCGATCTTTTCGAGTTCTTCGTCCGCGCGGGAAAGCTGGTCCGGCTCTCCCTCGGCATCGATAAAGAGCGTATGGGAATCGACGGCTTTATTGTAGCTCACGCGTGTGATATTGACGCCCAGCGAAGCGAAGCATTCGCTGGCTTTCAGAAAAGCGCCGATGTGATCCGGCATCGTGGTGATATATGTCTTCTTCATTTTCGATCAGCCCTCAGAAAATATTCTGCATTATGTGTTCCGCACATAATGAAATGCATTGCTTGTTATTTGATCCGTAACGCTTCCCTGAAAACGGACATCCCTGCTGTCTCTTTCCGTTGCCTGTAATTATATTTGGTTCCGTTTACTGATGCAAACTGTTTTGTGTTCAGTATGATTCCGGACGAACAGAGTTTGCAGACCGGGCCGAACGGATCCTTCCGAAACGATTTCCTTTGTATGTTGCGCTGTATCTCAGAAGTCCAGCGGAGCAGGGTGTTTACCATCCACCAAACATGACGCAAAGGCCCAACTTGATCGGAACGATGGCTCACTTTATGTCGGAATGCTGGATCATTTTACTTCGGAACGCTGGTTCAAAATTCTCCGGACAGGCTGCTCCGCAGCACCGGAATATGCAATTTATGATTTCCACACTTTTCCGTGAAGAGCCATGAAAAATGCGCAGGATAGCAATTTCCTACGCTTTCATATGTTTCGGCTAATATACGATTCTATCTTATTTTGGTCTCTTCTCAAATCATCCAGATTGGGAGAATGAAAGTGTTTCTGTCAATGGCAGAGATTTCCTCCCGTAAGCACAGAATCGCTCCGGCTCCCCTCGGAACGGAACCTTTATCCAGCACCTTAAAAGCAGATGCCAGCT
>JAFPXU010000034.1 GCA_017394605.1 Clostridia bacterium | reverse complement strand
TGTTTGATACGGAAAAGCTGTCAAAGCAAGATCTGGAATCGAAGATTTCCGCCTGGCAGGGACATGATCCCGCTTCCGTTCCTTCTTCCGACGCTCCGAAGCCATGGGAAAAGACCATGCGCTTTCACTGGGAAGACTGCGGCGGACCGCTCCGCATCGTGCGGGCGAATCTCGTCTATATCGAATCGGAGAATCTGAAGCCTCGTCTGCAGAATCAGATCCGCAGGCTGGCAGCGTTTTCAAACCCGATCTATTTCCGCAACAAAGCAATCGGGCTTTCAAATTACGCGAACGGAAGATTTATCTATCTCGGCGAGGATGACTCCGGTTTTATCGGCATTCCCCGTGGGCTGTATGAAGCCCTGACGGAAAAATGCCGGGATGCGGGTATTCCCTTTACAGTCGAAGACCGCCGCGCTGACGGAAAGCAGATCAACGTCACATTTACAGGTGTTCTTCGGGACAATCAGCGGGAAGCGGTTGAAGCCATGCTGATAGCCGACTGCGGAATACTGAGCGCAGCGACGGCGTTCGGGAAAACCGTGGTCTGCTGCGGTCTTATTTCTGAACTCAAGACTTCGACGCTGATCCTGCTCGAATCCTCTTCCCTGATCTCACAATGGGAGAAAGCGATTTCGACCTTTCTGAAGCTGGATGAGGAGCTGCCGGAATATACCACGAAAAGCGGCCGCGTAAAAAACCGTTCAAGCCTGATTGGGATCATTCAGGGACCGAAGGATACGTCGACCGGGATCATAGATATCGCGATGGTCGGATCCCTGTGCAAAAAAGGAGAATTCCACCCACGACTGAAAGAATACGGTCTCGTTCTGGTGGATGAATGCCACCACAGCGCGTCGGAAACGATGCGGGAGGTTCTACGCGAAATTCATGCCAAGCATCTCTACGGCGTGACCGCGACGCCCTTTCGGAGCGACGGGCTCGAAAAAATCAACGAGATGCTGCTCGGACCGGTTCGGTATCGATACACCGCCAGGCAGCGAACGGAAGAAATGGGGATCAATTGTTTTGTCCTCCCGCGCTTTACACGAGTTGTCTTCCCGGGCGGGGACGACGAAAAGAATATAGGAAAAGTTTACGAATGTCTTCGCGACAGCGAGGTACGGAACGAACAGATCGTCTGCGATATCCGGGACTGCATCGCACTCGGCAGAACGCCCGTTGTGCTGACTAAATACGTCGAACACGCCAAGCTGCTCGCCAACCATGTTCAAGATGTGGCAGATCATGTGTTCCTTCTGACCGGCAAGCAGTCTTCCGACGAACGGGAAAGCCTGTGCGAAGAAATGGAACAGGTCGCTCCTTCCGAAAGTCTGATCCTCGTCGCAACCGGTCAGCTCATCGGTGAAGGCTTTGATTATCCCCGCCTTGATACATTGATCATGGCAATGCCCGTCGCGTGGAAGGGGATCGTCGAGCAGTATGCCGGACGGCTGAACCGGGACTATCCCGGCAAAAAGGACGTTGTGATCTACGACTACGTGGATACCCACATTCCGGTATTCGACCGCATGTATCTGAAACGGCTCAAAGCATACAAACGGATCGGATATCAGATTGCTTCGTCCCCGTCTCCGTCTCCGGAAAGAGAGACCGTCCATGCCATCTATGACAGCGACACCTATCGTGAGGCTTATGATAACGACCTACTTCATGCCGAAAAGGAGATTATCCTGTCCAGCCCCACCTTATCACGCCAGAAAGTCGAGCATGTGATCGCCCTTCTCCGAAAGCGGCAGGAAGCGGGCGTGAACGTGGTCATTCTGACCCTGCACCCCGACGCTTATCGCTTCGGCAGGGACGAAACCAGACTTGAACTGATGGAGCGTCTCCGCATGAACGGCTTTCATGTGGAACTGTCAAACGGCTGGCAGCAGCGGTATGCGGTTATAGATCGGGAAATCGTCTGGTACGGCAGCATGAACCTCCTCTCAAAGGAAGATGTCGAGGACAGCATCATCCGGATCGCCGGCAGGGATGTAGCGGCGGAACTGCTCGAGGGCTCCTTCCGCAAGGATGCCGACACGGAACAGTTTACCCTGCCGCTTACCGGCTCAGATTATACAAACCCATGAATTACAAAGGGGAGTTCATATATGACTGTTTCCCATCCGAACAAAGCTTTTTTCAAAAAGCACCCGCTCAAACAGATGTCTCCGGCAGCTATGGAGGATTTTCAGATACACATACAGGAATCCGACGAATTCCATGATAAAATGGATGAAATCCTGCACAAAACGAACGTTTCTCCCGAACGGTGGGCGCTGATCGACAAACAAAAAGCAGAAATATCGAATCTCGAAGATGCCGAAGCCATCGTGTCAACTATGCGCAAGCCGCTCGACAATCTGGCAGACCGTGCTTTATGCCGAAAAGCGCTCGAAATGGCTGATGATGTATGTCCGCTCATCATCAGAAGATTTAAAACCACTGCGATCGATCATTTTGTCGAACTGTCCTTCCGTATTCTTGCGAAAGCAGATCCTGCATAAACGGCTGAACTGTATTCATGTTACGACAGCATCCGAAATCCATACGCGCAGTCCTTTGCCTGTCTGCTCTTCGGGGAGCATAAGATGGAAGAAGCGATTCCTCTCTTGATGACGGAATATGAGCGCTTTGGCAGGGAGTATCCCAATGAAAGTTATAACCAGGGACCGCTGCTTGCTCTGTACCTGATCTGTGATCCAAAGTAATACACAGTTTCCATCTCACCGGTCTCCCGATTCAATCAGTCCCAAAGGTCATAAAACCACTTTGAGAACAGCGCAAGCGCTTCGTCCTTGCATACGCGGCGGTATTCTATGATCTTCAGCCATTCCTCATGGTAAAGATCGGAAATCGGCTTATATTCCTCCACGTCGGAGAGCATATACAGCCTTGTCCCTGCGCCGTTCTCGCTTTCTTTCCGTTCTTCGTCCGTCAGTAGTTTTTCCCCGAACAAGCCGTATTTTTCCGTAAACTCGTCAGACGCCTTTTTGTGTTCTGCCTCGTATGGGTTTTCCCGCGTACAGGTGTCTTCATCCGCTTCCCTCATCAGAAAGATCATTCTGTCGAGGACAGCTTTCCATGCCGTCATGCCCTCCGAACCCATGTCTTCATCGTCCAAAACGACCTGCTGAGACACAGAATCCGGCAATGAAGGAAATCCATGCAAATGATCCCTGAAATCCTCCAGCATGGTCGGCATCAAACCGAGAAACCAATCAAATATGGAAAAGATATCATGATCACAGTATCCCCGCCAGATCCGCTGATGACACCGGTGCAGATCGCGTCCGAACTCCTTCACCACGCCGATGAGCTTTTTGTCTTTCCATGCCCATCTGTAAGAATCTCTGTTAAACGGTTTCCAGACACGGGTTTCGTATTTCATGCGCACTCCTTTGTTCCGTTATACGAAGAACCACCTGAAAGGTTTTCGATTTCGTAACCGTGAACTTCCCCGCCCGCTGAGTTTCCGAGAGCCCCGGATAATCGTCCGCTCGGCGAGGCGCCGGGTAAAAGACCGTGTGATCCCGGCTTTTCTTCACCGCTTCGGCGAGTGTCGGGTTTTCGGTATAGTATGCCTGCGTGTCTTCATAGACTGCGATCAGGCGATCCTGCTTTGATAATTCCATCGTTACTGCTTCTCACCCATGAGCTTATACTCGGCAAAATTCCACTTTACTTTTTTGGCCACATTCAATCCTGCCTTTCCTTCGGGTTGATGCATGGAATCTCCGAAGAAATCCGTCTCGCTTGTTGGAACAACAAGAACATCGTCATTTCCTTCAAGTCTGTTCTGAATGACCTCCAGCCGAACAACTTCAACAGGATATCCTGCCTCATACAAAGCGTTTGCCGCAATGATCGTATCCGGCGCGCGCATCACGGAATCTCCGGATAGTGCGAATAGATACTCGCCTGCATTCGTTTTTCGCGGAATCAGATGCATACTGTTTGACAAACTGAACGAGGAGAGGATCTCCCATGGATGAGAACCGTTGAATTCGTAATACGGTCCTTTTTCCCGCAGCCATTCCTCAAACGCCGCCGGGTCATCCATCGGAACGTTTTTGAGTCCGTCGTCCCGTCCGTCCGCATTGGTATAGTACATTTCTTTCGGGGTCTGGCCATCCACGCCGTACCGTTCGCGTTCGGAATCGCTTTCCTTGAACAGATATGACCGAACGGACCGCTGCAGCTCAAGCGATCTGTAGACAACTGCGCACGCTTCATAGTAAATCCTTGCAGTCATTTCCGGAAGTAAGGGATGAGGAGCTTTCCCTGTCCCGTAATACTGGTTGAACTTCTGGATCTCGCTGTCCTTATACGGTTTGAAGAATATTCTTTTCGATTCAGGATATACGTCCCACAAATCCTTTCTTCTTATCGTCCCCGTTCTATACTGATAAGGGATTTTGTCCAGTATGGTTTCACGATAGGTTCCATCCCTGACTCTTTCCACAAACTCTTCCGCTTCGGAAATCGCCCATTCCAGCAGCTCGACGCCCTCAAGAACTCCGCGGCTGTTATGGTCGTTGATTCCGAATACTACAGTGTTATCAATAAAGACCGCGTAAAACTCCTCGCCGGATTCTCTGGTGAAGTGCTTGACCCCAAGCCTGTACCAAACATGGGTGGTCGCATATGATTCAGCATAATCAGCCCGGGCTTCTTCCATGATCGCGGCATCCGCTTCTTTACAGGGCGTTTCATCACTGTAGTTGTTCTCAAAAAACTCTCTGAATGTTGGACGCCTCGCGCTTACCCATATTTGGTGGTAATGATCCATTCCCTGAGGTTCAAGCTGATCCAAAACTCCAGCCAGCCGCACGATCAGCGGCTTCGTCTTCTCCCCGGCTTCATATGACTCAAATCGAAAACCGGTTTCTACAAACGGTACGATATTCAGCGCGTTGAAACTCATTGCCTTTCTTTTCATAATATGTTGGATCGGTTTTGTTACAGGCTGTCGGATGGGGAAACACGACCGCTCCCGCCAATCACGTTAACCCAGCCTCCCTGCAACATA
>JAFPXU010000003.1 GCA_017394605.1 Clostridia bacterium | reverse complement strand
TGCCTTAGCTCCGCATGCACACAGTGCAAAGACCATTGCGAGAGCCAGAAGCAGTGCAATCAGTTTTTTCATATCTTTTCCCTCCATTAGATTTTTGATGTGATGTATATTGAGCAGGTAGTCATTCCTGCTGATCACCTTGTCCGGATATCGGCAACGCTGTCGCCTTCCATCAGCCTGCCGGATACGACGTACCGGTCGATCAACGCTGTCTTCGGGTGTTCAATCAGTTCAATCAGATGCGCGGTGGCCTGCCGTCCGAGTTCTTCCGTGTTCTGCTTCCAGGTCATCAACCGGGGACTGATGACTTCCGCAAGACGAATCCCGTCATACCCGACCACCGAGATGTCGTCCGGAATCCTGAGGCCCGCATCGTAAATCGCGTTGATTCCTCCGATGGCAGAGAAATCGTCCGGAAAGAAAATGCA
This sequence comes from Clostridia bacterium, assembly GCA_017394605.1. The sequence continues at coordinate 49,407 of JAFPXU010000003.1, read as the reverse complement.
TGTGGGACGTTCTTTCCTCTTCAGGAGCTCCTCCGTCGCTTCGTAGCACCGTTTTGCGTCATGGTAGGTGCCATTCAGAACACAGTTATCCTCGATCGGAACGTCCAGCGCTTCACAAGCGCGGTAAAAACCGGTAACACGCGCATCGGAAACCGCCGTTTTCTCTCCGTGGATGAACGCGAGTCTGCGGTGTCCCTTCTCGATCACGCGCCTGGTCAGCGTTTCCATTCCCGCGACATTGTCGCTCAGAACCGCCATTCTGCCGTTGAACACATGATCGATCGTTACGGTCGGTATCTCCGACTGGATCAATTCGAGAACCATGGGCTCCGAAAAATCAACCGAAGCGATTACGACGCCGTCGACGCCGCGATAACGGCAGTGCTTCAGATACGTGGTCTTATGTCTCGTTACATACCTGTTGATAAACGTGATATCGTAACCGGACCGCTCGCTCTCCACCCGGACGCTGTCCAGAACGGATGAAAAGTATTCGTGCGCGAGACCACTCTGTCTTGGATCCACAAAGAGGACCCCGATGTTGAAACTGCGGCTCGTCTTCAGCGCTCTTGCGGAAGCGTTTGCCATGTAACCCATCTCTTCCGCTGTCCTGCGGATCCGCTCCCGAGTTTCCTGACCGATATCCCGATGGCTGTTAAGCGCCTTGCTGACAGAAGCGACCGATACGCCGCATTCTCTCGCAATATCTTTCATGGATACCATGACATTCGCCCCGTTCCAAATTACTTAATCGTTTTCGTAACTTAAAGATATCGTATTTGTTTGATAAACGCAATAGAAAAAGATATTTTTTGTAAAAAAATCTTTTTTAGCCTGATGACAGGTTAACACAGTACGAAATAGTTGCGTTTCTGAATAGATATGTGTTCCGTAATGCCCCCGTTACAGGTCTTTTTCAAAAAAAGCTTAACTGTCGCGAAAAAAAACTTGATTTTTGGTTCCGGATTCTTTACTTTTAAAGAAGAAGTTACTTAAACGATTACTTTTCAGAAAACGAGGGCATTTCTTATGAAGTACGGACATTTCGACGATATCAGACGGGAATATGTCATAACAGATCCCCGGACTCCGCTTCCCTGGATCAATTACCTCGGAAGCGAGGAATTCTTTACGCTGTTCTCCAACACGGCGGGCGGTTATGCGTTTTATAAAGACGCAAGGCTCAGACGGCTGACGCGTTACCGTTACAACAATGCCCCTCTCGATCAGGAAGGTTTCCGTCTTTATGTCCGCGACGGGAACAGCGTGTGGAATCCGGGCTGGCAGCCCGTCCAGGCTGAACTTGACTCCTACAGCTGCCGTCACGGACTCGGCTATTCCGTCATCTCCGGCAGCAAGGATAGCGTATCCGTCACACAGGAACTGCTCGTACCGAAAGGGGACAACTGTCTGCTGATGCGCGTTACCGTCGAAAATGCCGGCAAATCGGAAAAGCGGATCTCCCTCTTCCCGTTCATCGAATTCTGTCTTTGGGACGCCGTGGACGACGGAGCCAACTTCCAGCGCAATTATTCCATCGGTGAAGTTGAAGTCCAAGGCGCAGCGATCTACCATAAATCGGAATACAGAGAACGGAGAAACCATTACGCGGTCTTCTGGTCGAACCGCATTCCGGACGGATTTGACACGTCTCGGGACGCGTTTCTCGGCGCCTACGGAAGTCCCGCAAGGCCGGAAGCCGTTTTCGGCAAAGGCTGCACGGGCAGCATCGCGCACGTATGGCAGCCCGTTGCCGCACAGCAGTTCGATCTGAAACTTGAGCCCTGCAAAACGGAGAAGCTCATCTTCGGTCTCGGCTACATTGAAAACCCGCAGGAAGAGAAATGGCTCCGCCCGGGTATCATTAATAAAAAGCGTGCCTCCGCCATGATTGCACGCTATTCCGACGACACTTCCTTTGAAAATGCCCTCTCCGTTCTGAAAACATACTGGAACGGTCTGCTCTCGTCTTATCAGCTGGAAAGCGGCGACGAGAAACTGAACCGTATGGTCAACATCTGGAATCAGTATCAGTGTATGGTTACTTTCAACATGAGCCGATCCGCGAGCTATTATGAAAGCGGTACCGGCCGCGGAATGGGTTTCAGGGATTCCTGCCAGGATCTGCTCGGATTCGTGCATATCATTCCCGACCGCGCGCGCGAACGCATTCTGGATATCGCTGCCACACAGTTTCCGGACGGAAGCGCCTATCACCAGTATCAGCCCCTGACAAAGAAAGGGAATCTGGCGGTAGGATCCGGCTTTAACGACGATCCTCTCTGGCTCATTGCCGGAACAGACGCCTACCTCCGTGAAACGGGAGACTGGAGCATTTTGAATGAACCGACTGATTTCGACAACGATCCTTCGCTTGCGGAGCCTCTTCTTGAGCATCTGCGGCGCAGCTTTAACTATACAAAGACGCATCTGGGACCGCACGGTCTCCCGCTGATCGGCCGCGCGGACTGGAACGACTGTCTGAACCTGAACTGTTTCTCTGAAAGCCCCGGCGAGAGTTTTCAGACCACAGGTCCAAGCGAAGGTCCGGTTGCGGAAAGTGTCTTTATCGCGGGCATGTTTGTGAAATACGGCAGGGCGTGGGTTGACATCTGCCGTCACCTTGATCTTATTGAAGAAGCCGAAGCCGCTGAAAAGGAAATCGCAAAAGTAGAGCAAGCTGTGCTTTCTGCAGGCTGGGATGGCAAATGGTTCCGCCGTGCGTTCGATGCGTACGGAAACGTCGTCGGCGGTCAGGACTGCGAGGAGGGGCAGATCTTCATTGAACCGCAGGGTATGTGCGTGATGGCTGGCATCGGCCAGGAAACGGGCGAAGCGGAAATCGCCCTTCAGAGCGTCGGCAACAGACTCGAAACCAAGTACGGCATCATGCTGCTGCAGCCCGCTTATACCCGTTACAGGCTGGAACTGGGAGAAATCACCAGCTATCCGCCGGGATATAAGGAAAATGCCGGCATTTTCTGCCACAACAATCCGTGGATCGTCTGTGCGGAAACCATGCTGGGACACGGTAACAGAGCGTTCGATCTCTACCGGAAGACCGCTCCCGCCTACATTGAGGATATCAGCGAGATCCACCGCACCGAACCGTACGTCTATTCTCAGATGATCGCTGGTGCGGACGCACCGAGCTTCGGAGAGGCCAAAAACAGCTGGCTCACAGGTACTGCCGCATGGACCTTTGTCAGTATCAGCCAGTATATCCTGGGTATCCAGCCTACTCTGAACGGTCTGCAGATCAATCCCTGCATCCCCCGTGACCTGCACAGCTTCCGGATCATACGCCGCTACAGAGGCGCGACCTATCGGATCACGGTCGACAATCCGGAGCATGTCGAGCATGGCGTTCGCGAAATAACGCTGGGCGGAAAGCCCGTTCAGGGCTCCGTTCTCCCCATTCTGAACAACGGAGCAGTTGCGGACGTTCACGTGCTGATGGGATAACGGCAATCAGCAATCAATAATAAACAGGAGCAGAGGCATATCACAGCCCCTGCTCCTTTTTACGTTCACAGTTATATTTACATTCTATTCGCAAATGACCCGCTTTTTACACAAGTCCCCATTCCGCAAGTTTTTCAAAGCCTCCGATCGATCTGATATACTCCCCAGCGGTGCGGATGATCTCATCATAGGGGATCCCGTTAACGGTTTCATCCCCGATGGCGCAGGAATACAGCACCGGCTTCCCCTCTCTCTGTGCAACCAGATGCGCATAAATATTGACGCTGACATCCGCCTTGGAGAGATCCTTCCCGTGCAGGCCGCCGCCCGTCACCGCGTCCCCCATATCGCTGCCGAGTTTCCGGTTTGTCGCGCCGCAGTCCACGTTCACTCCCCCGGTCCAATCTCCCAGCGGGTTGATCACGGCATCCGGATACGATTTCTTCACTTCCTCTGTTTTCGCGTTGCTCTGGCAGATCACAAGTTTTGTTCCGTCCAGTATATATTTCCCGTCAGATTGATATTTTGCATACAGGCTTCTTGCGATCCCGCTCAGTTTCCTCTGCTCGTCCGTGAGCGGCGACCCTTTGAATATCCCGTTATCTCCGCAGCGCGTCCTTTCCTTCTGATTGCCTGCAAGATGAACGTCCTGTTCGTTCTCACAGTAATCGACCTCCACGCCTCCGCAGATCCTCCCCACGATCGCTTCGATTTCTTCCTGCTCAAACCGGACGGACGTCTCGGAGATGATGTGACATTTCCCGTGTCCGATCAGCACCTCCACCGCGATGATCGGCCGGTTCTGTTTCCGGTACGCAAGATCGACGATTGCTCCCGCGATTCTGTCCGCCACTTTATCCGGATGATCCGGATTGACCTTTTCAAACATAATTACCCAATACCTTTCCTTTATTTCCTACAGGGACAAAAAAAGAACCCACCGTTTCTGATGAGTCCGCATGTGATGTATGATCCCATCAGTCAAGCCTTAGCACCTTCCCTTTCGGGGGTTGCTGTGCGGTCAAAGAGCTTGTCTCTCGCGCACTCTCTATAGGATACTGTTACACTATCACATCTCGTATGATAAATCAAGACGATCCCGGGAAACCGGTACGGGTATTAATCCGCTTCGGCCCCGCATTCAGCTTGGTTTTGATATAAAATCCTCGTTCCTAACCAGGGAAAGCAGCTCTTCGTCATCGGTCAGCTGGAGAATACTCTTTACGATTCTCGCGTTTGAAACGTCTTCCTTGTCTATTCTGCATGCGGCATTGGAAACGACACGCACAGGTTCTTCGTCGATCGATTTCATGTAAAGAATCGAACCTGCCTGCACCAGCACACTCGCGCGCAGAATATGGTATCCGCTTGAAACGATCGCGATCTCTCTGATCTGCGGATACTGCTTCAGTTTTCTGAATATATACTTGGCGTTCTCGATCGTTGACCTCGATTTGTTTTCCACGATGATCCTGTCCGGCTCCACGCCTTTCCCGACGAGCCACTCCGACATGACATCCGCTTCCGTCACCTTCGAATTCTTCTCCGCGGTCCCTCCTCCGGAGCAGAGCAGGTAAGCGTTGGGATACTTCTTTGCGCTGTTCAGCGCTACCTCTAATCTCTGTGTCAGTTCCGGCTGCATCGAACCGTATTTATTCAGCTGATAGCCCATCACGACGATGCACAGCTCATCCGTATCGTTCAGTCCGTCCGGAAGCACGCCGTAATGGATCTCCGTTTCGCGCGCAGCATCAAAAAACGCCAGTATGCTTTCCCATTGATACGCCGACAGAGGATCTTTCCGCTGCAGGAGTTCAAGGTCTTCCGCGCGGAGCGTTTCCTCTCCGTCATCACCGCGCGCGTACCGCGCCAGCACACCGTAGATGATTTCTTTCGGCGAAACCGAAATCTCCGGAGAAGGTGAAACATACGGCTTGATCTCGACCGGTTCCGGCGTGTTTTGAACCGGCGTTGTTTCGGGCAGTTCCGGAACGACCGCCTCGGACCTGCAGGCAGATGCAGACATCATGACGGTCAGTATGATCAGAAAGATTGTAAAACGCTTTCTCCGTTTCATATTAAAAGTATAGCATACCAGTACCGAATGTGTTTCCAACGTTTCCCTGCCGCGGTGACGGTTTCCGCCGATAAAAAAAGACCCGCGTCTGTTGCTTCCGGTCTCTGCCGGAAAATCCGCGGGTCTGTCTCATGCAGCGTTCTTTCCTCTATGCTCCGGATGAAACGATCTCCACCCTGTCGCCGGGTTTCACGATCCCCCCGTTCAGGACTTTCGTAAAAACTCCCTCGCGGGGCATGATGCAGTCTCCGACGGTGTGGAAGATCACGCAGTGACTGTGACATTCCTTTCCTATCTGCGTCAACTCCAGAAGAACGTCCCCGATCCTGAAAACGGTACCCGGTTTGAGACTCTTCAGATCATATCCCGATACAACGATATTTTCCCCGAACGCGCCGTCCCGTATTTCTATTCCCCTTTTTTTGAATTCCTCGATCGCCTCATAACTCAGGAGACTGACCTGCCGGTGCCATTTCCCCGCGTGCGCATCGCCTTCAATACCGTGATCCTCGATGAGCCGGATCGAATCCACGGGCTCCTTCGGCATCCCCTTTTTCCTGCTGATGCAAACCGCTTTCACTTCGCCCATTTCTGTCGCTCCGTCCTTCCCGCATGCGTCCGGTTCCTTCTTCCCTGACGGAACCGCGCGTTTCGTCGTTTTCTTATCCTACCTGTTCAATAGGTAATATAATATGATCCTGTCATTTTGTCAATTCGAACGGCCTGTTCCCAACCGTAATTCCTGCTCTCTCAACGGCTTCACACACGAGGATCAGCCGTGTTTCGTTCATAAAAAAAAGACTATTTGTATATTAATACTTGACTCTTTGTTTAGAGATTGTATAATTGCTTTGTGTCTCTAAAAATAAACTTTCTGTTTAGTAATAGAGGATTAAAATGGATACAGAAACGATTAATCGCAACATCGGCAATCAGCTGAAAAATCTAAGAAAACAGGCGGGACTTACGCAGCAGGAGCTGGCGGACAGAACCGAGCTGACCAAGGGCTTCATCTCCCAGTTGGAGCGGGGTCAGGTATCCCCCTCCATCGTTACGCTTCTTGATCTGATCGAATGCCTCGGCACCACGCCTTCCGATTTTTTCAAGGCCTCAGGACAGGAGCAGATCGTCTTCCAGCCTAATGAATGCTTTGAAAAGACCGACAGTTCAGGAAATATCACCCGTTGGATCGTTCCCTCCGCCCAGAGCAATCAGATGGAACCGATCCTTGTCACGCTTGCTCCCGGCCAGCAGTCGGAACCGGATTCCCCGCATAACGGAGAGGAGTTCGGATACGTCCTGAACGGCCGCATCATGATCCATTACGGTGACAAGAAATACGAAGCGAAATCCGGGGAGAGCTTTTATTACGAAGCGGATAAAGTCCACTATGTGGAGAATCCGGGCGTCCGCTCCGCAAGGCTCATCTGGGTCAGCACGCCGCCAAGCTTCTGACCGACTGAACGCACGCAATCATTAATCATTTTTTATTACACATATAAGGGGAATGAATATGACAGACAGCAGCAACATCATTGAACTGAAACACATCACAAAATCCTTCGAAGACGGATTCGTAGCAGTATCCGATTTCAATCTCGAGGTCAAGCGAGGAGAATTCGTTACCTTTCTCGGGCCGTCCGGCTGCGGCAAGACGACAACCCTGAGAATGATAGCCGGATTCGACCGTCCGACTTCAGGCGAGATCCTTCTGAACGGAAAGGACATTGCTCACCTGCCGCCCAACCTCCGGCCGATCAATACGGTGTTCCAGCGATACGCTCTGTTTCCCCACATGAATATCTATGAGAACATCGCTTTTGGATTAAAGCAGAAAAAAACCCCGAAGGACGTCATTCGGAACAAGGTAAAAAAAGTCCTGCAGCTGGTCGATCTTGAAGGCTTCGAAAGCCGCAGCGTCTCCACGCTTTCCGGCGGACAGCAACAGCGTGTCGCAATCGCCCGCGCTCTGGTTAACGAACCGGAAATCCTGCTTCTTGACGAGCCGCTCGGTGCGCTCGACCTGAAGATGCGCAAGGAAATGCAGCTCGAGCTGAAAAACATGCACAGAGAGCTCGGTATCACCTTCATCTATGTCACGCACGATCAGGAAGAAGCGCTGACGATGTCCGATAAGATCGTCGTCATGTCGGAAGGAAAGATTCAGCAGATCGGCACGCCGGAAGGCATTTACAACGAACCGGAAAACGCGTTTGTCGCGGACTTTATCGGAGAAAGCAACATCTTCAACGGCATTATGACAGGCCATCTGAAAGCGCGTTTCGCCGGCGGACAGTTCGAAGTCGTGGACGATTATCCGGAAGGAACCCAGATCACGGCTGTCGTCCGTCCGGAAGACATCCAGATCACAAAGCCCGGAGAGGGCCAGATCAACGGCAAAGTCACAGACGTTATCTTCAAGGGCATGCATTATGAGATCACGGTGCAATCCGGACGGTACGAGCTTGTGATCCAGAGCACGAAATCCGCCGAACCCGGCTCTTCTGTCGGCATGAAAGTGGATCCGGACGGCATTCACATCATGATCGCCGCGGAGCACACGAACTACTTCAACGTTGACATGAACCGCGACCAGATGCTGGAGTTCAACGGGAGCGTCCTCGACACAAAGGTGGAGAACATTATCAAGGGCAGCAGCCGCAACGCGGACAACCAGCTCGTCACCGCCAACGGCGAACTGATCGATCCGGAAAAGGTTCATATCATCGCTGCGATCGAGCCGTCCGATATCAAGATGTCCGATAACGTGGAAGACTGCCTTGTCCAGGGCATCATCAGCGACCTGATCTACATGGGCGACCATTACAGCTACGTTATCAACACGGATATCGGTCAGGACTTCATCGTGGACGACGAATACCTCTGGAACATGGGAGACCTCGTCGGTCTGGAGCTCCCGATCGACAAAATGCGCTTTACCGTCAAGAAATAAGGGGAGGAATCCGGAATGAGATTTTCAAGAAAACTCCTCGGCATACCCTATGCCGTGTTTCTGATCATTTTTGTGGTCGCTCCTCTGTTTGTGCTGTTCTTCTACGCGTTCACAAACGGAGAGGGACAGTTCTCCCTGGCAAATCTGACCGGTTTCTTCTCGGATCCGAACACGCTGGGCACGCTGTGCTACAGTTTCGCGCTGGCATTCGTTGTGACGGTCGTCTGCCTGCTCCTCGCGTATCCGACCGCGTATTTCCTTGCCACCAGCAAACTGAAGGCGAAAAGCGTCATCATCATGGTCTTCGTCATGCCCATGTGGATCAACTTCTCGCTGAGAATCACGGCATTGAAAGAAATCCTGACCATGATCGAGCGGAATCTCGCGTACTATCCCTTCCTGAATTCCGTTCTCGGCATGACGTACGATTTTCTGCCGTTCATGATCCTGCCCATTTACAACGTCATCGTGAAGCTTCCCCCTGATTTCGGGGAAGCCGCGCGCGACCTCGGTGCAAACAGCACGAGCACGTTCCTGGAAGTCACCCTTCCCCTATCGGTGCCGGGAATCCTGAGCGGCGTCTCCATGGTTTTTCTGCCCGCCATGACCAACTATGTCGTTCTGGACATGCTGTATAACAGCACCTATATCATGGGCAGTCTGATCGGAAGCTATTTCTCCGCCTACAACTGGCACGGAGGCTCGATGATCGCGCTGATCCTTCTCGCTGTTATCTGCGGATTCACGCTTCTCACCGACAGCGTCGGCGAAGGAGAAGTTAAAAGAGGAGGTGCGATGCTGTAATGAGAAAATTCGGATTTGCTTTCATCATACTCGTCCTTCTGTTCCTGTATGTTCCGATTCTCGTTCTCGCGTTCTACAGCTTTACGAACGCCTCCCAGATCGGTACTTTCCAGAGTTTCTCGTTCGATAACTATATCCGTCTCTTTACGACGGAAGAACTCCGGAACATGATTCTCGGAACGGTCATTCTGGCTCTCGCCTCTTCCGTTCTGGCAACTATACTGGGAACGCTCGGCGCAGTCGGATCGTTCTACTCCAGATCCCTGGTCGACAGGGCTTACGCCTCGGTCAACCAGATTCCGGTCATCAACGCGGATGTCGTCACGGGCTTTTCCCTGTGCATCCTGCTCGTCGTCGTTCTCGGGATCAGCAAGGACACCTATCTCCCGCTGTTGTTCGGGCATGTGACGCTGTCGGCCCCGTTCGTATATCTTTCCGTGATCCCGAAACTGAAGCAGATGGATTCCAGCCTTTACGAAGCCGCTCTGGATCTCGGCGCGACGCCTTTCAAGGCACTGGTCCGCGTCGTTTTCCCGCAGATCTTCTCCGGCATCGTTTCCGGTTTCATGCTTGCGATCACGCTGTCGCTGGATGATTATTTCATCGCGACTTATACAAAGCCCGCCATGTTCGACACCATCAGCACCTACGTCGTAAACGCTACGAAAGGATCCCATACGGAGATCAAGACCGCCCTGTGGGCGCTTTCCACCGTAATCTTTCTGATCGTTATCGTGGTTGTGGCTGTCATCAACATCAACGCGAACAAGGACAGCAATGCCATGAAGCAGAGGAGGGCAGTCTGATATGACACGTATCTTTCTGAAAAAAACGCTATCTCTTTTCTGCGCCATGCTTGCGGCGGTACTTGTCTTCCCGTTCGGAACGCTTGCTGCGGACGACGGTGAAACCGTTCTGCGTGTCTGCAGCTGGGAGGAGTATATCGACGAGGGCGACTGGGGCGAGGATGAAGTCATCGACCTTGAAAGCGGCGATATCTTCGGTGAAAACCACATGGTAAACGACTTTGAGGACTGGTACTATGATACCTATCACAAAAAAGTCAGAGTCGAATACTCCACGTTCGGAACGAATGAAGACCTGTACAACATGCTCACGCTGGGAGACGTGTTCGACCTGGTCTGCCCGTCCGAGTACATGATCATGAAGCTGATGGCGGAAGACAAACTCTCCCCTCTTTCAGATGAATTCTTCGATGAAAGCGACGAGAACAATTACTACATCAAAGGCGTCTCTCCGTACATCCGCCGCATGTTCGAGACACACGAAATCAACGGAAGCACCTGGGATAAATACGCTGCCGGTTTCATGTGGGGCGTTACGGGATTTGTCTACAACCCGGAAGTCGTTTCCCGCGAAGACGCCTCGACCTGGCACCTGATCGACAACACGTCCTATAAGCGCCAGATCACGGTCAAAGACAACGTACGAGATACTTATTTCGCCGCGCTGGGCGCTTTGAAATCGGATCTGCTGACGTCAGATTCCTTCAAAAACAGTCCCGACTATCCTACCCGTCTGCAGGACGAGATGAACGACACGTCCCCGGAGATGATCGCGAAGGTCCAGGATTACCTCCAGTCCATCAAGGACAACCTGTATTCTTTCGAGACCGACTCCGGCAAAGCGGATATGATCACGGGAAAAGTCGTAGGAAATCTCCAGTGGTCCGGCGACGCCGTCTATTCGATGGATCAGGCCGAAGAGGATGACTTTATTCTGGAATTCGCCGTTCCGGAAGAATCCACAAACGTTTATTTTGATGGATGGGTGAAACTGAAAAACGGCGTTGAAGGAGACCCGGATAAACAGCACGCCGCGGAGGCGTTCATCAATTTCCTCTCCCGTCCCGACAACGTGATCCGGAATATGTATTACATCGGCTATACTTCCGTCATCTCCAATTCGGAAGACGGAAGAGTCTTTGAGTACTTGGAATGGAACTACGGTGCAGACGAGGATGAAGAAGATACGGTGGAGTATCCGGTCGGACATTTCTTCTCGGAAGATGAAGAAAGCCAGGATGATTTCATCCTGACCGTATCGGAAGATCAGCTGTACCGTCAGCTTGCCGCTCAGTATCCCTCGGAAGAAGTGCTTGAGCGGGCTTCCATCATGGTTTATTTCAATAAGGAAGTGAGTGAGGCAACCAACCAGATGTGGATCAATATCCGTTGCTTCAACATCAAGAATGTTCCGGTCTGGTGCTGGATACTCGCAGGTCTCATCGTGGCTCTGATCGCCTATGCCGTGATCGATAAAAAGATCAGCAGGAAAAAGCAGGTCAACGCTCCTGACATCACGACATACCGGAAGCATGAACGCAAAAACTGAGTTGCAGAACCGGAAATAATACGCACGCACGCGGAAAAGCCGCGTGCTTTTTTATTGGCAAGAAGACCGGATTCTCAGAAAATGATGATACCGCAGGCAATAACGCCCAAAGCGATGACAAGGATCGTCGCGACCGTATATCCGAACGGGGTAAGATGGTATCTCTTCAGTCTGTTCAGCCCTTTTTTCCAGTTTTCGAGACTTTCGTGCAACGTTTCCATGGTTGATCCTCCAAGTTATTCTGAGTCTGAATCCCCGTTCAAGGGTTCCGTATGTTCGGGAGAAAGATCGCGGCGGTAGCGGATTCCGGAAGCGTCGAGCAGCGCGGCCCAAGCCTTTGAAACCCTGCCGCGGTCCTGAGGCTTTTTCATGATAGACGGGGCAAACAGTCCGGCATTGATCCGGATCTCATCCCGAACGCCATCCGGATACCGGTCAGGATGATCGACCAACGAGTCCATCAGGATCCTCAGCATACAGTCTTCCGGGTCTTCCGATCCGTCGATCTCGTCATCGAATACTTTATGAATGGCAAGATACTGCATCACAGACAGCTTGTTCCCGCTTTTTTCAAACGTTCCCACTGTCTGTCTGCTTACTCCCAGTTTTCTGCCGAAATCGGACGCAGTCCATCCCGCGCAGTTTCTGAGGAGTACAAGATTTTTTTGCAGTCTCTCCCGTGCATTCATCCTCTATCCCCATTGATAAAAAACATACCATCAATTCAACTCTATGTCAAATTATTTTACATATTTATTATAATTTTATACATTAATGTTAAGTTTCTTTACATTTAGGAGAAATCCGTCAGAAATGTACCGGTCTGCATACAACCGTCCGGATCACCCCGGCTATCTTTCACAGATTGTTTTATTTTGGCTCAGGCGTGTTCTGCTACAATAAATTAGTAAAAGTATGTAATGAAAGAGGGCTGCAGTTTGGGCATTTTTGACAGAACTGATGTCGGCATCGATCTTGGAACATCCAGCATTCTTGTATATGCCAAGGACCGCGGGATCGTGCTTCGCGAGCCGTCGGTCGTTGCCGTCGACCGGAATACCGGAAGGCTGATCGCGATCGGCGAAGAAGCCAGCCGTGTGATGGGCCGCGCACCGGCGAACGTCGTGGTCATACGTCCGCTCCGCGACGGCGTGATCAGCAACTACGACGTGACCGCGCGCATGCTGAGGTATTTTCTAAGGAAGGTCGTGGGAACAAGTTTTCTCTACAGGCCCCGCGTCGTTGCCTGCGTTCCTTCCGGCGTTACCGAAGCCGAAAAGCGTTGCCTTGTTGAGGCGGCACGTGAAGCCGGCGCGAAGCGCTGCCATCTGATTCAGGAACCCATTGCCGCCGCCATCGGCGCGGGAATCGACATCAACGAGCCCTGCGGCCATATGATCGTCGACATCGGGGGCGGAACGACGGACGCTGCCGTGCTTTCCTACGGAAGCGTCGTCATTTCGGAGTCCATCAAGTGCGCAGGCGATTCGTTTGATGAGACGCTGATCCGCTATATGCGCAACAAGCATTCTCTCGTGATCGGAGATAAAACGGCAGAGCAGATCAAGATCGATTACGGTCAGGCGCATATGGAAAAAGATCAGAAAATCGTCGATATTACCGGGAGAAGTCTCCTTTCTGGCATGCCGGAGTCCGTTCCGGTCGGGACGAACGAAATGGTCGACGCTCTGCGCGATCCGCTGAACAGGATCGTGGAGTGCATCCAGTCTTTGTCCGAAAAAACCCCTCCGGAGCTGGCCGCGGACATCAAAACCAACGGTATCATCCTGACCGGCGGCGGCTCTCTGCTCCGGGGTCTCGACAAATATATCGAAGAACGGACCGCCCTTCCCTGTCATCACGCGGAGGATCCGGTCGCATGCGTTGCCATCGGGACCGGCAGGGTGCTCGAGAATCTTCAGATGTACAACCGCGCCATTTACGACTACAGACGCGGCGAGTACTACGACATCTGACAAAAGACTCTCCATACCGTTTTCAGCAGGTTCATCAGTTTGACAAATTCGTTTGATATACTGCACGGAATCATAGATCCATGAGGAGGAATCCCGTGAGTAAAGGAAAAAGGCGTTCAAAGAAAAACAGTTTCAGGAAGATTGTCCGCAATATGCGCACTTTCTTTCTGAATCTGTGCAGAAAAATCGGAAGAGGCATCTATTTCGGCATTCAATACCTAAAAAAGCTTCCGCGGAAAACCCTCCTGATCGGACTTGCCTCCATCTCCTTCGCGCTGATCGCCGTCATCATCATTCTTCTCGCTTCCCCGAAGAAAAAAGCGGTTGTGACCGCCGATCCCGTCGGGGAAACCATTTTCGCTTCCGGAAACCCCGATCCGTCCGCCCAGTCCTTTTCCGGGCAGATTGATACGGATCCGTCCGGGAACGTCTCGGAGGATCCGCAGAACGCGGTCGATTCCGTTGACCCTGCGGATGGTCAGGCCGGCGGGGAGTCCTTCACGAAGCTGGACGAGGGAGATAAGTCTCCGCTCGTAGCGCAGATCCAGGAAAGGCTTATGGAGCTTGGATATATGGACTCCGACGAACCTACGGAATACTACGGTTCCATTACGGAGAAGGCGGTCAAAACGTTCCAGAATCATAACGGCCTCTCTTCCGACGGCATCTGCGGCAAGGAGACCTACGACCTGCTTTTCTCCGATGACGCGAAAAAATACGTCATGCAGCTTGGGGATTCCGGTGACGATGTGGAGAACGTGCAGCAGCGTCTGTATGAGCTCGGATATGTTACGACAAAGTCCAATATCACGGGGACGTTTGGAGAGCTCACGCAGAGCGCGGTTGAGGAATTTCAAAGTAAAAACAGCCTGAAAAGCGACGGCAAAGTCGGAAACAATACGCTTGAATCGCTTTTCTCGGAAAACCCCGTGTCCAAATGCTATTCCATCGGCGACAAGGACGATGTGATCAAACAGGTACAGGAGAAGCTTAAAAAGCTGAAGTACTTCAGCGGCTCCGCAACCGGCGAATACACCAGGGCAACCGCAACAGCCGTCAGAAAATTCCAGCAGAGCAACGATCTGGTCGTTGACGGCACGCTCGGACCCACCACGAAATCCGCCATCCTGTCAAGCCATGCCCAGCCGTATGTGATGCAGATCGGAGAATCCGGCAGCGATGTCAAGAAAGTCCAGACCCGTCTGGCCAAGCTGAATTATCTCCGTTCCGCCAATGTTACCGGCTATTTCGGGGAAAAAACGGCGGAGGCGGTCATGGCGTTTCAGGAACGAAACAAGCTGCATGCCGACGGCAAAGTCGGGACCGGCACGTATAATTCCCTGTTTTCCAGCAGCGCAAAGAAAGCGAAAACCGTCACTACGACCAGTTCGCCTTCGGGAGGCTCGACGTCCGGAAGCGGCGGATCAAGTTCGTCCGGCGGCTCCTCTTCCTCCTCCGGCTCTTCTTCCGGCAGAGGCGTGGAAAAGCTGATCGAGATCGCGCAGTCCAAAAAAGGATGCCGGTATGTCAGTGGCGCGAAGGGGCCGAATACATTCGACTGTTCCGGATTTGTCTATTACTGTCTGAAGGAAAGCGGTGTTAAAATCAGTTATATGACCTCGATCGGCTGGAGAACGACCAGCAGGTTCACGCGGATCGACAGTCTCAGCAGCTGCAAGCGCGGCGACATTCTCGTATTCTCCGGGTCGTCCATGGCAACCGGGCATGTAGGGATCTACCTCGGAAGCGGAAGCATGATCGACGCGGGTTCTTCGGCGGGATGCGTGCGTATCACCAACACGGTTCTTTCGGGTTCATACTGGCCCAGCCATTTCCTGATGGCGTACAGGGTCTTCTAATAGGATTGTTTCGCGGTCTGCCGCGATTTGGGAGGAAAAATGAAAAAAAGTATCTGCCTGCTGCTCTCGGTCCTGACATTTGTCAGCGTCTTCCTGTTTGCCCCCGTGGCAAGCGCGAAAGATGAGCTGAAAAACACGGATCCCGATAAATACTATATCGTTCTGGATCTGAAAAATCAGACCGTTACGGTATATGAAAGAGACGAGAACGGCGAATATACCCGTATCGTCCGGCGGTTCATCTGCTCAACCGGAAAAACCGTCAACGCGCCGAGCGACGACCCTGATGCCGCCCTCGAGAGCACGCCTACGCCTACCGGCGTCTGGAAAATCGGAGGGCGCGAGAGGTTCGGCAAATTTGCGAAGTTCAGCGAATACGCGAGATACTGGACGCAGCTTGTGGCGGACAACTATTTCCATTCCGTGATGTTCAAGAAACGAGACGTGTCCACCATGATGAAGAATCCCTACCGGAATCTCGGAAACGATGTTTCGCACGGGTGCATCCGTCTTCTGGTGGAAGACGCGAAATGGCTCTATTACTATGCGTGCCCCGGCACGACGGTCAGAGTCACCAATTCCAACCGTTCGAGCAAATCGATCCAGAAAGCGCTGAGTTCCGCGAGAAATATGTATGACTTCAATGACTATTCCGAACTGCAGGCGAATTTCTACGACCATGAGGAGCTTGAGAACGACAAGGCATGGGTCACGCACGAGAACGCCGCAATCCGTAAGGAAAGCAAAGGCGGCGCCAAGAAGATCCAGCATCTGGAAATCGGCGACGAACTGGAAGTCCTGCTTTACAATGACGCATGGGTCAAGGTCCGTTCCGCCGCAGGAAAAGAAGGTTATGTCTACCGCGGCTATATCACCATGACCGAAGGTCAGAGCGACACCACCAGCAGCGCATATGTCATGAAGGGAACAACATGGATGTGCGACAATCAGTCGATCGATTCCGAGCACAGAATCTGCAAGGTGCCTTTTGACACCCCGGTCAAGGTTCTGGAGATCGACGAAGGCAGCGGATATTCCAAGATCGAATACTATACCGAAATCGGATACGTCAAAACGAAAGCGCTGAGAACCACCTGGGGGCTGAATCTTCAGGATACGCCTCCGGAAATCATTCCCGCTCCGGCGGCAGGCGCTTGAAACGAAGCTATCCATACAGCATTTACCGATGCGGAGCACTGCTCCGCATCTTTTTCTTTCCGGAACGCCGGAGGGAAATCCGGGCGGTGTCTGGAAAAAAGAAAAAGCGGATCGCTCCGCTTTGTTTCTTTTTTACACCTGTTAATCGGAATCAGCTGGCAAGAACGACATCTTCCGCCGTTCCGTCTGTCAGGATCGCGTTGATCGCGGCGACCGCTTCCTCCATCGCTCCTGCGTCGTCGAATGCCATGACATGGGGGAAAATCCTCGGATACAACTCCGCGAGCGACAACAGTTCGTCGCCGGATTCGATCGTAAAGATCTCAAAATCATCACGGTTTCTTGCGATCAGCGCGTTCGCCAGAACAGCCGCTTCTTCAGCCGTTTCAACATATGCGCAGTCTACCATGCCCTCCAGGAACGAGTCCAGCTTACGCTCGATCCAGTTTGTATAGGATGAATCTGCAGGGCCCACAAACACGCCTTTTCTCAGGATCTTCCCCTCGGAGATCATATCCTGAAACAGTTTGAAAGCGTCACTCTGATCGTTCGGGAATACGCCGAACATACGAACGGGCGTGTCATGGGGCGGATAAGAAATCGCGTCCTCCATAACGCTCTCGCAGTCCGATCCGTACACCGTCTCGTAGCCGATTGTGACCGCGTCTTCGGGGCATTCGAATCCGATTCTGTTATAGACGACGACCGGAATTCCTTTTTCGGTCAAGTTACCGATTTCAGCGGCATCTTCCTTGCTGTCCAGGTAGAAGAAAGCGACCGCCGTATGTTCCGGAATCCCTTCGGTTCCATCCGCGATCTCCGCGTCATGGATCTGCTGAAGGAGATCGCTGACTTCCTGGAATCCTTTGTCACCGCCAAAAACCGCAACAACGGGCGTCACAGGTTCTTCTGTAGGGGCGGGTGTTTCCTCCGCGATCTGTATGGAGACCTCCTCCGCTTCCGCGGGTTCCGACCCCGGGATAACGGAACATGCTACGCCGAACAGGCAAAGCAGGCCAACCAGGAATAAACAGGTACCGATTGAAAACAACGTAGATTTCATATGCGCTCAGGCTGTCTGTTCCGGATCACCCGCATCCAGAGCCTCCCCTTTCTCCTTGTTCTTGCTGGAACTGCGTTTCGGATGATTCAAAGCCTTTCTGGTGATGATCGGCTTCGTCTTTTTATCGATCGTGTCCTTCGTGACTCTTACGGCAACGATATCCTTATCCGACGGAATATCGAACATGATATCCAGCATGACATCCTCAAGAATCGCACGCAGACCGCGGGCGCCCGTCTTGCGCTCGATCGCAAGATGCGCAACCTCACGCAGCGCGTCTTCCTCAAACGTCAGCTCAACGTTATCCATCTCGAAAAGACGCTTGTACTGCCTGGAAAGGGCGTTTTTCGGTTCCGAAAGAATTCTGACCAGCGCGTCCTCGTCCAGATTCTCCAGTGTCACGATGATCGGCATACGTCCCACGAATTCCGGGATAAGACCGAATTTCAGGAGATCTTCGGGAAGGATGTTCTTGAGGACTTCGCCGATATCCTTCTGCACGTTCGACTGAACGTCCGCTCCGAATCCCATCATTTTCTGGCCGGTTCGCTTCTCGATGATCTTGTCGATCCCGGTAAAAGCGCCTCCGCAGATAAACAGGATATTCGTCGTGTCGATCTGGATGAATTCCTGATGCGGATGCTTTCTTCCGCCCTGCGGCGGAACGGAAGCGACGGTTCCTTCCACGATCTTCAGAAGCGCCTGCTGCACGCCTTCTCCGGAAACGTCCCGCGTAATGGAAACATTCTCTCCTTTGCGCGCGATCTTATCGATCTCATCGACATAGATGATGCCTTTTTCCGCCTTCTGAACATCGTAGTCCGCTGCCTGGATCAGCTTCAGCAGAATGTTTTCCACATCCTCACCGACGTATCCGGCTTCCGTCAGGCTCGTCGCGTCCGCAACGGCAAACGGAACATCCAGTATTTTTGCCAGCGTCTGCGCCAGCATCGTTTTGCCGCAGCCGGTCGGTCCAAGCATGACGATATTGCTCTTCTGGAGCTCCACGTCGTCGTTCTGCTTTCCGGCGTTGATCCTTTTGTAGTGATTGTAAACCGCAACGGCGAGCGCGCGCTTTGCGTCGTCCTGCCCTATCACGTACTGGTCGAGCGTTTCAAGGATTTCCTTCGGCTTTGGAAGCGAGTTCACGCTGACCTGTGCGGGCGCAGCCTGGACTTTGTCGTCCTCGATGATCTCATGACAAAGCTCCACACATTCGTTGCAGATATATACCCCGGGTCCCGCGATGATGCGGTTGACCTCGTCCTGCGATTTTCCGCAGAACGAGCATCTGATGGGATTTCTCTTGTCGTTTTTTGTCGGCATCTGTTCTGATTATTCCTCCGTCACCGTCTCGGCTGGATGATCTCGTCGATCAGTCCGTATTCCTTTGCCTGCTCCGGTGTCATATAGTTGTCGCGTTCCGTGTCAACACAGATGGTTTCGTACGATTGACCAGTCCTCTGCGCAAGGATGGTGTTCAGGCGCTTCTTGATGCGCAGGATCTGCTCCACCTGAATATTCATATCCGTCGCCTGACCGCGGGCGCCGCCGCTCGGCTGATGGATCATGATCTCCGCGTTCGGAAGCGCGCGGCGTTTGCCCTTTGCACCTGCCGCAAGAAGAAACGCGCCCATGGACGCCGCAAGGCCGACGCAGATGGTGGAAACCTCGCACTTGATATACTGCATCGTGTCATAGATTGCCATGCCCGCACTCACGGACCCGCCCGGACTGTTGATATACAGGTAGATATCCTTATCCGGATCGTCCGCTTCCAGGAACAGCATCTGCGCTACGATGATATTCGCCGTATCGTCGTCCACTTCTCCTCCGAGGAAGATGATCCTGTCCTTCAGAAGACGCGAGTATATATCATAGGAACGCTCGCCCTGACTGGTCTGTTCGACCACCATCGGAACCAAATTCATGTTTTTTACTTCGATCTGATCAGCTGATTCTCTGACCCGATCTCCCTTTCTCCCGGAACCTTCCGAGCGTTTTGATCTCCCGAAACCGGTCTTCCCGGCTGCAGGGAATCCGCGGATTGACAGAAATATCCGTCATGCCGCCGTCTTACTCGGCAGCTTCCGGCTTTTCTTCCGCGTTCTCCTCTTTGGCTTCAGCCTTTTTGGCGGCAGTCTTTTTCGTGGAGGTTTTCTTCTTCGCAGCCGCTTTTGCTGCCTTCTTGAACTTCAGGCTGTCAACGATCAGATTGATCGCCTTTTCGGATTTCTTGCGGTCACGCAGATAATCGAGGTCGTCGTCTTTCAGGTTTGCCCTGAAATCCTCAGCGGACATATTGTTGTCCTTCGCGTACTGTTCGATGATCTCGTTCAGATCTTCGTCCGTGCACTCGATGGCTTCTTCTTTGCCGATCTTTTCCACCACGAGCTGCATCTTCACCCGGGCTTCCGCCTCAGGACGGAACTGATCCCGCATCTGATCGGGCGTGGTTCCGAGATACTTGCAGTAATCTTCGAAAGAAACGCCGCTCATCTGGAGTCTGTAACGGAAATCATCCAGCATCCAGTCGATCTGACGCTTGATCATGCACTCCGGAATCTCCACAGTCGCGTTATCGCAAGCCTGACGGATCGCGATGTTCTCGATGGCTGTTTTCTCGTTCTTTGCAGCCTGCTCCACCATGGTCTTGCGCACATCTGCCTTATACTCGTCCAGCGTGTCAAAATCAGAAACGTCCTTTGCGAACTCGTCGTCCAGAGCCGGCAGTTCCTTCAGCTGCACCAAATGGAGCTTTACAGCGAAAACGGCGTCCTTGCCCGCAAGTTCTTCCGCATGATAATCGTCCGGGAACTTGACGTTGATGTCACGCTCCTCGCCCTGCTTCATGCCGACAAGCTGATCCTCGAAACCCGGAATGAACGTGTTGGAGCCGAGAACAAGCGTCTGGCCTTCCGCTGTGCCGCCGTCGAACTTTTCTCCGTTCACGGAACCGCTGTAGTCGATCAGGACGCGGTCCCCGTTTTCGGCTGCGCGGTCGACGTCCACAAAGCGCGCGTTCTTTTCGCGCTCTTCGTTGATCTTTGCATCGACTTCTTCATCCTTTACCGAGTAATCGGGCTTTTCGATTTCCATCCCCTTATACTCGCCGAGCGTTACCTCAGGCTTGAGCTGTACTTCCGCGGTATATGTCATGCCGTCTTTCAGGCTCATAGACTCAATGGAGATATTCGGCTGATCGACCGGCTCGAGGCCGTTCTCCTCGATCGCTTCGTCATATGCGTCTCCCCAGCAGAATTCAAATGCGTCAGCATAGAACACATCTTCACCGTAAAGGGTCTCGATGATCTTGCGTGGCGCTTTTCCCGCGCGGAATCCCTGAACTTTATAACGCTGGCGGTTCTTTACATATGCCTGCTGAACTGCCGCAGCGAATGTGTCTGCGTCTACCGAAATTGTCAATTTGACCTTATCATGGTCAAGCTTTTCCATTGTTGCCATAGTATCCTCCAATTGGCTCATTTATTGTAACTGCATAATAGCCCACTATTTGCTAATATTACCACATCCGTATTCGGCTTGACAACCTATTTACGGAAGGATTATAATAATCTTCTGATTGGAAGCCGACGCGGAACAAGCAGTTTTCCAAGCTTTTTCACAGAGAGAAGGGCATCTGCTGCAAGCCCTTTAAAAAGCCGAATGCTGTACCGGCCGCTGATTCCGACGGGCGGGCCCGTTACAGCTCATATAAAGTTATAAATCAGGGTGGAACCGCGATTTTTGTCATGATCGCCCCTCGAGTCATCGAGGGGCGTTATTTTATTGAACAGAGTGCATCACACAAGGAGGAAAACAAAAATGATCATTACTTTCCCGGACGGAAGCAACAGAGAGTATCCGGATGGAATCTCCCCGCTCAGCATCGCCGAATCGATCAGTCCCAGGCTCGCAAAAGCCGCATTGTCCTGCCTGATCGACGGAGAGAACAGCGACATCTTCCGCCCGATCCACGGCAATCACGAGATCCGTTTCTGCACATTTGACGACGCAGACGGCAGATGGGCATACCGTCATACGACCTCCCATATCCTCGCGCAGGCCGTCAAACGCCTTTATCCCGGCGTCAAGCTGGCGATCGGCCCCGCTATCGAGAACGGCTTTTATTACGACTTCGACACGGACACTCCGTTTACGGCGGAAGACCTGGAGAAGCTCGAAAAGGAAATGGCAAAGATCCAGAAAGAGGATCTCCCCCTCGAGCGCTTTGAGCTTCCCCGCGAAGAAGCCATCCAGTTTATGGAGGACCGCGGAGAGCCCTACAAGGTCGAACTGATCCGCGATCTTCCCGAAGACGCGACCATCAGCTTTTACCGTCAGGGCGAATTCGTCGATCTCTGCGCCGGACCTCATGTCGCGTCCACGGGCAAAATCAAGAACATCAAGCTCCAGTCGACCGCAGGCGCCTACTGGCGCGGCAGCGAGAAGAACAAGATGCTGCAGCGAATCTACGGAACCGCGTTCGAAAAGAAGGCGGATCTGGAAGAGTACCTCGCGAAACTGGAAGAGGCAAAGAAGCGCGATCACAACAAACTCGGCCGCGAACTGGAGCTCTTCACGACCGTCGACCTGATCGGTCAGGGCCTTCCGATCCTTCTTCCGAAGGGTGCGCGGGTCATCCAGCTGCTCCAGCGTTTTGTCGAGGATGAAGAGCAGCGCAGGGGCTATCTTCTCACGAAGACCCCGTTCATGGCCAAGCGGGAACTGTATAAGGTTTCCGGTCACTGGGATCATTACCGCGACGGCATGTTCGTCATGGGCGACAAGGCAGACCAGGACGATGAAACGAAGGAGATCTTTGCGCTCCGCCCCATGACCTGCCCCTTCCAGTTCATGGCATATCTGAACAGACCGCGTTCCTACCGCGACCTGCCGCTCCGCTACAACGAAACCAGCACACTGTTCCGGAACGAAAGCTCCGGTGAAATGCACGGCCTGATCCGTGTCCGCCAGTTCACGATTTCGGAAGGCCACCTCGCTGTCCGTCCGGATCAGCTGGAGGATGAATTCCGCGGATGCCTGGACCTGGCAAGATATATGCTCGACACGGTCGGTCTTTTGGAAGATGTCACGTTCCGTTTCTCCAAATGGGATGAGAATGACAAGGATAAGTATATCGGTGAGAAAGAAAGCTGGGAAAGAACGCAGAATCTGAT
Source organism: Clostridia bacterium (assembly GCA_017394605.1). The sequence goes on along the minus strand of JAFPXU010000003.1, from coordinate 26,517 downwards.
GCGCGACATCCTGAACGATCTGAAAATCGACTTTTATGAAGCGGACGGCGAGGCGGCGTTCTACGGACCGAAACTCGACATCCAGATCAAGAACGTCTTCGGCAAAGAGGATACCCTGATCACGATTCAGATCGACTTCCAGCTTGCTGAGCGTTACGGGATGGTATATACGGACAGCGACGGTCAGAAAAAGTACCCCGTCATCATCCACAGGACGAGCATCGGCTGCTATGAGCGCACACTTGCCCTTCTCATCGAGAAATATGCTGGCGCATTTCCGACATGGCTCGCTCCCGTTCAGGTCAAAGTTCTGCCCATTACGGACCGCGCTGCCGACCGCTGCGTCGAAATCGAGAAATATCTCGCCGCCCGCGGCGTGCGCGTTGAAACCGATCTGCGCAACGAAAAGATCGGCTTCAAGATCCGTGAGGCACAGATGCAGAAAGTACCTTATATGCTGGTTCTCGGAGACAAGGAGGTCGAATCCGGTCTTCTGTCCGTACGCTCCAGAAAGAACGGTGATCTCGGAACAAAATCGCTGGAAGAGTTTTCCGCTATGCTGCTTGAAGAGATCGCAACGAAGGCGAAATAATCCGTTTCGGATCTTCTGTCAAAAAGGGATGCCACGAACTGTTCCGCGGCATCCCTTTTTTTGTTATCCTTTTTGAATGCTCATTAACCACCAAGTTTCTATTTTTACGTTCATAGTTGACCTTGCAGCACTGCGGTTTACCGCTTTCAGTCGACAAATACAGAAAAAGCTGAAAAAAAGTTCGAAATGATTTATCACATGAGCATAGTCATCAACAGGGAGGAAGAGCGAATCGCAGATCACTTTTTCCCACTCATTCTATATGCTCTGCATCGGAACAGGATAATCAGTCGCATCAATAACGATCCCGGCCGCATTACGTGTGACATTCTGTTGACCTCCATCTTCCCCTATGCTTAAATGATTTCATAAACAGTTTCTGTTAGGGGGAGCCATCATGAAAAGAATCATCTCTGCCATGCTTATTTTCGGAATCATCTTCAGCATTCTAACCTGTGTGCCGGCATCTGCACTGGCAGCGTATTCTCCCGTCTCTGATAAAGGTGCAAAGTATGAATTTGACAATTGGGATGACGATTGGGGCGACGGTTGGAATAATGAGACGGATTGGAAAGCTTATGAGGAGTTCTTGAAATGGGTCGGCTGGACAATCCAGGACATCAAGTCAAAGCAGTCGGAGCCGATATATGTATGCTGGTATGATCTTAACAGTGACGGTATTCCGGAACTGATTATTGACAAGGACAACGGTAAAAACGGCATCGACGTCGGGAACTGCAAGCATTTGAATAAGGACGGCGAACGGCATTACATCACGAAAGGCAACTGCACCTTCTATTACTGGGATTTTGAACGTAATGCCATGTCCTATTTAGATATCAAGAGCAACAATATGTTTGTTTCCGTATGGCCATCAGCAGGCTGCATCGTATACTCCGAAAACTTTTACGATATAAATGAGAGTTTTTACTATATTGACATGTACCATAAGAAAAATCCTAACACGTTCATCTTTCAGCTGACTTATTCCGGCGGAGATAAGGTGAAGAAAGCAACTTTGATTGACGATGGAACGACTGAACAGGATCCTGAGGGAGTGCTGATGAGTATCTCTGAGATGTTCACAAGTTCCCTCCCGCTTGTTTTCAGTGAATACAGTGAGAATATCCCTTTCTGATGATCAGCCTATCTCATAATAACGGGACGCCTTCCGGCGCCCCGTTATTATTTCAAGAATGGTCACTATCACAAATCGCGCACCCAGCAGCGGCGCCGTTTATGCTGCTCGTGTTCGAACAGTTTCAGCTGCGACTGCACCTTATCGTTCAGCTCCAGCATAGGACCGGTTTCCGCGTATTTGACATGGTTCTTGATCATCTTTCCAAGCAGATTGTCTATAACGACCGCGTTGATCCCGCTCATCTGCAGATCCGGTCTGACGGCAATCAGCAGCAGATCGACCGTATCGTTTCTGCCCTTTAACGCCTGCAGCATCGGGATCCACCCGAGCGGGAACAATCTGCCCCCGTTTTGGCGCTGGGCCTTCTCGAGAGCGGGAGAGCAGATTCCGAAAGCGACCATATCGCCCTCGTCATTATACACGAAGCAGGTGGTCCGCTTGTTCAGAACGGGAAGAAACTCAGCCGTATATTTCTCGACCTGTTTTCTTGTCATGGGCACGACTCCGAACAGCGCCAGGTACGTCTCGTTCCACAGTTTGAACATGTCCTCGGCCAGTTCGGCGATCGGTTTTTCCTTTGCCCCCAGTTCGATGATGTGCAGCTTTTTCCGCTTCAGCACCTCGTTGCTGATCTTTGTCAGGCGCGGGATGGGCTGATCCGGGATCGTGATCCTGCATTCGACCCAGTCCACTTCCTTTGAAAAGCCCATGCGCTCCATCTGGCGGATATAGTAGGGATAGTTGTAATAGGTATAGTAAAGCCCCATCCTATCGAATCCGTCCACGAGCATTCCTTCGGGATCCATATCCGAAAACCCAAGCGGCCCGTGCACCAGCGTGCATCCGTGCTTCTCTCTGCCCCAGTCAAAAGCGGCTTTGAACAGAGCGTCTACGACCTCATCGTCATCGATAAAATCGATGGAGGAGATTGTCAGATAATTCTTGCCGAATTTCTGATTCGCCTTCGTGTTGTGGATCGCCGCGATCCTGCCTGCAAGTTCACCATCCCGGTACGCCAGAAAACACTTTGCGTCGCAGTACTCAAACGCCGGATTGCGCTCCGGGTCAAAGTCTTCCATTCTGCTCGCAATCAGATCCGGTACATAACAGGGATTCCCTTTATACAGTTTTTTAGGATACTCTACGAATGTCCTGATGTCCTTTTTTGTCTCAACCGTCCTGACCTCTACCATTTTCCACTCCCGTTTTTCCATTATCGAAAGCTATGCTTCCGTTTTCTCCTGATTTTCCTCTTTGTTCTCCGTATCCGGAACCGCTTTCTGCGCGGACTCCGCGCTCTTTTTTGCCCGCTCGGCTTTCCTTCTTTCCCGCTCGGCGATCTGCTGTTCCTGCCTTGCCCGGACTTTCTCACGATGCTTTCTGACCGCCGGACGGAACAGGAAATAGAGGCCGACGCCGATGCCGCCGAGAATCACAACCGGCACGATCAGATATGCAAGGAAGATTCCGATCGCGTACAGCGCGTTCAGAAGAAATCTCCCGCTGTTCTGCACGCCGGTCTTCATCTTGTTCCACACGTCCGAAGCCTTCCAGACTTCGATCAGAGGCTTCTTTTCCTGAACGGGCGTTTTTTCCGTTTCACGGATAGTCAGTTCAAGCGTTGCGTAGGAAACCTGACTGTTCCATACGTTGATAGTCGCCTGATAGCTCTCGATCTGGCTGCGGACAGATGCCAGCTGCTCTCTCACTTTCAGGATGTCCTCGATACTCTCGCACTTGTCGTACAGCGCAAGCAGCTGCTGCTCCTCCGCTTTCGCGGAATTCAGCCTTGCCTGAATATCGTAGTAGCTCTGGGTGATATCATCGGAGCTGATGTTCGATTCTGTCTGCTCGCCTACCGTGGCGATATCCGCCATGAACTGCTCCAGCTTATCCGCCGGAATGCGGAACGTGGCCGTAGCGTAGGCAGAACCGTTCCCATTGGTCCGCGAATAGGAACTCGAAAGATAACCGCCCGCGCTCTCGCACATGACCTTGATGGAGTTCAGCGCTTCCGAGGGGTCATCCGCGCGGATCGTCATGTATCCGTTGTAGATGATCTTCTTCCCGTATTCTGCGGTCTGTTCGGGTTCAGGCTCCGGCTTCTTCTCTTCATACGACGTCATACTGTTGGAAGACCCGTAAGCCGCGGCAGCGGGCGCCTCCGCATAGTATTCGTAATCATCCGCGTAAGCCATTTCAGCGGCTGCCGCCGGAGCGGACACGTACGACGCTTGTTTTGCGCTGCAGCCCGACACGAGCAGCATTACCGCAAGCGCGATGAGAATTAACTGTTTTCTTCCTTTCATGGATTCATCCTCCTATAAGCTGATGAAATCATGTTACCATCAAACCGATTCCGGAATCTCCCGCTTCCCAAAACGTAACAGAATCTCCCTCGTTCCGTAACATTTCCGGTGGATCCGTTTCCGATTATCGAAGATACGGCAGTTTATTTCTCCTCGTATACGATCTGCTCGCAGCAGGGCTTGTCCAGAAGTTCCGGATTGTTCAGCAGATAATTGATCAGACGCGCGGTCTTTGCGAAATAATAGCCGTCGGCGATACGCTCGTCCAGCGTGATGCCCATGTCGATCTTTGACGTCATTCTCTTGGATCCGTCCGGCTGCAGAATCTCCGCCTTGGTCTCCTCACCCAGAATGATAAACACGGAGTTGGTGCCCCAGTTTGCCAGGTGATGATAACCTGCCGCCAGTTTCAGGGAACCGATATTGGAAAGGAATACCGTGCTCGCGTACGGATCCTCCTTTAAAAGCGCCTTCGGCATGATGCCGTGATTGTCCAGCCAGGAAAGGAGCCAGATAACAAAGCGGAAAATAAAGAAGGGAAGCTTGTTCAGCGAACCGATAATATCCGTTGTCGCGTCCGTCTTGTCATTGTGGCGGAGATCGTAAACGAACGAGCACAGCTTGTCGTGCATCTCATCGATACTGCTCTTTTTGCTCTCGGGATCATAGTCCATAATCGCGATTGCCTCTTCTCCGGAATCCGAAAAAGCCTTTTTCGCTATAAAGGAAAACTGGATGCTGTTTCTCTGATAATACCGCTCGCCCTTGATGAACGTATTCATCCGCGGCCGCATCTGGATCGTTCTGCCGACCGCAGCGAGTACGGCCTGAAAGATGGTATAGCGGTGTTCGGGATTGGCGTCGTTCTTTGCGCGGAGCCAGGCGTCCAGCTTTTCCGTTTCGACGGAAATCTGCAGGAAAGCCTCGTTGTCGGTCCTGTTCTTCATCATCAGCGGCATGATGACATGCATTCCGTCAAGCCCGCGGATAATATCCGCATCGATCCTGTCGCCGAATCCCTTCCTCTTTGTAAACTTCATCTGGATAAAAAACCTCCAATATCCCATTTCGGGGAAATAAAACACGAAAGCATCTTATCACTCCATTCATCGCAATGTCAAATTTGCTTCACAATGTTCACTTTTCAAAGACCGGCAGTGATCCATGCGCACAGTGTCGGGAGCGCAGCGCGTAAAAAGGGCGGACCCAGCGGTCCGCCTTTATAAGCCTGTTCATTATGTCAGATTTTGATCGTCACAACGTTCATGCCCAAAATATTCTGATACTGGACGCTCTCGGCAATCTTGAAAACCATTTTTAAGCCGATGTTCGCCGCTGGATCCTCGCTGTTTGCGATCCTGATACGTTCACCCGGATCGAACGGGACGCAGTCGTCCTTGATCCTGAGAATCACGGTCTCGTCCTTATGCACCACGCGGATATCGATCGTATGCTTTTTCCTGTCCTTTGCAAACCCGTGATCAACCACGTTCCCGGCCATCTCCTCCATGGAAAGGCCTGCAAGATACGCCCTGCGGCGGTCGATCCCCTTCTCCAGACAGAAGTCCTGCACCCGTCGGGAGATCTCCACGACCTCCCGTATCTCATGAACGGAAAGATCCATCCGCTCGCTCTCCGGAACGCCGAAACCGTCCGGGATTACCATCAGGTCATCCATATTCCTCGGAAAACGCTTTTTCTTCAGTATGGAATAAATCACAACCACAAGCGTCGTGGAGATACCGTTCAGAACGTTCGCCACATAAACGCTGTTCATTCCCATCGAACGGATGAGCAGCGCGGTGAATCCCGCCACAGAGAGAACGCCGTCCACTACGGAGAGGACATGTACGAGACCGTTTTTCCCGATCGTCTGCCCGTAGCAGATAAAATGCATGCATATCACGCTAAGGGGCATGCAGAAAGGAATGATCCTCAGTGCCCACACGGTCATCATATAGACCGGATCCGAGGCGTCCTTATAATAGATTCTGGTCAGCGGAACAGCGAAGACGATCAGAAATGCCGCGACACCGCACATCAGCGGCAGAAACCGTCTGAACATCACCCGCATGGCGTCTTTGAGCGATTCTCTGTCTTCCTCCCCGACGCTGACGCTCATCATCATACGGCTGACGGCCATCATCCCCGCAGGGATCGACCAGAACATTCTCATCAGGTTGTCCGAGGCAGCAAACGCGGCAATTCCCGCGCTTCCGACAAAAGTCAGGATCAAAGCGTTGACGATAAAGCCGCGGACCGTCTGATAAGCATTCGTCGCCGCTCCGGGGAACCCGATGCGCAGAATGCCTGCGGATTCTTTCCAATCCAAACCTTCCAGAGAGACTTTGAAATGCGATTTCTTTGAAAGGAAATACGACGCTTCCACCCCGCAGTAAGCCCACATTCCGAGCGAGGACGCGAGCGCGAGCCCGAATTCCCCCATCCTGAACACGCAGATGAACAGATAAGTCAGCACGATGTTCGAGACAGCGTAAGCGACACTGGCGACGATGCCTCTGCAGGTTTTATTCTCCAGAGAAAGAAACGCGAACAGCAGATTCCCGATCATAGATGGAAACACGCCGACGGACTGTCCCAGAAGATACCTGTTGAAGAGCGGCCTCAGTTCGGCGTCCCGCGTCAGAAAACCGGTCAGGTCGAAAAGACCAAATATGACAAACAGCACCGTGAACAAGACCGCGACGATTGAGGAAAGCAAAAGACTCAGCGCGACAACATTCTGAGATCTCTCCTTCCTGTTCTCTCCGATGTATTTGCCGCACATGACCACGGCGCCGCCTACCAGCATCGTGCTGATCGCGCCGACCAGCAAACCGACCGGTCCGTATATTCCGACGGCGCTAACGGCTTTGACGCTGACAAAGTTACTGGCAAAATAACTGGAAACAAAACCATTGACGGCTCCGACAACCGACATCAGGATCTGGACCGGCAGAAGCCGGAACATCGTTCTGCTGAGCAGTTTGATATTTGAGCTCGTTTGATTCATTGATACTCCCCCAGCAGGGCTTTTACCATGGAACATGGATTCCGTTGAAACCGATGAAGAAACGCATCTCCGGGATTCCAGACAGGGCGTCAAACCTTTTTGACTGAAACGACGTCATCGTCAAGAATCACCGCGACCATCAAGAAGCCTTTGCTCATCTTATCTGCGATCCGCACCTGTTCCGTGGAAAACATGGTTTCAGAACCGTGTCTCTGGATCACCTTGAACTCATAGGGGACCGTAACATACAGCGCGGAAGCGATCCGTGTTCCGTTGGACCCGTTTTTCTTGAAGTCGAACGTCCTGACGCCTTTTCCGTTTCTCCCCTGAAGTTCGTAGTCGAACAGCAGAGTCCGTTTTCCGTATCCCCGGTCCGTAATGACCAGCAGTTCGCCTTCCTCGTCCACCTGTTCCGAAAAGATCACGGGATCGCCCGGAGCCGCTTTGATGCCGTGAACGCCTCCGCTGACGCGGCCGGTCGTCGGAACCGATTCCGCATCGAAACGGATGCTCATGCCTGACGCCGTCAGCATCAGGATGCTCCCCTTCCCGTTGTCTCTGCAGACGGAGATTACGGTATCGTCCTTTTTCAGGTTCATTCCCGTCGTCTTCTTCACCTTCAGCTGGTACTCGTCCGCGGGACTCCGTTTCACAAATCCCTGCGCCGTGCTGAACAGATAGCTTCCCTCGTTCGAATCGTCGAATACCGCTACGATGGATTCATGGTTGTCGAACTGGACGATGGAGGCAAGATTCGCGGATTTCGCGGATCCCTTTGTCTCCGGGATCTCCGCGACCGGCAGCGAAATGACCGCGCCGAGATTCGTAAACATCCGGACGCGCTTGGACGTATCCGTATGAAGGATCGCGATCGGCTCCTCCTCCACCTGCCCGATATTGAACTGTTTTTCCGCAGTCCTGCGGATCCGCATCCCTTCACAGACCGCAACGACAACGTCTTCCGCGACAAGCTTGACTTCTTCTTCCCTGGTAATCACGTTCAGCTCGTCGTCGATCAGTACCGTGCGCCTCGGATCGTCGATCTGCTTTTTGATAGCAAGAAGCTCCTTTTTGATCAGGGCCGTTAGTTTCCTGTCGGAGGAAAGAATCGCTTTCAGTTCCCCGAGCAGGGCAAGAATATCCGCGTATTCCTTCTCGATCAGCCGGAGTTCCAGATTGGTCAGTTTCTGCAGTCTGAGATCGAGGATCGCCTGCGCCTGGATTTCCGACAGGAGGAATTCCCGCATCAGCGCTTCCTTGGCTTCTTTCGGGGACTTGGAAGCACGAATCAGTGCGATCACGCGGTCGAGATTGTTGACGGCCACCATAAGTCCCGCCAAAATGTGTTCTCTCCGCTCCGCGGCTTCCAGTTCGTATCTGGTTCTTCTTGTCACGACGTCCCGCTGATGCGCGACATAATGCTCAATGATCTGCTTCAGGCCGAGCTGCTGGGGCTTTCCGTCCGCGATAGCGACCATATTGACACCGAACGTCGACTGCAGATCCGTATATTTGAACAGATACTGCAGGATCAGATTCGCGTCGTAGTCCTTCTTGATCTCGATGACGGCGCGGATGCCCGTCCGGTCGCTCTCGTCCCGGATATCGGCGATTCCCGCAAAAAGCGCTTTCTTCTCCTGTGTGACGTCCAGGATCTTCTGAAGCGCGTACGCCTTGTTGATCTGGAAGGGGAACTCGTCGATCACGATGAGCGTTTTCCCGTTCTTCTGGTCTTCCATATGCGTTTTGGCGCGCATGACCAGCTTTCCGCGCCCCGTTTCATACGCTTCCCTGATCTCCGGAGAGCGGATCAGATAGGCACCGGTCGGGAAATCGGGAGCAGGGATGATCTTCATCAGATCGTCCAGCGAAATATCCGGATCCTCCATGACCGCGACCACCGCGTCGATCGCCTCTCCGGGATTGTGCGGCGGAATGTTCGTGGCGAGTCCGATCGCGATTCCCATCGCGCCGTTGACCAGAAGATTCGGAAACCTTCCTGGCAGAACGTCGGGCTCTTTTGTGGAGTCGTCGAAGTTGAGGGAAAAATGCACGGTATCCTTGTCGATATCACGCAGCTGCTGGAGAGCAGCGTCCGTCATTCTCGCTTCCGTGTATCGCATGGCGGCGGCGGAATCCCCGTCCATCGAACCGAAATTCCCGTGACCGTCAACCAGCGGCACGCGCATGTTGAACGGCTGGGCAAGATGCACCATGGCGTCGTAAACGGAGGAATCGCCGTGCGGATGATATTTACCGAGGCAATCGCCCACGATACGCGCGCTCTTCCTGTGCGGCTTGTCGGGCGTCAGCCCGAGTTCGCTCATGGTATACAGGATCCTGCGCTGCACCGGTTTCAGACCGTCTTCGACGCGCGGGAGCGCGCGCTCCAGGATGATATGCTCCGCGTAAGGCATGATCGACTCATGCATCACATCGTCCATGCTCTTGATCAGTATCTTCTCTTCAAAAGGCTGCTGTTGTTTTGCCATATGCCTTTATCCTCACTTTTTCCCCGCCATCTGTTCGTATACGGACGGCGCCTTGTTAAAGTCGGCGTTTTCAAAAATGTATTCCTTGCGGGGCTGGACCTTGTCCCCCATAAGGACCGTTACCTTGTGCTCCACGTCGGCGGCGTCCTCGATCAGGACGCGGACCAGCGCGCGGTTCTGGGGATTCAGCGTCGTCTCCCAAAGCTGCTCCGGGTTCATCTCGCCGAGTCCTTTATACCGCTGGATCGAATAGCCTTTCCCGATATCGGCGGTCGCTTTCTTCAGTTCGGCGTCGTCATAGCAGTAAATGTGCTTGTCGCCTTTCGACACGCGGTACAGCGGCGAAAGCCCGATATATACATGTCCGTCGTTGATCAGTTCCTTCATGTAACGGTAGAAGAACGTCAGAAGGATCGCGCGGATATGTGCACCGTCCTGATCCGCGTCCGACAGAATGATCACCTTGTTGTATTTCAGGGAACCGAGATCGAAGTCCTCCCCGATCCCCGTGCCGAGCGCGGTTATGATCGAACGGAATTCGTCGTTCTGAAGCACCTGATCCAGCCGCTTCTTCTCCACGTTCAGCGGTTTTCCGCGCAGAGGGAGGATCGCCTGGAATTTCCTGTCCCTTCCCTGTTTAGCGCTGCCGCCCGCGCTGTCGCCCTCCACAATGAAGAGCTCGTTGATCGCCGCGTTCCTTCCGGTGCAGCTGGACAGCTTGCCGACGAGCGGAGCGTTTTCCAGTTTGTTCTTTTCACGCGCGGTCGCCTTCGCTTTTCTTGCGGCTTCCCGCACCTTCGCGGCTTTCACGGCCTTTTCGGCGATCTGATTCGCGATGTCGGCGTTCTTCAGGTTCTCGAGGAACGGCGTCAGCTTCTCGGTTACCACCGCTTCGACCGCCGTTCTTGCTTCGGTGTTCCCAAGTTTCGTTTTCGTCTGTCCCTCGAACTGGATGGATTTCATCTTCAGCGTGAGCACGGCGGTCATGCCTTCGCGGAAGTCCTCACCCGAAAGGGGCGCGTCCTTATCCTTCAGGATTCCCTGGCGCCGGCAGTAGTCGTTCATGACCTTCGTGAAGGCCGCCTTAAAGCCGGTCTCATGCGTACCGCCTTCCGTCGTGGGGATATTGTTCACGTAGGAAAAGATATTGTCGTTGTATCCGTCGTTGTGCTGGAACGCGAATTCCACCAGAATGCCTCCGCTGGAACCGCTGAAATGGACGGGCGGCTCGTATGCGGGCGTCTTGTCCTGATTCAGATAGGAAATGAAATCCGAGAGTCCTCCGTCATATTTGAATTCGACCGATCTCCGGTCTCCGTGCTCCCGCTCGTCCGTCAGCAGAATGCGTACGCCCCTGTTCAGATAAGCGAGCTCGCGGAGCCTTCTCATGACGGTGTCGTAATTCATGGAGACCGTCTCGAAAACCCTGTCGTCCGGCATGAACGAAACGACCGTCCCCTGCTTTCTTGTACGCCCAATCTCCGTCAGCGGATACTTGGGCTTGCCGGAAGCGATATGCCCTTTTCTGTCAGCCTCTGAGGAAAACTCCATCTTATAGGCGCGGTTGTCGCAGTAGACTTCCACGCTGAGCCATCTGGAAAGCGCGTTCACGACGGAGGCGCCGACTCCGTGGAGTCCACCGGAATACTCGTAGGAAGTGTTCTCGAATTTACCGCCGGCGTGCAGCTGCGTAAAAACCACCTCGACGCCGGATACTTTCATCTTCTCGTGTATGCCGACAGGGATACCCCTGCCATTGTCCGTTACCGTAACGGAGTTATCGCGGTGAATGGTAACAGTCACCTCGTTCGCGTACCCGTTGGCAGCCTCGTCGATCGCATTGTCCACGATTTCCCACAGAAGATGGTGCAGACCGCGCTGCCCTGTAGAGCCGATATACATGCCGGGACGCATTCTGACCGCGTCCAGACCTTCCATTACCTTGATATCTTCAACAGAATAAACCTTCGAATCTTTCGCCATATGTGTGCCGTACCTTCAGTCCGTTTCTCCGAATAAACAATATATATAAGACATAATCCCAGTTATTATACCATATTTTGTGTTGGAGTCCTTTCCGGGAGACGGAATTTATTAAATATTAATAAATAAAAAAAATCCATAATAGTGGTGACAAATGGGGGAAAGTGGTGTAAACTGATGCTGTATTACTATCACTGCACATCGGCTGCAGTGTTCCACGGAAGGGGGGCGGCATCCATGTTGATCGGCACGTATTCGCATGCGCTGGACAACAAGGGCCGCGTTTTTATTCCTTCCAAATGGCGCGAATCGGTCGGCGATCTGCTGATCGTCATGCACTGGATCCTGCCCGGTCAAGACCAGTGCTGTCTGTTCGCCATGTCTCTCAACGAGTGGGATCAGTTCTCCGCCCGCCTCTCCCAGCTGCCCATGACCGATATGGACGCGCAGGAAGTCAAAAGACGCCTTTACGCGAACGCTGCCGCATGCGAGATCGACAGGCAGGGACGTATTCTGCTCCCACAGCAGCTCCGCGACCTCGCGGGGATCCAGTCGGACGCGACCCTCGTCGGCGTCGGCAACAGGATCGAGCTGTGGAATCCATCCGCGCTTGAAAGCCACTACGCGCAGACGTCCGACCATTACGGAGCTGCGCTCGCGCATCTATCAGAGATAGGTATATGACATTCCATCACATTCCCGTCATGCTGAATGAAGTCCTCCATTATCTGCAGCCCGAACGCGGCGGCATCTTTGTGGACGGTACGCTCGGCGGCGGCGGGCACTCCGAGGCGATTCTGAAGCGTCTCCCCTCCGGTTCCCATCTCTACGGGATCGACCGGGATCCCGAGGCGCTCGAGGCGGCAACCTCCCGTCTTTCAGGCTTTTCCGACCGGTTCACCCCGGTCCACGGCAACTTTTTCGACATGGCGGCACTTCTCCGCCGGTTTGACATCGATCACGCGGACGGTATAATATTAGATTTTGGAGTATCCTCTCATCAGTTGGATACCCCCGACAGGGGGTTCTCCTACCGGGAGGACGCGCCGCTTGACATGCGCATGGATCAGACCGCTCCGTTCAGCGCGCGGGATCTTGTCAACAGCTATTCCTACGAGCAGCTCTGCAGGATTCTGTGGGATTACGGCGAGGAGCGGTACGCCACAAGGATAGCGGACCGGATCGTACGCGAACGCGCCTCAAAACCGATCGAAACAACGGTTCAGCTGATGAACATCGTATGCGCCGCAATGCCCAAGAAAAGCCGTGCGGAGCAGCAGCATCCCGCCAGAAGAACGTTCCAGGCGATCCGCATCGAAGTGAACGGAGAGTTGGACGGGCTTGCCGACGCCGTCGAACAGGCGCACGATCTTCTGAATCCGAAAGGGCGCCTCGTCATCATCACGTTCCACTCCCTCGAGGACAGGATCGTGAAACTGGCTTTCCGGAAATTCGAGCATCCGTGCACATGTCCCCCGAAAGCGCCGGTATGCGTCTGCGGGAAGAAGCCCACGGCAATCATACTGACCAGAAAGCCGGTCACGCCCGGCGAAGAAGAACTGAAACTCAACCCGCGCGCCTCCAGTTCTAAACTGCGCGCCATAGAAAAAATATGATCCGAAAGGCAGAAAGGAGGTCCCGGCATGGAAGCACGTTTTCGGAAAGACAGCGAAAAAAGACGCGTAAAGAACGCCGGCACGCTCCTTTATGCCCCAGGCAAGGAAACCGTAGAAACGCAGGCGATTGATCCCGATACGGGCGAACCTGTGGCGTCTGACGCGGCAGGAGCCAAAGCCGTGCCGAAGCGCATCGTTGCGCAGAAAGATACTTCCGTTCTGGGATGGATAGGCATCATTTTCAGTGCTTTTCTCGTTGCCGGAATGCTTTTATTCATCCTGTCCGGATACGAACGTATTTCACGCGCGTACAGCGATATCAATACGCTGAATTCACAGATCGAGGAGATCAAGCTGCACATTTCTGAGCTGAATGTCTCGATCGAGTGCGCCGTTACGATCGAGGAAGCGGAACAGGCGGCTTTGGCGGCAGGCATGACTTATCCGTCCCAGTCACAGATTCTCGTTCCCGGTCAGGCAATCCCTTCGGGCGGTTTCAGAAACAGCAGCTCGGTTCCAACCGGCAGTGAAAACGGCTCCGAACCTTCGGAAACACCCGGTGAGGGTGATTCCGAATCCGAGCCGGACGCTGCGGGCTGACCTGTTGAGAGAATGAAGCTGGACTGAAAGGGGATCCCTTACAACTTGGCCGATTCATCCGGACGGAAAATCAAGCAGAAGCTGGTCATACTGTTCATCATCATGGGCATCATCTTCCTTGCCCTGGTTTTTCGTCTGTTTCAGGTCCAGATCCTGCAGGGGGATGAATTCGCAGAGCGCGCTTCAAGGCAGCAGACAAGAAACGATACGCTGCAGGCGCAGCGCGGAAAAATCGTCGATTCCTCGGATCTGGTCCTTGCCCAGAGCGGCACCTCCTACCGCGTTCTGATCAATCCGCGGGTCATTTCCGAATCGGAGCGCGTCCGTATCGCCATCGAGGTCTCCGACGTCCTCGGACTCGATTATGATTACGTATACGAGCGGGTCTGCCGAACGGAAAAGCAGCAGATCGTTCTGAAAAGACAGGTGGAAGGCGAAACCGTCGATCAGCTGAGAGCGCTCCAGCTCGGAGCGGGCATCAGCTTTTCCACCGATAACAAGCGCTATTACCCGATGGGAAAACTGTTCTCGCAGCTGGTCGGATTCACGGGGACGGACGGCGAGGGACAGACAGGCCTGGAAGCTTCCTATGACAGTTATCTGGCAGGAAAGAACGGAAAACTCGTATCGGAAGTCGACCGAAACAAGAACGAGCTGGCATACGGGGAATCCGAGTATATCGCCCCGACAAACGGATACGACATGAAGCTCACGGTGGATTCCGTCGCGCAGTCCTATCTGGAATCGTCGGTATCGGACGCCTACACGATCAACAACGCGAAGCAGGCGACCGCCATGATCATGAATCCGAAAACCGGAGAATTTCTGGCCACCACCTCCTACCCCACGTTCGATCTGAACGCCCCTCCTCGAAGCGATGTCGCCGCTCTTCTGGAAATGTCCAGAAACCGGTGCGTGACGGAAACGTATGAACCGGGCTCCATGTTCAAGCTGTTCGTGCTCGCCGCGGGCCTCGACTGCGGCGTCATCAAGCCGGACCAGACATTCACCTGTTCCGGTTACGAACAGTACGGTCTGAAAAAAAGCTACTGCAGAAACCAGGAGCGTCACGGACGACAGACGATTTCGGAAGCGCTCGCCAACGACTGCGACTGTGCGTTTATGCAGATGGCCGAACAGATCGGCGTCAACACGCTGTACGATTATATTTATAAATTCGGGTTCGGCTCTGAGACCGACAGCGGTATTCCCGGAGAGGATTCCGGCGAAATCCTCCACAGAAAGTACATCCGAGCTACCGAGCTTGCGGAACTCGCATGCGGACGGACGCTGACGGTGACCCCGATTCAGATGCTCCGCGCAGTCTGCGCTCTCGTCAACGGCGGTACACTTTATAAGCCCTATGTGCTTGCGTCCATCACGGATGCGGAAGGAAATGTCATTGAGAAAAAAGAACCTGAAGCTCTGACCAAGGTCATTTCCGCGGATACTTCCAGACAGATGTGCGAATTCATGAAATCCTTCATCGAATCCGAATCGGGATCCACCGCTTCCGTCGCCAACTATACCACGGGGGGTATGCCCGGGCTTTCCCACAAATACGATGAGAACGGCAACGTCTCCGACACGCTGTTCATTTCCTCGTTTGTTCAGTTCGCTCCGTCCTACAACCCGGACCTCGTGCTTTTTGTCATGATCGACGAACCGCAGGTCCCTGTCTCCTACGCGCCGTACCTGTGTTCTCCGATCTCTTCCGGGGTTTTCCGGAATCTGCTGAGGTATTACACGATCCTTCCGGACAACGGCAACACGGATATCCGGGAAGTACCGAACGTGGTGGGTTCATCCGTTACCGACGCGATCGCCGCACTGAACAAGGAGCACATCCGGAGCGTATCGATTCAGGCCGAGGCGGACGCGATCGTGATACGCCAGATTCCCGCACCGGGAACGCCGGTCGCGCGGGGAAGCCGCGTGATCCTCTATACTTCCATGACGACATTCAATTCCGAAGGTATTTTCGTCGAAGAAGTGGAAGTTCCCAACCTTGCCAACCTGCGCCGTCCGGAAGCTCTGGACCGGCTGATGGAAGCAGGCCTGATCCTGGACTATGACGAAACAAACTGCACCGGTCTGATCATCGGCCAGTCGATCGAGCCCGGCACAAAAGTTCCGGTCGGCACTACGATCACTGTTACATTCAACGGCTATTACGCCGCGGCAAAAGTCGCTTCGCCCGTTCCCGCTTCCCCGACACCGGTGCCGGAAGAAACGCCCGAACCGGACGATGAGACAGGTGTCACAACCATTAACTAACTTAGAAATCGAGGTGGCGTTATGCTTTTATCTGAACTCGCTATGGCAACAGGTCTCCGCTATACCGGAGAAGACACGGATATCGTATCGATCGAATACGACTCCCGCAAAGTCAAACCCGGGAGCATGTTCTGCTGTATCGTCGGTCTTCTTCTTGACGGGCATGAGTTTGCGGAAAAAGCCGTGCAGGCAGGCGCTTCGGCGCTTCTGACGGAACGGCAGCTTCCGTTTGACGTTCCGCAGATCATTGTCGGGAACGCCCGCAAGTCCATGGCGGAGATGGCGGCCGCCTTCTATGGTTATCCGCAGCGCGAGATGTGCATGATCGGGGTGACCGGCACGAACGGCAAGACCACCACGACGTATATGGTGAAATCCATCGCCGAGCAGGCAGGAAAAAAAGTCGGCATCATCGGCACGATCCGCAACATGATCGGGAACGAGAGTCTCCCGACGGACCGCACCACGCCGGAATCCGTCGATCTTTTCCGTCTTCTCCGACAGATGGCGGACGCCAGGGTCGATATCGTCGTCATGGAGGTTTCCTCCCACGCGCTCGAGCAGTTCCGCGTGCATGGGATCAAGTACGACGCGGCGCTCTTCACGAATCTGACGCAGGACCATCTCGACTATCACAAGACGTTTGACAATTATCTGGCAGCGAAAAAGATCCTTTTCCAGAACGCCAAAAAGACGGTCGTGAACATCGACGACCAGTATGCCGGCCGCATGATGGAAGGCATCACCGTTCCTTCCCTGTCCTTCGGCATCCGTGACAAAGCCGACATCTCCGCGACCAACATCGACATCACCACCAGCGGGGTCCGTTTCGATCTTCATACGCCCTCCGGCGACTGCAGAATGAATCTTCCGATTCCCGGCCTGTTCTCCGTCTTCAACGCAATGGGCTCCGTGGGCCTCGCGCTTTCCGTCGGGCTCCCACTCTCCTGCATCAAGGACGGTCTCGAGTCCATGACAAGCGTCTCCGGACGGATCGAGGCCGTAACGCCGAAGGATCATCCGTTTTCCGTCTTCGTCGATTATGCCCATACACCGGACGCGCTTGAAAACGTCCTGAAAACGATCCATGAGTTCGCGAAGAACAATATCATCTGCGTGTTCGGCTGCGGCGGCAACAGAGACCGCGCCAAGCGCCCGATCATGGGTGAGATCGCCGGCCGGCTTTCCGACTATGTCATCGTGACTTCCGACAACCCCCGCAACGAGAATCCGATGGACATCATTGCTTCCATTGAGGAGGGAGTCAAGCGTTCCGGCACGAAATACACCTGCATTGAAAACAGACGTGAAGCAATCTCGGAAGCTATTGCAATGGCGGAGCCGAATGATGTTATACTGATAGCTGGCAAAGGCCATGAAAACTATCAGGAGATCAATGGTACCAAGTATCATTTTGATGACAAAGAAATCGTAGAGGAGATCCTTAAAAAATAAGGCCGTATGACAACCTATATTCTTACCGCCATTGTCGCATTTGCGATTGTCATGATCACATGCCCGATCCTTCTCCCTGTGCTGCACCGCCTGAAATTCGGTCAGACCGAACGTGAAGACGGTCCCGCCTCCCATCTGAAGAAGCAAGGCACGCCCACGATGGGCGGCATCACGTTCATCGGAGCGATCATCATCGCTTCCCTTGCGTTCGGGCTTCCCGGAGCCGCCATGCTGCTTCCGGCGATCCTTTGCGCGTTCGGATTCGGAATGCTCGGCTTCCTGGACGATTTCATCAAGATTAAGCTATCCCGGAATCTCGGCCTGCGCGCCTATCAGAAGATCATTTTTCAGGTCGCGCTGTCCCTGATCTTCGCCGTATGGGCCTATCTTTCCCCGAACATCGGGTCTTCCTTGTACCTTCCTTTCACGAGCAAGACCATCGATCTCGGAATCTGGTACATTCCCTTTGTCATGTTCGTCATCATCGCGGAGGTCAATTCCGTGAACCTGACGGACGGGCTGGACGGTCTGTCCTCCTCCGTGACGCTGATCTTCACCGTTGCGATGAGCCTGATCTTTTCCGTCCTGTCACGGCAGGCGAACGCGCTCGGGTTTTCCGCTTACGCGACCAATCTGAACAGCATGACCATCTTCTGTCTCGCCGTAGTCGGCTCTCTAGCGGGATTCCTGTGGTTCAACAGCTATCCCGCCAGAATCTTCATGGGCGACACGGGTTCCATGGCGCTCGGCGGTATCGTCGCGATACTCGGTATCTGCTCGAAGTCCATCGTCTTCCTTCCCCTTATGGGAATCTGCTATGTCGCTTCGGCCGTATCTGTCATTCTGCAGGTCGGCTCCTATAAACTCCGGCACGGCAAGCGCATCTTCAAAATGGCTCCGCTCCATCATCATTTCGAGCTGCTGGGCTATCACGAAAGCAAGATCGTCACCATGTATTCCATCGTGACCGCTCTGTTCTGCGCGATCTGCGTGCTTGGCTTCTACTGCCGCTGAGGCGGCTGATCCGTTGGAGGATGATTCCTCCTTTTTTTATGAAAGGACCTGAAATGCTTAATAAGACTGCTTTGATCGTCGGAATGGCTAAAAGCGGAATCGGCGCGGCCAAGCTTCTGTGCAGGCACGGCTGGCATGTCGTCATCAACGATATGAAATCCGAGATTCCGGGACTTGAGGACGCATTGAAAGGATATGCGTGCGACTGGCATCTCGGCGAGGATCCCCTGCCTCTGATCGAAGGGGCCGATCTGATCATACCGAGCCCTATCATCCCGATGACTGTACCGTTTCTTTCCGAAGCAAGAAAGCGCGGCATTGAGATCGAGTCCGAAATCGAACTCGGTTACCGTTATGCCAAGGCGGATTTCGTCTGCATTACGGGAACAAACGGCAAAACGACCTCGACCGCTCTGACCGGAGAGATCTTCAAGGCTGCAGGGTTCCGCACCTTTGTGCTTGGAAATATCGGCATCGCCATCACGGAACACGCGGAAGAAACACAGCCCGGGGACATCATCGTCGCCGAAACAGCCGCGCTGCAGCTTGAGGGATGCACGGAGTTCCATGCGCGCGCGGCCGCCTGCTGCAACATCACCGAGGACCATCTGGATCACTTCGGAGATATGGAACATTACATCGCCGCCAAAAAGAAAGTGTTTGACAACCAGACCGCGGACGATTTTGCCGTGTTGAACTACGACGATCCGATCGTCCGGGACATGCAGGACTGCACCCCGGCGGAATGCCTCTTCTTCTCCAGAAAGGAACCGGTACCGAACGGCATGTTCCTTTCGGGAGAAGACGTCATCTACAGGAGGAACGGCATAGATACGTTTGTCATTAAAGCGGACGATATCCGGATCCCAGGCGGACATAACCTTGAAAACGCCATGCTGTCCTCGCTGCTTGCGCTGTCCATGGGGATCGCTCCGGAGACGGTCGCGCAGGTTTTGAAAACATTCCCCGGCGTAGAGCACCGGATCGAGTTTGTCCGCGAACTGGACGGCGTCCGCTACGTCAACGACAGCAAGGGCACCAACCCCGCTTCCACCATCCGTGCGATCGAGGCGATGAAAACGCCGACCGTCATGCTGCTTGGCGGCTTTGACAAACATTCCGACTTTCACGAGATGTTCGATGTCTTCAAACAGTCCGGCAAGATCCGTGCAATGGTCGTCATCGGCCAGACGCAGCAAAAGATCCTGGATACCGCTATCGACGCAGGCATGGCACATCTGTGCCACAAGGCGGAGACCTTCCGCGAAGCGGTCGGCATGGCAAGAGCCCTCGCGCAGCCCGGTGACACCGTGCTCCTCTCTCCCGCCTGCGCCAGTTGGGGCATGTTCGAAAATTACGAGCAACGCGGAGAAATCTTCAAGCAGATCGTCAACGCCTATTAAAAGGACTGATTTCAACAGAATCGTAACATTATTCAAAACTCTGGACAGCCGCCGGCTGTCCAACTTGTTTTTATAGATACGGCATAGTATAATTTTTTATTAATGTGGATGTGTATGCCGATTGAAAGGAGGAGTGTATCATGGCAACGAAAGCAAAGCGCCAGCATCTGGATTTCGCGATCTTGCTGACCGTTACGCTCCTGTGCGCTTTCGGCCTTGTCATGGTTTTCTCCGCCAGTTACTACTACGCGATGAACACGTCCTCCACCAACTATGACGGGTATTTTTACATCCGCAAGCAGGCCGTTTACCTGGCGATCGGATATCCCGTCATGATCGCCCTTTCCTTTTTCGATTACAGGCGTCTCGAACCTTTAAAGGTCATCGGTTTCCTTATCTCCGTCGTTCTTCTCGTCGCGGTTCTGATATTCGGCAGGGAGATCAACGGAGGCAAGCGCTGGCTGATCATCGCCGGACAGAGTATCCAGCCATCCGAGATCGCGAAATTCGGCATGATGCTGTACATGTGCTCCTTCATGAGCAAGAAGCACGAAGTCATGCATACGTTCAAGTACGGCATGCTTCCCATGCTTCTGATCATCGGCGTGATCTGCGGTCTGGTCATGCTCCAGCCCAACATGTCCATGGCTGTTATCATCGGCGTCATGGGATACGCGCTGCTGTTCGTCGGCGGCTGCGACGGAAAACAGATGCTCGTTCTGCTCGTGGCAGGAATCGGAATGTTTATTCTGCTCGCCGTCATAGAGCCCTACCGTTTCGCGCGTCTGACCTCCTTCCGGAATCCCTGGGCGGATCCGCTCGGCACTGGCTACCAGCTGATCCAGTCCTTCTATGCCATCGGAAGCGGCGGCCTTCTGGGGCGCGGTCTGAACAACAGCAGGCAGAAGCTCCTGTTCATGACATACGGCGAGTCCGACTTCATCTTCTCCATCGTATGCGAAGAACTCGGGTTTGTCGGGGGATTTCTCATCCTCCTCGCGTACGGATTCATCATCTACCGCGGCATCCGAATCGCGCTCCGCTGCCGCGACCGTTTCGGCAGCCTTCTTGCCGCCGGCATCACGATCGTTTTCGCGATTCAGATCTTCGTTAATATCGGCGTTGTGACCGGCACGTTCCCGACAACCGGCCAGGCGCTTCCGTTCATCAGCGCGGGCGGTTCCTCCATGGTCATTTTCCTCGCGGCCATGGGCGTGCTGCTCAATATCTCCAGATCGACGTCCGGCTCCATGCGGCCTATCCTCCGCGCTGCGTTCCGCAGGCGCAAAGCGCCCGCCAAGAAAGAATCTGCCCCTGCGGCAGCTGCTGAATAAAAATGTCGAAGAAGAAGAATAAAAAGAAACAGAAGAACACGCTGAAGCAGAGCATCCTGTCTGCTTTCTTTTATTCTCCCGAAGAGCTCGAAGAGGAGAGTCTGGACCTGATCGGCGGAGATGATCAGGACTTCAACGATTCCGACAGCGTTCATGATTCTTTCCTTCCGGATGAGAACGGAGATTACGCGGAAGAATCAGAGGAAGAGCCGATTCAGCTCTTTGACGACGACTCCGTTCTGGAGTTTTCGGATGAGCAGGACATGGAAAACGCCGAGAAGCTGGTTTGGGACAACGGCGAAAAGGTCGTTCCGGACTTCTCCGAGCTCCGGCTTGAGCAGAATTCTCCTAAGCAATCCGCTGTTCCCGAAAATGAAGTTAATCAGCCTGTCCCTCCGGAACTTCCAGAGGAGATCCAGCTTTTTGACAATGAAGAATCGGGCGGTTCCGCGCCGAAATCCAGCGGGAGGACCAGAATCTTTCGCCCTTCCGGAAAAACCACTGCTGCCGTGCGTGTCAACGTAAATGAGACGGAAACGATACGCGCCATGGAGAAAGCGCAGAAGGAGAATCAGGAAAGAGAAGAAAAAAAGCAGCGGGAGATCAACGAAAAGAAAGCCGCCCGAAAGCACAAGTTCAAGGAGTATATCAAACGATCCGCCCTGAATTTCGCTTTCATTGCCATTATTGTGGTCGCAGTCGCGTTCGCCGTATATTATACCTTCCTTCTGAGCGACATCGCCGTCATCGGAAACGATCAGTACAGCGCCGACTATATTATCCGGGCTTCGGGTCTTGAACTAGGCAAGCATATGTTCTTTGTGGATCTCGACGCCGCGAAAGCGCGGATTGAAGAGGACCCCTATCTTCAGGTCAACGACATCACGTACATCTTCCCCTCCCATGTCCGTATCGATATCACGGAACGAAAAGAGGCGGCGGGCATCATCGGTCTTGACTACAACGTCATCATCGATGAAAACGGCTACGTTCTTTCCATGAGCGGCGGAACGGATATCAGCGATCTGCTTCAGATCACGGGTATCAGTATGACGGGATTCCAGCTCGGTCAGCGTGTCGGCGACTCCAGCGACTTCGCAACCTCCACCATGATCACGCTCATAGAAAAGATCCGGGAATACGAGCTTACCTATACGATTTCAACGCTGGATATGACGACCCCTCTTGCGATCGCCATGTATACGCCCAGCGGATTTAAGATTTTCATCGGCCAGCCGACGGATCTGGATGCAAAGTTTACTTCCCTGAAGTCATTGCTGCCCCGTCTGCAGTCCAGCGGCATTCAGACCGGAACGCTCTACCTTTCCGCGAAGAACGGAATCGTGTATTCTCCCCCGAACGCGACTGCCACCAATACGATCAGCGGCTCCTTCAATTCGGAATCCAATCCCGACTCGGAACAGACCTCGGGCGAAAACGCTCCGCTGACCGAATCGGTTCAGCCCACGCCTTACCAGACTCCCGTTCCCGCCACACCGACTCCGGTCCCGATCCAGCCCGGCGGAGGCGATGAGTTTCAAGGATAAAGGATCCTCTGCTCATGAAGATGAAAGGACAGCCGAACGGCTGTCCCGTTTCATAGAATGCACACTCTGAATAGACCCCGCGATATCGCAGCGAATCGAACCGGACCGTCATATCATGACGCCACTGCTGCTCTTGATCTGTTCGGCGAGCTTTTCATAAAACCGGATATAAAAGTCGATCCTCGATTTCCACATTTTTTCTGCCGTTCCGGTCCCCATCGGCATATCTTTCAATCCCTTTAATCTCTCAAGCCGTCTCCCCGCATATTCGTATTTTTCCTCTAAGCGCATTTCAAGAAATCGGTCGCTGCTAAGCGATTCATGAATACGATAGACATCGAACCGGTCAATGTTATCCGCGTCACCGACGGTCAGCGCAAAGGGCGTCCTCTCGCCGCAAAAATCCGCTTCATCGTCCACATGAATCGCGATCCCGTAGCACATATCGGCGATCCGTTCTTCCGGAATGCCGAGTTCTTTCAGAAAAGGGCGTGCGATAGAAGCGGAGCGCCTGCCGTGATTCTTCCAGCCGTCTTCTCCGAATTCCTCGCAGTATGACACATCGTGAAGAAGACAGGCAATGGTCATCTCCGTTTCGTCAAATCCTTCGTTGATTGCGATCTTTCTCCCTATATTTGCAACTCGATACGTATGCTCGATTCGGTAAGGCTTAGCGTCCTTATGCAGATTTAAATAGATCGCGGAATCGAATCTTTGCTTCAGAAACGCTTCTGTCATTGCTATCCATTTCAGGTTGATCATGGTTTCATCCTCTCCGTTTAGAACCGCCGTTGATTTATTCTTGCAAACTATCCTCACGGGAAAAGACGGTCAGTCGAATTAATTATTATCATGAATTGAAAGTAAGCACAACAAAAAGGCATTCCGGGAACGAGTTCTTCTCCTTTGCCTGCCCAAATATACAGTATTTGCATATTGGAAATATTATGTGGTATACTGAATCTGTATATGTAGGTCCTTTTTTTGGAGGATTTTGCTGGTTTTGAAACCCACAGCAGTTTTAGATATAGGCAGTTCCAAAATCGTTTGTCTGTGCGGCAGCTCCGCGGTGCGCGGAGGCACCGTCGTTCACGGTGCTGGAATAGCGGAATATTCGGGTTTTTCCGAAACGGAATTCCTCAACGAGGCAGATCTGGAGGAAGCTATTTTCACGGCCATACGGGACGCTGAGGAAATGGCCAGAATCCGCATCCGCGATATTGTTGTTTCGGTTCCCGCTCCTTTTTCGAAGCTGATCGTAACGGACGCCTCATTCAGGACGGAATCCAGAAAGGACCGTATCACAGAAGAAGACATCGACGATCTGATCTCGCTGTCGCTCGCGAAAGCGGAGGCGCCCGGATATGTCCTGATGCACAGCACGCCGATCTGGTTCACTGTCGACGGATACACCACGCCGGAAGTGCCGCAGGGACAGCACGCAGGAGAAGTTTCCGCATCGGTTTCGCATATGTATGTCGCGGAGGCGTTTCTTGACAAACTGACCGCCATTCTGCAGAAACTGTCCGTGGAGATTTCCATGTGTATCAGCGCGCAGCTCGCGGAGTCGCTTCTGCTGATCCCGGAGGAGGAACGGGTCCGCCCCGCCGTCCTGATCGATGTCGGATATACCCATACCGACATCAGCGTCATTGAAAACGCAGCGCTCACCGATATCACGTGCATTGATATCGGCGGCGCTCAAATAGCCAGAGATCTGAGCTACGGCCTTGATATTCCTCTGGAATCCGCCGAGCAGATCAAACGCAAGTATAATTTCCTTCAGGTGGCAGAGTCCGGCATTGTCCAGGTTCATCTGCTTACCGGAATCAAGCGTGTGGAACGCCGGGTAATTGATCTGATCGTTCAGGCGAGAGCGGAAGAATTCGTCGATCTGATCGGCAGATCCTTGAGAATGCTCGGCATCCATCCGGAATCCCGTCCGGTCGTTTACCTGTCCGGCGGCGGCTTTTCCATGATGCGCGGAGGCTGCGAATATCTCCGCCAGAAGCTTAGGCTCAACATCAAGCGGGATATGCCGTACATGCCGGATATGGATACACCGAATTACACGAGCGCTTTCGGAGCTCTGGATTTCGTCCTGCACGCAGGTGGATCGGATCAAGATACCGGGGCCGGGTTGGATACCCGTCCAGGTTTTTTGAATAAACTAAGAGATTTATTTATACAGTAAGGGGGAACATCTTATGTTCGAGAAAGATTCCGAAGCCGGAACGTTCGCCAATATCAAGGTCATCGGTGTAGGCGGCGCCGGCTGTAACGCGATCAACCGTATGGTGCAGTACGGATTGCGCGGTGTGGAGTTTATCGCTGTCAACACCGATAAACAGGCGCTCTATCAGAGCAAAGCCGAGAAAAAAGTCCAGATCGGTGAAAAGCTGACCCGCGGACTCGGCGCCGGCGCTGATCCCGAAGTCGGCAGAAAAGCCGCCGAGGAAAGCCGCGACGCGATCATGGAAGCTCTGGCCGATACCGACATGGCATTCATTACCTCCGGTATGGGCGGCGGAACCGGCACGGGAGCCGCCTCCATCGTCGCAGAGTGTGCCAAGCAGCTGGGCGTCCTGACCGTTGCCGTCGTAACAAAGCCTTTTACATTTGAGGGAAAGGTCCGCATGCGCAACGCGGAAATCGGCATCGCTTCGCTGCGTCCCAACGTGGACACGCTGATCACCATTCCGAACGACAAGCTGATCGATCTAGTCGGCAAGGCCAGCCTTCCGGACGCGCTCCGCGTCGCGGATGACGTCCTCCGTCAGGGCATCCAGGGAATTTCCGATCTGATCGCCGTTCCAGCCATGATCAACCTTGACTTCGCCGACGTCAAGACGATCATGAAGGAAAAAGGCCTCGCGCATATGGGCATCGGCAACGCGTCCGGTGAAAAACGTGCTGAAGAGGCCGCCCGTCAGGCGATCGACAGCCCGCTTCTCGAAACCACCATCAGCGGTGCGAGAGGCGTCCTGATGAACATTACAGGCGGCGCCGATCTCAGCCTCGCAGAAGTCAACGAAGCGGCCAACATCATCTCCAAGAACGCGGATCCGGAAGCCAACATCATCTTCGGCGCGGATATCGATGAATCAATGGGCGATTCCATCCGCATTACCGTTATCGCGACAGGTTTTGAATCCGAGCAGTCTCTTCCCAAGATGACACAGTTCGGAAGCAATTCCGGTCCGGTCTTCGGCGCACAGCCTCCTCTCCAGTCCGGTTTCCGGGCTCCGCAGCAGGGCATGGGCCGTCAGCCCTTTGCCTTCAATAACGCCGCGTATGCTCCCAGGCGCCCGATGAACTTCGGACCAACCGGCACGGGAGGCAGCGCCGCTCCCGCTTACAGCGGAAGCCAGCCCGTACAGTCCCCCGTCGTTGAAGACCTGAGTCCGGAAGCTCCGGCACAGCCCCGCGATCCCGCGTTCACCGAGGAAGATCTTCCGCAGAACTTCCAGGACCGCCCGAAAAATAAACTGGATGTCCCCGCTTTCCTTCGAAATAAGTAACCCTCACGATTCGTGATAAGATCTGAGCCGTTCCGGCATTTCCCGGGCGGCTCTTTTTTAGACTCAATGTCAAATGTTGGGGTTGAGATAAAAGAAATCAAGTAAAATCAAGTTCAAACAGGAGTCTTGCATGAAAGTGTGAGACTCTTGCTGTATACAGGCTTGTAAAGTAAAGGAAACCGAATGCGCCAGGGAAGCTTGAACAGGGGGCATGCCCCCT
>JAFPXU010000033.1 GCA_017394605.1 Clostridia bacterium | reverse complement strand
TCTGCCGTCGTCCCGTACGATCTTGAGCAGCAGCGCCAGGAGTCCAAGGAGTTCCTCGACGACCTGACGACCCGGGACCAGCGCATGATGTTCGTCGTGGTGACGCTCGTGCACGTGGCGGACACGAAAAAGCAGCTGGACGCGGACACGGAAACGCTGTTATCGGTCGGGCGGAAGCACATCTGCCAGTTTGAGACGCTGAAGTACCAGCAGATGCAGGGTCTGAACACGGTCCTCCCCTACGGTCTCCGGAAGATCGACGCGCTTAGGACCCTGACCACGGAGAGCACGGCCGTGCTCATGCCCTTCCGGACCCAGGAAATCCACCACAGGAACGGACTGTACTGCGGGCGGAACGCGATCTCGAGGAACCTGATCTTCGTGAACCGGGAGGAACTGCTGAACGGGAACGGCTTCATCCTGGGCGTATCCGGATCCGGCAAATCGTTCTTCGCGAAAAGGGACATCCTCCAGCTGGTCCTCAAAGGGGACAGCGACGTGATCGTGATCGATCCGGAACGCGAATACGGATCGCTCGTGCGGGCGCTGCGCGGCGAGGTGATCGACATCTCGGCGGAATCGAGGAACCATATCAACGCGCTGGACATGTCGGCCGGATACGCGGACACGGAAAACCCGGTCATCTTAAAGAGCGAATTCGTGCTCTCGCTCTGCGAGCAGCTGATCGGGTCAGGAAAGATCAGCGCGAAGGAAAAGTCTTTGATCGACCGGTGCACCTCGCTTGTCTACCGTCCCTATCTCATGAGCGGGTTCCGTGGCGCTCCTCCCACGCTGAAGGATTTCCACGCCCAGCTTCTCAATCAGCCGGAGCCGGAAGCGCAGGAAGTCGCTCTGGCGATCGAGCTGTTTACAAACGGCAGTCTCGACACGTTCGCAAAGCCCACCAACGTCAATACGCAAAGCTCCCTGCTCTGCTATGACATCCGGGATCTCGGAAAGCAGCTGAAGACCGTCGGCATGCTCGTCGTGCTCGATTCCATCTATAACCGGATCATCCTGAACCGGAAAAAAGGGAGGCCAACCTACGTGTTCATCGACGAGATCTATCTGCTGTTTGCCAACGAGTACAGTTCCAACTTCCTCTTCGAGCAGTGGAAACGTGCCAGAAAACACAACGCCTTCTATACCGGCATCTCGCAGAACATCGAGGACCTGCTGCAGTCGCATACGGCAAGGACCATGCTCGCGAACAGTGAATTCATCACCATGCTGAACCAGGCCGCGACCGACCGGATCGAACTGGCGAAACTTCTCGGCATTTCCGAAACGCAGCTCTCCTATGTCACAAACGCGGACGCAGGTCAGGGACTTTTAAAATGCGCCGGCAGCATCGTTCCGTTCGAGGATAAATTCCCGACTTCGACCAAGCTGTACCGGGTGATGACCACGAAACCGAACGAACAGTTCGGATCAAATGAAGACGCTCCGGGAGCTACTACATGAAGCAGGTAAAGCAAAAGCCTGCTGTGCGCGATGTCCGGACACGAAATCCTTCCGTGCGCATCCCGCGGAACACCTGGATGGCGGAAAGGATGAAAAAACAACTCCGTGAAACCGCGGTGCCGCAGGAAGCACGGCAGACCACACCAGAGGAATACGCCGAAAATAAGGTTCAAGAGATCGGCAGGGAATCCTATGGTATGGCGCAGGACGCGGAACGGTTCGTACGGGACAAGGCAAAAAAGCAGCGGGAAAACAGTTCCAATGAAAACACAGGCGCGAAGGCACAGTTCATACGGAACAGGAAAAAGGCGTACAGTGCGGAAAGCGGACAACGTCCCGTCTCCCCCTCCTTTACAACAAACAGCCCCGATTCGGCAGCACGGAGCGTATCCTCCCGTACGGCAGCGCAGCGGTACGCGCAAAGACGTATGGAGCGGAACGCGGTATTCAAAAACAGTAAAAATCTGGATGCTTTGGATCCGCTTCTTTTCGAAGCCGTGCCGGAGAACACCATTCCTTCTTCCGAACAGGTCTGTGAACGGCCGCATGAAATATCCAGAAGAAACGTCATAACCGCAGATAAAAGCGTCAAAACGGCCGAGCACACCGTCAGGGAATCCGAGAAAAAGCTGAAAACGCTCGAGCGGAACCAAGCCGTCGGAGCGAGAGCCGCAAAGGCTGCCAAGGCAAAGGCGATACAAAAGACAGGGAAATCAAAAAAAACAGCCGAAAAGGCGGCAAGTACAACCGCGAAAGTAATACGCGCGGCATGGGAAGCGGTAAAAAAACTGGTGCTGTCTCTGGCTGGAGGCAGCACGTTTGTATTTGCCGCCTTGGCTGTCATGGCGGTCATGACCGCGATCCTTCTGAGCGCGTTCGGGATCTTCTGGTCGAATGACACGGAGGAAGGCAATCCCATGACAGAAGTGATCCAGTCGATCGATACGGAATACAGAAGCAGCATCGATATGCACATAGCCGAACTGTCTTCGGAAGAAGCGTACGACGAAGTACGAGTCATCTACAGAGGGGACAGCGACGGCGACTCCGCCTCCGTCAACAACTGGAACGACGTGCTGGGCGTTTACGCCGTCCTGCATTCCGATAACAGCTCTTCCGTTCCGGTGATCACCGTAACGGATAATACCGAATCCGATCTGAGAGAGATCTTCTACTCCATGAACTCCGTCGAGTTTGATAAGGAAATTTTGGAAGAAGATGACGAAACGGCTCCGGAACCAACGCCCGATCCCAATGTAAACGTTCCGGAGAAAAAGCGAAAGACCGTCGCCTGCATCTATGTCACGCAGTCCTCCCGCAATTACAGGGAGGCGGCGGAAAGCTACGGCTTTACGGAACAGAATCTCGAAGTACTGGAAGAACTCATGTCCCCCGCCTACTACACGATGTTCGCAAAGCTGGTAGGCGTGGATGTATACGGCGGAACGGATCTGACGCAGATCGTATCCGGACTTCCCGCAAACAGCAAAGGCGCAGAAGTCGTAAAGGCGGCGCTCACCAAACTCGGCGCTCCATATGTCTGGGGCGCGAAGGGTGAAAACAAGTTTGACTGCTCCGGTCTCTCCTACTGGTCCATCCGCCAAGTCGATCCTTCCTTAGGCGGAAAAATGTACACGAATGCCGCTGGCCAGGCGAAATACTGTTCCGACCGCGGACTCCTTGTCGGCGCTTCGGAGCTGATGCCGGGAGATCTCGTGTTCTGGCAGAATCTCAGATGCGGAGGATGCCACCGATGGCAGGAAGTGCATCATGTCGGCATCTACGCCGGAAACGGAAAAGTCGTGGAAGCGTCAAGCAGCAAAGGCCGCGTTGTGGTGCGCGAACTCTGGTCTTCCAGCAACTATCCGATATTCGCGTACGGAAGGCCGTACGGAAACTGAAGAAAGGAACAAGCATGCGTTTATTCAAAGAAATGACCGTTGTACAGAAACGGATCCTGATCGCGGTCGCGGCAATCGACCTGCTCCTCGCGGGCCTCGCGGCATGGATCTACTTTCACTCCGCTGCACAGGAACAGGATGTGGCCGTTCTTCCCGGCAGAACAGCGCAGGTCGTCGAACTGAACTTGATACCCGAACCGACGCCTGTACCGATCCCGTATCCAGGAAACGTGCCTATAGTTACAGAATCCCCCGCTCCCGCAGGATCTCCGGATACGGAGATCCCCGGCAGTACCGGGGATAACAAAAATGAGATCTGTTTTACGCTGAAGATCGGAAAGGAAACGGTTTCCGTCGCGCGCGGCGTCGATGAGGAAACGCTTCTGGAACATCCGGGATGGCTGACCACCTCCGCTCTTCCCGGTCAGGAAGGCGTCTGCGTCGTATACGGGCATAGGAACAGAAATCATCTGAAAGCATTGAAAGATGTCGACTATGGTGACAAGATTGTCCTCACTGTAAATAGCGGAACAAAGTATGAATACACTGTCGAATCGATTGAAATACTGGATAGTGAAACGGATCTACGAATTCCGTTTATATCCGGAAAACACCTGATGCTCACGACCTGCTACCCCTTTTACTATACTGGTCACGCACCGAAAAAATATGTAGTTACCGCAGTCAGTAAATGAAACCGTAATCTATAAGAAAAATCGTTTTTCAACCCAGAGCTAGGTTTAACTGAAATAGTTTCTTCTACCACCTCACGAACAAAGGATAATATCCAAATTCTTTTTACTCTCCAAAAGAATCTAGAGTGATATCGGAACAATGAGAGTGCTAGATTCACAATCCAGTGTGAATAATGACGAATAGGTTCGAACCCCATCAATGATACCATAGAAGGACTCTAATTTGGATACAATTAGGGTCCTTCTTTTTTGCACCCCTCCCCTGTGAAAAAGTCCTTATGCCGTGGGCTTTTTCGGCTTCTCGCACACGAATACCTGTTCGTGCTGTCTCTTCATTCATGCTCATCCAGTCGATTTTCGACCACTTACAGCAAAACACCCCATCTCGACCGACTCTGAAATCGTGTGCGAGATGGGGGTAATCGTGTACGAGATGGGAGTAATCGTGTGCGAGATAGGGGTATTCGTGTGCGAGATGGGTATTTCGTGTGCGAGATACCCACCTTGACAAACTGGAATTTGCCTGTATCATAGATTATCGGCACTAAATTATCTGTGCACACAATCGCAGAGTATTGTCGGAATTCCGATTGATGTCAACATTCTGTAAAT
>JAFPXU010000032.1 GCA_017394605.1 Clostridia bacterium | reverse complement strand
CTTCCAGGCAGGCTTTCGCAGAAGAGGCAATCGTCTCATCGTCATACCGGTTCTGGGAAACGGTGCCCTTGCGGCCATCCTGTATGGCGGTCAGTTTCAGCTGCTTGTCGAACAGCGTGCGGAACAGGCTGAATTCGCCTCCGTCCACGTTGAACTCATGCGTGATGACGTAGGATACATCGGCCTGCGCCTTGTCGGCGCCGGCTTCCTTAAGCGCGTTTACCGCATTCTGCGCGGTCTTTTTCAGAGTTTCGATCATAACAGCACCTCCTTACCGTCCGCCGATGTTCACGCGGCATCTCAGAGCGGGTCCGCCCATACCGACGGGCATGGGCTGCTTTTTGCCGCAGAATCCGGAGCTCGCCCATACCATCTCTTCGGATACCATATCCACGGTCTTGAGCATGTCGAACGCGACGCCGGAGATCGTGGTGTCCAGAATCGCCCGTCCGAGTTTTCCCTTCTTGATCTCGTATCCCATGGTGACGCCGAACATGAACTCGCCGGTCGTGTCGGCCTGACCGTTGTTCGTATCTATCAGATAATATCCGTCGTCGATCGAGGCGATCATGTCATTAAGCTTCGAGGTGCCGGGGAGGACGGCAGTGTTGCGCATGCGGATGAGCGGCTCATCCGAGAACAGATACGCTCTCGCGTTGCCGGTCGGCGTCATGTTGAACCGTTCTGCGGTCTCTCGGCTGTTCATGTATCCTGTGAGGATTCCGTTTTCGATAAGCATGGCGTCGGTCGCTTCCGTGCCTTCGTCGTCCACGTAGACGGGCAGGGGAACGGGGGCGTTGAACGCGGTGTGCGCGAAATCGACAAGGCTCACAAGATCCGATCCGACCCGTTTATGGAGATTCGGTCCCGCGACGGATCCGCCTATGACGAGATCCGCTTCCACGGTGTGACCGACCGCTTCGTGCGCGAGCATGCCGGAGAGCATGCCGTCCAGGATAACGGTCTTCGTTCCCGCTTCCGGATAGATGCCTTCCGCCTTTGCGCGGAGATGTGTGTACAGCTTATCGATCTCTTCATAGAGGTCTTCCGGACGGCTGTAGTTGCGGTCGAACGTGCCGTAGCCGCCGCCGATCACTTTGAAGAGTTCCACAGGCTTGCCGTCGGGACCCGCGACGGTCATGATGACGTAGACGTAGCTTCTCGGGATGACGCTGTGACCGTCCGTTCCGTTGCTGACGCAGAGGAGCTTCTCCATGGAGTCCGCCGTCGCGATCACGGTGCGGCTCATGAGATCCGGGTACTTCTTTGCGATATATCCGTCCAGGGACTGGATATATTCGATATACGTCTTCTGCTCCACGTCCTTGATATCATATGCTGTGATACGGTCGGTGTTCGGCATGATCTTATGGGGACCTTTGCCTTTTCCCGCGTGTCCCGCCAGAAACGCTGCGTTTTCGCTCGCTGCCTTCAGTACGTTCTTGAGAGCCTCTTCCGAATACTCCGCCGTAGAGGAAAAGCCGTAAACGCCGTTTTCATACACGCGGGCGGAAACGCCGAACTGCTCCGTCCGGACGTTGCCAATCAGGTCGCCGTTCAGGATTACGGCGCGCCGGTTCAGATTCTTCTGCGCCCGAAGCTCCGTATTCGCGCCCGAGGCGAACAGATACTTCTTATCCGATAACAGGTTTTGTATCATGTGCACGCTCCTTTTTTTGTCTATTCTTCATGATAAATGCATTTTTAATTCTAAGATAAATAATATAAAAAATGAATAGGAAAAAATGAAAAGGATAACGCCATAAGCTGATTGACGGGATATTAGATAAAGATTGAGCAAGAATTTTTCGCTGTTTTATCTGGTTCGACTTGACGTTTTTTTTCACATGAGAGATTATTAATATGAACATGTTCATTTAAGAGGATAGTATGAAACGTAGCGCGAATCAGAAGGCAAAACGGTTTTTCCCGATCGGTATTCCGGCTTTGCTGACTGTACTGTTTGCCGCATGCTTTCTTTATCTCAAAGATTACTACCATGCCGACGTAATTGCGGTCTCTGCATTTCATGAGGAAGCTGAAGGAGAAGAGCGGGTCCTCACCAAAGGAGATATTTCATATATTTCGGACGGCACAAACAATTGTCTTATTCTCTATCCCGGCGCGAAAGTGGAGCATACCGCATACATTCCCCTAATGCGCCTCATTTCATCGGAGGGCGTTGCATGCGTCATATGCAATATGCCGTTTCATCTGGCTTTGTTCCGTACGCATGCGGCGGACAGCGTCCGCGAAGCCTTTCCGGAGATCAAACACTGGTATATCGCCGGTCATTCCCTGGGCGGCGTGGTCGCTTCCATGGAAGTGAAAAAGCACCCCGGCGTGTATGACGGGCTGATCCTTCTCGGCGCGTATGCGAATGAAGATCTATCTGATGCTTCAACACGTGTTCTCCTGATCCGCGGGAGCGAGGACGGGGTACTGAACACGGATAAGTACGAGGCGGCGAAAGCCAACCTGCCTGCGGATTCGACAGAGATCGTTCTGGACGGCGGATGCCACGCGTATTTCGGGATGTACGGTCCGCAGAAGGGCGACGGAACGCCGAGGATCACAAACGAAGAACAGATCCGGATCACCGCTGAGATTATCGCGGGCTGGATCGGAACAGGAGGAACGGATGCCGAAAATCCTTGACAGCATGCGTGAGCAGCTTCTTTTGACGGCGCGGAAGCAGATTGAAGAGAACGGCTACGCGAACACCACGATTCGTTCGGTTGCCGCGGAATGCGGGATCGCCGTCGGGACGGTGTATAACTACTTTGCGTCCAAGGACATGCTGATCGCGACATTCATTTCCGAGGACTGGCGTGCCTGTATGGACGCGGTTCGTGCTTACGGAACGGAGGACGCGGAAACGCATCTCAGGCGCGTGTACGACGCGCTTCGCGGCTTTGCCGCCTCCTACCGGACGCTTTTTTCGGACGCCGAAGCAAGGAAATCCTACCGCGCCGCGGCGTCCAGATGGCACGGTGAACTGAGAAAGCAGCTCGCCTCACTGATCCTGCCCGTATGCGGCGACGGTTCCGACGGGGACTTTTTATCCGAATTCATCGCGGAATCCCTTCTGTCCTGGACGATGGAAGGGGAGCCGTTTGAAAAGATCTATCAGGTTATACAAAAGCTTATTCAGAACAAGAGGTGAAAGAAAATGAGCAGTTTTGAGAATCTGCGCATCGTGGACAATTTTTACCAGACATCGCTGTACTTTCCGATGCCGACCGTCATCATCAGCACGCTGTGCGAGGACGGCATGACGACGCTCGGGCCGTACTCGCTGGTGCAGCCGTACTATGTGGCGGGCAGGGACTATTACGCCATGCTGCTCTGCTGCAGGAACTCGTCCAACACGGCGCAGAACATTCTAAGAAACGGAAAGTGCGCGATCAACTTCATCGACGACAATCCGAAGTCCTTCAAGGAAGCGGTCAAGCTTTCCTGGCCGGGCGACAAGCCCAGTGACAAGATGCCGAAGTGCAACTTCAGGCTCGAAAAGAGCATGATCGAGGAGGAGACCGGGGAACAGCGCCCCATGGTGCTGACCGACGCGATCCAGGCGATCGAGTGCACGTGGATGCGGGAACTGGACGGAGCGGACAGGGATCAGGCGGGCGAGCTGAACGGTTACGAGCCGCCGTATCATGACTTCAACGGAATCACGTCGAAGTTCGGCGCGCATTTCATCCTGCGGGTCGATAAGATCCTCATGAAAAAACGCTACAGCGACGCGATCATCAACGGCGTCACCGCGCGCGACTTTCCGCCGCTGCCCGTGGATTACGGCTACCGCGATTCCAAAAACTTCTGGTTCCACAGGAAACGCAGGATGCGCGCTGAGCTTCTGCAGGTCCGGAAGGCGACGCTCGAGTCCGTGCGCTACGCGGCCGACCGCGCCGACGACAAGGTGAAGTTCACGGACGACGCGCTCGAGACGATCCTGGGCGTGCCGCGGGTCTTCCTGTCGGTCGTGCTGAAAGGGTGCGTGCAGTGGGCGAAGGAGAACAACGTCGAGCTCATCACGGCGGAGCATATGAAGATCATCAACGACAAGCGTTCAAAAGAGAAGAACAAAGGTTAAGGAGGAAGGAAACATGAAAGTCGTACTTGCAGGCGCATTCGGAAATCTCGGCGCCGAAATACTGAAAAGTCTTGTAAACGCGGGACACGAAGTCACCGCGGCGGATCTGAAGGAACGCGAGGTGGAGGGGACCGCGGGAAAGTACCGCTTCGTCTCCATCGACGCGACAAATAAAGACACGCTGTCCGGCCTCTGCGACGGGGCGGACGTCGTCATCACGACGATGGGGCTGACCGGCGCATCCACGCGTTTTACTTTCTACGATATCGACTATCAGGGGAACATGAACCTGTATGAGGAAGCGAAGAAGGCGGGCGTAAAGAAATTCAACTATATCTCCGTCATCTCCTGCGACGAGCCCGGCGCGGAGCAGGTCCCGATGCTGCACGCGAAATACATGGTCGAGCAGGAGATCAAAAAGCAGCCCATGGACTGGATCATCTACCGTCCGACCGGCTACTTCTACGACATCTGCAAGGTCTTCAAACCGTATGTCGACAAGGGCGAGATGCAGCTATTAAAGGGCTACGGGAAGGTCA
This sequence comes from Clostridia bacterium, assembly GCA_017394605.1. The sequence goes on along the minus strand of JAFPXU010000032.1, from coordinate 15,919 downwards.
GGGCGAACGTCGTGGACTGCGCGGACTTTGCCGACTTCATCGTGGAGCACATGAACGACACAAACATCACCTACAACGTGGGCGGAAAAGAGACGTATACCTACGAGGAGATGGCGGACATGTGCTTCAAGGCCGCCAACAAGCCGCTGAAGATCAAATGGGCGCCGATCTGGCTGTTCGGCATTCTCGCCAATCTTCCGAAGATCAAGAAGGCGGGAAAGCACGATATCATCCTGTTCTCGCGGTGGACGCTGAGCCATAATCTCGTGGGCGACACCAAAGTCGGGAAGAAGAGCTTTGCCGAGTACATCAAAGCGTATTTCAAGGAGGCATAAGCCGTGGGCTGGTCATATCTTCTGATCATCTTTATCGTCTGCGCTGCCTGCTGCGCGGTCGGATTCAAAAAGTTCGTGTGGTTTCTTTCGATCGGTTACGGATTCGCCATCATCGGCGGAGGCATCACCGTGACGATCCTAACTCTTTCGAACGGCTGGGCAAAAGGGGCGGAGTGGCTGCTGATCCTTCAGACCCTGCTGTTCATTGCCTACGGCGCGAGGCTGTCGGGATTTCTGCTTTACAGGGAACTGAAGAACAAGGCGTACAGAAAGACCCTGGACGAGGACGCGGGCGGAGCCAAGAAGATGCCGGTCTTCGTGCTCGCGACGATCTGGGTCTTTGTCTCCGTGCTGTATACGGCGCAGGTCTCCCCGGTGTTCTACCGTTATTACAATATCGGCACCGGGCTGAAATCCGCGCAGGATTATATTCTCCCTTTCATCGGCGTCATCGTTTCCCTTGCCGGACTGCTTCTCGAGACGGAAGCCGACCGGCAGAAATCCGCGCAGAAGAAGGAAAACCCGAACATGGTCGCGACGAAGGGACTGTATAAAATCGTCCGCTGTCCGAACTATTTCGGGGAGATCGTGTTCTGGACCGGCGTGCTGATCGCGGGTCTGACGGCGCTGAAGACCGCCGGACAGTGGATCGTGGCCGTGCTCGCGTGGATCGCGATCGTCTACATCATGTTCAACGGCGCGCAGCGGCTCGAAAAGCGTCAGAACGCGCGCTACGGGGAGGATCCCGCCTACCGGGAGTATGCCGGTAAAACGCCGATCATCCTGCCGGGTCTTCCAATCTATCATCTGAACAAGAAGTGAGACGGGCATGAAAGAGTTTTCGATTTCCATGGCGGTCGTCGATTTTCTGCCTGTGCTCCTGTTCGCCACCGCCTCGGTCCTTTTGCAGCGCGATCTGTACAACAAGATGAGCAAGGGCGCGTTCGCCCTGTTCGCGGCAGGCACGATCGACGTGATCTGCGCCGGGGCGCTGAAGGCGCTGTACAAGCTTCTGTACGCTGTTGGCGCGTGTGACTTTGAACCGCTGAACGCCATGTTCTTTCCGGTCCAGTCGATCGGTTTTTTGCTGGCGGGGATCGGACTTGTCGCCATGCTGACCCACAGGCAGGAAGAGAACGCCGCGTTTGCCGCCGCTTCCGCGCTGTACAGGGGAACGGCCGTATTCGTGGGATGCATGGTGCTGGGGCTCGGGATGATGGACACCGTTCTGTGCGTTCTTTCCAAAAAACTGAAAAAACCTTTCCCGATCGCGCTGTTTACTGTATCCTTTATATGCTGCCTCGGCATGGGATATCTGTCGACGAAAAGCTTTGACAAATCGTCCATGAACTGGATCGCCGAGTGCGTGAATATCGCGGGAGAAGGACTGTTCCTGCTCGGCGCGGTCCTGCTGCATCAGAACGGTCTGAAAGAACTGAGACTGAACGGAGGAAAAACGAAATGACGGACAAACTGCTTTCCCTGATCGGACAGCGCTTCCCGCTGAAGGAACGCGACGCGGGCGCATATAAAAGCCTGAAGGTAAAGGGAATGAAATTCACGATTACCCCGTACGGGGTGGAAGGACTCGGTCACGTCTCCGTCATGAAGGCGCCCGGCATGTTCGGGCTTATGAAGATGGATACCCTGATCGTCAACCCGAAGGAACTGGATCTGCCGCTCCTTTCCTACGACAGGATCCTTGCCATGGGGAACGATACCCTGATCCTCGAGCTGTACGACACGATGGTTGAGCCATGCGAGACGGGCAATCTTCAGAAAGTGAACGAGGAATACGCGGATCTTCCGAACCGCGATCCCGGGACGCACTGGTATGATTCGATCCGGCTGAAGGAAAGCGTCTCCAAGAAGGGGAAAAAGCTGTCTCCCCGTTTCGACGCGTACGCGGAAGCGTACACTTCGGCGTATCTGAATCTTCCCGCGAAGTCCGTTGCGGACGCGGAAGCGAAGGGGAAGAAGACCGGCGCGTACGTGGAGGGACTGCTGAAAAACGGCGGACCGAGCACGGATGTGTTCAGACAGGCGCTTGGCGAAGAGAAGACCGCGGAACTGTTCCGCAAGGTCCTGTTCGGCACGGTCTGAGCGCGTCCCGCGTCCGGTTTCGAAAAGAGGGTTATATGGAAAACAACAGGAAAGATCATACGGAACAGAAATCCGCTTCCGAACGCACTGTCGACCGGAAAGGAAAACTGACATTCCGCTTTGAGGACGACCGGTGGTCGCTTTGGTACGGCGGAATCCCGCTTCTGGAACAGAGCAGAAAGATCCCGTTCGCGACCGCGATCAAAAGGGAAAAAGTATATACCGCAAACCGCGGTACGGTCAAAGTCCAGATGAACGAGACGGAACGCGTTCCTTTGACGGAAGCCGCTGACGACGGAAAGTCTGTCACGCTGTCGAACGGAGCGCATACCCTTCGCATCGAACCGTCCGTCTGCAAAGGCGGCGTGGAGCTGACGCTCAAGGGCGAAGAGGGCTGGGCGTACGAATTTCGGCTTTCCGCCATCAAAGGGGAAGCTGTCTTCGGCGGCGGCGAGCAGTACCGCAAGACGGATCTGCGCGGCGAGCGCGTGGTCAACTTCGTATCCGAACACATCAAGGCGTCGACCGTGATCGAGAAGGCACTGCTGCCAAGATCGCTCTACAGGGAAAAGAACCATTCCGAGATCGGCTCCTACGCTCCGATGCCCGTATTTGTCACGGACCGCGGAAGACTGTTCCTGTTCGATACCGCCTCGGACGGCGTTTCCCGCTTTGAAAAAGATTATTACAGCATGACGTTCGACGCCTGCCCCGAAAAGGTGACGCTGCTCTGCGGTGAGACGTACGAGGAACTGGAGAGGCTTCTCGCTTCCCGCGTCCAAAACCGCCAGTATCTTCCGGACTGGTGCCACGACGGCATGATCCTGGGCGTCCAGGGCGGAACGGAGACCGTACTGAAAAAGGTCCAAAGCATGCTTAACGCCGGTGCGAAGGTCTGCGCGGTCTGGTGCCAGGACTGGTCCGGAGATCTCAGAACGCCCATGGGCAAGCAGGTCTGGTGGAACTGGGAGGTCAGTGATCAGCTTTATCCGGATCTCCGCGGCGCGATCCAGAAGCTCAGGAACGAAGGCGTCCGGTTCCTTGCCTACATCAATCCGTATCTGGTCAGGGACAGCAGGCTGTATAAGGAATGCCATGAAAAGGGATACCTCATCACGAGGAAGGACGGCAGCGTCTATCATATCAAATCCACGACCTTCGACGCCGGCATGATCGACCTGACAAATCCGGACGCCGTTCGGTACGTCAAGGACGAGCTGATCAAGAAGAACATGCTGGATTTCGGTATCTCCGGCTGGATGGCGGATTTCGGCGAGTATCTGCCGGTGGACTGCGTCCTGCACGACGGAGATCCTGCAAAACTGCACAATCTCTGGCCGGTTCTGTGGGCGAAGGTCAACCGCGAGGCGGTCGAGGAATACGGGGCGGAGGACGCCATGTTCTTCTCCCGCTCGGGGTACGTGGGCATCCAGACCTACGCGCCGATCCTCTGGAACGGCGACCAGCATACCGACCTGACGAAGGATTACGGCATGCCCTGCGTGATGCCTGCAAGCTTTTCACTGGGCTTTTCCGGCGTCCCGATGGTCCACTGCGACATCGGGGGATTCTTCTCCTTCGGCAAGATGAAACGGAACGACGAGCTGTTCATCCGCTGGATGGAGATGGGGTCTCTGTCGCTTCTGATGCGTTCGCACGAGTCGATCCGGCCGTGGGCGAACAGCCAGTTCGACGCGCCCGGCGTGACGCCCCATACGGTGCGGCTGACAAAACTCCATTCGATGCTGAAGCCGTATATCGCGCACTGCGCTAAGCTGGCGGGGAAGGGTGTGCAGGTCATGCGGCCGGACTTCTGGAACGAGATGACCTTCACCGCGCACCGTGACGAATACGCGTATTATCTTGGGGACGACCTGTTCGTCTGCCCGGTCATCGAGCGCCGCGCGAAGCGCAGAAAGGTCATTCTGCCCAAGGGAGAATGGCGCCATCTGTGGACCGGCGAAGCGTACGAGGGCGGCAGAGAATATACGGTAAGCGCGCCGCTCGGGTATACGACGGCGTTCTACCGGGCGGGCAGTCCCTACGAAGATCTCTTCCGCCGCGCCGCGGAAGACTGCAAATAAGAAAACGGAAAGGAAAAGGAAAATGGAACAGAGTTATATCGCAAGAACCAGCGGTATCCGGGCAAAGGATAAGATCGGTTACGCGATGGGCGATCTGGCGAGCTGCCTGGTCTTCGGGCTCACGCAGAGCGTGCTGAACAAATACTACACGGACGTGCTGGAGATCAGCGTCTTAAGCGTCATGATCATGACGATCATCGCCCGCATCTGGGATGCCGTCAACGATCCCATCTGGGGCAGGCTCATCGACGGCGCGAAAAAGCGCTCCGACGGGCGCTACCGCCACTGGATCAAGGTCTTTGCGGTGCCCACAGCGCTGGCAGCCGTCCTGATGTTCGTCGACGTGCGCGGATTCTCCGCGGGCGGACGGCTTGCCTGGATCTACGTGACGTACATCCTGTTCGGCATGCTGTACACATGCATCAACATCCCGTACGGATCCCTTGCGCAGGTCATCACCTCCGACGACAAGGAGCGCTCCTCGCTCTCCGTCTTCCGCTCGATCGGATCCACGTTCGGCGCCATGCCCGCCATGGTGCTGGCTTCCATGTGCTACGTCAAGCTTGCTGACGGGACCCGCCAGATGGACTTCAACCGCGTCTTTATCGGCGTCGTGATCATCGCGGTGCTGAGCGTGGTCTTCTACTTCCTCTGCTACGGCTGGAGCCGCGAGCGCGTGGATTCCAGGCCTTCCGAACGTAAGAAGGGACAGACGATGAAGGTCGTCAAGACGCTTCTGAAGAGCCGGCCCTTTATGGCGGTCAGTATCGCTTCTATGCTCTTCCTTGCCGCGCAGATGTTCGGACAGGGGTACAACACCTATCTGTTTCACCATTACTTCAACGCGCCGGGGCTTACGATGCTGCCGACCGTCTTCCAGTATCTGCCCGTCGCGGTGATCATGTTCTTCGCGACGAAGCTCGGAAACAAGTTCGGCAGGAGAGAGGTCTGCTCCTACGGCGTTCTTCTTGCCGCCATCTTCTATCTGATCCTCTTTATTCTCGCGCTTATGGGCATTACCAACGTCTGGCTTTACCTGCTTGCCTGCCTCATGAGCGGCATCGGTACTGCGTTTATCTTCCTGCTCGTGTGGGTGCTCGCCACCGACGCGATCGACTACAACAAGGTCCGTTACGGGCTGAACGACGAGGCGACAAGCTACGCGTTCTACAGTTTCATGCGTAAACTCGGTCAGACGGTGGCGACGGTGCTCATCAACGTGCCGCTGCTCAGGATCGGATACAACGGCAGTGAGCTCAAGACCGAAGGCCTCAGCCAGGCCGCGCTGAAGACCATGTACAACTACTCCGTCATGATCCCGGCTGTGCTGTTCCTGCTCGTGTTCGTATGCCTGCGCTTCGTCTATCCGCTGAGCAAAGACAAGATCGCCGAACTGCAGATCGAGAAGGAAAAACTGGGCGAGGCGGCTGCTGAATGATCATAAACCGCAAGCCTGACTAATAAAAGAAACAGGGCACCGCATCTGATGCGGCGCCCTGATTTTATCTGATCTTCAGATCAATACCGGCAGACGGGGAAGCCGAGGTAGGTCGCGAGCGCCTCGAGCGCCGATGCATGCCGTCCCTTGATCACGACGAAATGCGGCTCGAATCCGGCCAGAACGCTTTGTTCCACCGCGTCGCGGCAGGGCTTGTCGGTCCTGACGACCACGCTGGTGCCGTTGAACTGCTTCGGCTTGTCCAGCGCTTCGCCTTCCATCAGGAAGAACCGGAAGCTTCCGTCCGGCTCTCTGCCGATGCGGAAGACCGTGGCGTCTTTGAACGCTTCGCAGCCGAAATCCATGACCGGACCGATCTTGCGGTTCGGGTGGACGCCGACGGCCGCGCCGGTATCCTTCCTCGCAAGCGAACAGGCGGCCGCGCCGCAGTGCCAGAAGGTGACGGTATTCTCCTCTTCATTCAAAGACACGGGATCGCCGAAGAAGACCGGGCCGTCGCTTAACAGCATCCCGACCCACATGCTCAACGCGCCGTAGACGTCCGATTCGCACGCGGAAGCGACGCCGTCGTCGTTCAGGAGGGAGAGGACCGTGCAGACCGGCGTGCCGAACGCGGTAAAGAAGTCCGGCCAGCAGCGGGAAGCAAGCGCCCCGATGCCGTTTTCGGAAACGTAATCACTGTACGCCTTGTAAAGCCTGGCGTGATCCAGACGGTTCTTCTCGGGCATCGCGGAAAGTCCGCATGTCGCGCAGGCGGTCTTTTCAAGATGGGGAGCGCATTCCTCGTCCGTATATCCCTTCGCCCTGTCGATGAGCTCCCGCGCCTCGATGGCCTGCAGCTCCACGCCGAAGAAATGCATGAGCTCGCCGTCAAGCGCCCTGCCGAATCCGAAGCCCTGCGGCGTCTGGCCGACAGCCGCGAGTTTCAAAGAACGCATGGCCTTTTTGACGGAAGCGGCCTTGACTGAGGCAAGGACGGCTTCCTGCACGCGTTCTTCCTCCGGCGAACCGAAGACGTAGGTGAACGGACGGTTTCCGAACGCGCGGAGCGTATTCGCGGCGGAGTACGCGCCTGTCAGGGAATTCAGACGGAGTCTTCCGCCGTCGATGACCGGCTCCCGCAGGGTCCACAGGATCACGGGGCAGTCAAAGCGGCGCAGCACTTCGGACATATACGCCGCGTTCGCGAAGGTCAGGTTCTGAAAAACGATCAGATCCGGATGAAGCGGATCGAGAAAACCGCGCACGGCGTCGATGCTTAAAAGCTTTTCCTCGGGGACGACGAAACGTCCGTCCATCTTCTTCAGCATCGCGGCTGAACGCGTAAAGGCGTCATCCGCGCTTTCCATATGGAACGTGGGTACGCCGACGGGTACGTAGACCGGTGTGAAATCCAAAATCAATGTGCTCCTTTACATATATTTAACGGTTTTAATCAATCATAGTGGAATCAGGGGGAAATGTCAATGGCAATCACCTTGACAACGGCAGTATGCAAGGGTAGAATCTAATTAGTTAACAAGATTAATCAATAAGGAGGAAACACAGGTTTGGAACAGAATCTGAATAGCATATGCAAAGATATCCGCTGCGACGTGCTGTCGTGCATCGGTCATCTGGGCGTCGGACACATCGGGGGCTGTCTTTCCGTCGTGGAACTGCTCGCGGCGCTGTATTTTGAGGAGATGAACATCGATCCGAAGGACCCGAAGAAACAGGGGAGAGACCGGTTTGTATGCTCGAAGGGACACGCGGGTCCCGCGGTGTACGCCACGCTCGCGAACCGCGGATTTTTCGACAAAGCCGAGCTCATGACGCTGAATCAGGGCGGCACGCATCTTCCGAGCCACTGCGACGCGCGTCTGACCACGGGTATCGACATGACGACGGGCAGTCTGGGCCAGGGATTCTCCTGCGCCGTGGGCGCAGCGCTCGGTTCCAAACTGGAGAATGACGGCGCTACCGTCTATACGCTGATCGGAGACGGTGAGACGCAGGAGGGACAGATCTGGGAGGCAGCCATGTTCGCCGCCGCCAAGAAGCTGGACAACCTGATCGGTTTCACCGACTACAACAAGCTCCAGATCGACGACGAGGTCGCCAAGGTCAACGATATTGCGCCTCTGGATGACAAATGGGCCGCGTTCGGCTGGAACGTCATCGACGTGGAGGACGGTAACGACGTCGACCAGGTGCTCGCCGCCGTCCGTCACGCCAAGCTCGGAAGAGGTTCCGGAAAGCCCACCATGGTGATCCTGAACACGAAGAAAGGCTGCGGCGTGAAATGGATCGAGGACATGGGCGCGTCAAACCACAACACCACACTCAGCGAGGAGCAGGCGCGCGCCGCCATCGCCGAGGTCAGAGGGGAGGAATGATCCATGGAAATGAGAGCTGTTTATGCGGAATGTCTCGCAAGCATGATGGAACAGGACAGGCACGTGATCCTGCTGGACGCTGACCTCGGCAAAGCCAGCGGCACGCTCGGCCTTCGCAAGCGCTTCCCGGATCAGATCTTTGACTGCGGCGTCGCGGAGCAGAACATGTGCTCCATCGCGGCCGGTCTCGCGAGCTACGGTTTCAAGCCCTGGATCGAGAGCTTCACGCCGTTTGCCACGCGCCGTATCTGCGACCAGATCGCCATCTCCGTCGCCTACGCGGGCATGAATGTCAAGATCGTGGGAACGGATCCCGGGATCTCCGCCGAACTGAACGGCGGCACGCACATGAGCATGGAGGATATCGGCGTTCTGCGCTCCATCCCCGGCATGCTGATCTTCGAACCGGCGGACGCCGTGCAGCTGCGCGCCGCGATGCCGGCGCTTCAGGCGTACGACAAGTGCGCCTATCTCCGCCTGTTCAGGAAGGAACTCCCGGACATCTTCCCGGCGGATTACAAGTTCGATCTGTTCAAGGCGGATGTCATGCGCGAGGGAAAGGATCTTTCCATCATCGTATCCGGTTTCCTGACGGCCGACGCGCTCGCCGCGGCGGAGGATCTTAAAAAGGAAGGCATCGACTGCGACGTCGTGAACGTGCATACGATCAAACCCATCGACGCAGAGACGGTGATCGCGTCCGCGAAAAAGACGGGCGCCGTGCTGACCGTGGAGAACCACAACGTGATCGGCGGTCTCCATTCCGCCGTATTGGAAGCACTGGCGAAGGAAAAGATCCCCGCGTGCGCCGTGGGCGTGCAGGACCGTTTCGGCGAGGTCGGCAAGCTGCCGTATCTCCGCGAAGCGATCGGACTGACGAAGGAAAACATTATCGCGACTGCCAAAAAAGCGGTCACGCTGAAATAAGGAAGGAGTTCTACTTATGAAAATTGCGATTGGAAGCGACAAGTCCGGTTTTGCGGTCAAGGAGGCCGTGAAAGCGTATCTGACGGAGGCTGGGATCTCCTTTGACGATCTCGGTACCGTGGATCTGAACGATGTGCATCCCTATTACCGCGTCGCGTCCGACGTGGCGCCGAAGGTTCAGGACGGGACCTACGAAAAGGCGGTCCTGATCTGCGGAACCGGCGCCGGTATGAGCGTTGTCGCCAATAAGTTCAAATGCGTGCACGCCGTCGCCTGCGAGGGCATCTACAGCGCGAAAATGGCGCGCGCCATCAATAACGCCAATGTTCTGTGCATGGGCGGCTGGATCGTCGGGCCGGAGATGGGAATCGAGATGGTCAGGACGTTCCTGAACACCGCGTGGTGCCAGGATCTGGAGGACTGGAGAGCGGAGAACATGCATAAGTTCGCCGCGCAGGTCGCAGCGATCGAGGATAAGAATTATGGCGCTTGAGTTCCTTTATACGCAGCCGGTGAAGATCCGCTTCGGTGCGGGAACGATCAGCGAGCTCGGAGACACGGTCCGTTCGCTCGGCGCGACGAAATGCCTTCTGATCTGCGACCGGTTCCTCCGCGAAAAGGCGGAAACGATCAGGGAAAAGACGCCGGAGATCGCCGCGATCTTTTCGGACATTGAAGAGAACCCGCAGCTTTCCGGCGCGGTTCGCGCCGTGGAGCTGATCCGTGAATACGGGTGCGACGCCGTGGCGGGACTCGGCGGCGGAAGCACGCTGGACACCGCAAAATTTGCCGCCGCGATCTCCAAGGAAGGAGCCGACGCGAACGCTTGCTTTGAGGGAACGCGCCCGTTCCCCGTGGACCGCTATCCCGTGATCACGATCCCCAGCACTGCCGGTACCGGCAGCGAAGTGACCCAGGTCTCGGTCATGAGCCGCGGGAAGGAAAAGAAGACGATCAACAATCCCGTGTTCATGCCGGCATGCGCCATCGTGGATCCGGAGCTGACGTATTCCGTCCCGCAGCGCGTGACGATGAATACCGGACTGGACGCGCTCGCGCATGCGCTTGAGGGCTACTGGAGCAAGAACCATCAGCCGATTTCCGACCTGATGGCGGTCGAAGCCGTCCGTCTCGTGCTGGAGAATCTCGAGGACGCATGGCGCGACGGGAAAAACGCGAAAGCGCGCAGCAACATGTCGCTCGCGGCGCTTCTGGGCGGACTCAGCTTCGCACTGCCGAAGACCGCGGGAAGCCACGCCTGCAGCTATCCGCTTTCGGAGGACTATCACCTGCCGCACGGCGAGGCATGCGCGTTCACGCTGGACAGCTTTGTGCGCATCAACGCGGATGAGCGGCTTGAGACGCTCTGCCGCCGCGCGGGGCTTTCCGGAACGGAAGAGCTTTCCGAGCGGATCTGCGCTCTGAAGAAGCTCGGCGGTCTCCGCACCCGGCTCAGCGATCTGGGCGATGTGGATTTTGAAAAACTCTGCCGCGACAGCGCGGTGCATCCTCTGATGCGGAACAATCCCGTTCCGATGGATGAGGAATCTCTCGCAAGGATGTTTGACGCACTGAGATGAATCCGAGGATCAAGGATATTTGCATGATGTCCGCGATGGTGCTGGCATGGTCGGTCTTTTACGCGGTCAGCAAGCGGATGGTGGATGCCACAGGCTCGGCCTACGCGGTGGGTTTTCTGCTGCGCATGGCTGCGCTGCTGTTTCTGACCGCCCAGATCTTTCTGGACGGCAGCTGGCGGACGATGCTGAAGCAGGGGAAGGCGACCGCGTTGCTCCTTCTGATCGGCGTGTTCGGATTTCTTCTGGACCTGTTCGCCAACCTCGGATACGCGGGCGGTTCGCTCAGTACAGGCACGGCGCTTTTAAAGACCGACGTGCTCATGGTGAATCTCGTGACGGTCGCAGTCATGCATAAGAAGCTGTACGCGACCGACTGGCTCGGAAGCTTCGTCATGCTGGCGGGTGTGCTGCTGGTACTCGGGATCGATTTCAAGGGCATGACCGTCCATCCGACCGACCTTTTGTTCCTGCTCAGTGCCGCGTGCGTTACGGCGAACGCGTTTCTCATCAAGCACGTTCAGGTCAGGCACGGCAGCAGCTCGGACGCGATCTCGTATTATAATAACTTCATGGTCCTGCTGCTTTTCGCGGTGTTCGCGTTCTGCCGCGGGGATCTGAAAAACGTGCATGCCTCCGACATCCCCGGATTCTGGCCGCTGGTCCTTCTGGGCGGGCTCGCGCAGACCTGCATTTACTTCTTCTATTACCGGAATCTCAAACGGCATGAGGTCTGGATCGTCAAGCTCTGGCTTCTGCTTATGCCCGCGGTGAGCTGCCTTATCGGGGTCGTGTTCCTGAACGAGAAGCTGACAGCGGGAAAACTGATCGGGATCGCCGTTATCCTGATCGGCGCGATGATCATCCTGCTCCGGGACAAACTGCATCCGGAGCATGAAAAGGAGGAAACCGCCCATGCGGCTTGAGGGAGACAATGTCAGCGGACTCAGGCGTTCCAACCGCGCCGCCGTGCTGCACTGCCTTCATGAGACGGAAGCGCTGTCGCGGAAGAAACTGGCGGAACAGCTCGGACTGACGCCGGCCGCCATCACGAAGATCGTGGCGGAACTGATCGACGAGGGACTGCTGAAGGAAGGCGACGCCATGCCCGGCACAGGCGCCGGCCGAAGGGAAGTCACGCTGACGCTGAACGCTCAGGCGGGATGCGCGCTCGGCGTGTTCCTGGGTCTCGGAAACGTGATCCTGTCCGGCGTATGGCTGAACGGAGACCTGATTTTTTCGGAATCGATCGATATCCCGTTCCGGGCGCCGGCGGAGGAAACGGTCCGGTCCCTCGCGGAGAAGCTGATGTCCCTTGCACGGGACAACGGGATCTCAACGGAAGCAGTCGCCGGTATCGGCATCGCGGTGCGCGGAACGATCGGCGAAGGCAGCAGGACGGTGCACAGCAGTTTTGACGCGCTGGATACGGAAGACTTTCCGATCTGCGACCGTTTTAAGACGCTGACGGGATTGCCCTGCGTGCTGTCAAACAACGTGCGGGCGCTCCTCACGGCACAGAACTTTCTTGACCGGAAAGGATCCGACGGCAGCCGCTTTTTCCTGCGCTGCGCGCACGGTATCGGCGCCGCGTTTTCCATCGACGGAAAGATATTCGAAGGCGACAGGAGGCAATGCTCCGAGATTGGCCATATCCCGGTGGTGCGCCAGGGCGGAAAGCCCTGTCACTGCGGAAAATCGGGATGTCTTGAGACCATCGCTTCCCCGACGGCGATCCGCGAGGACGCTGCAGCAAGGCTCGATCCCAATCGGACTCCGCTTCTGTGGAAGACGGCAAAGGGAAAGGACGCGGAAAACATATCCGTTTTTGATGTGCTGGACGCTGCCCGCGGGGGAGACGCCGGCGCGGCTGAAGTGACCTATCACGCGATCGAAACGCTTGCGGCGGCATTGAAGTGCCTTGTTTATCTGCTCGATCCCGGAAATGTCATACTGTACGGTCCTATCTTTGAGCATCCTTACTATCTTTCCCGCCTGCGCGCGGAGATGGAGATCGGCGTCGACAGGCCGCACGCTGTGCGGGTGGAAGTCAGCAGGTGGAACGGCAGACTGGAAGCGGTCGCCGCGGGATTGCTTGCCGCAGATCACTACCTGAATAACGGAGGAATGAGAGAATGACGGTTTTGGAAATGCTTCGGACGAAGAACCCGGCAATACCGATCTACGATGTGAACGATCCCGCCTTTATGCCTTACGGCCGGATCATTGCGCTGGACGATCCGGAGCCCCTTTCACAGGCTCTTACCGCATGCCCGATTCCCGAAACGGGAAACCGGTATGTCGCCTCTGAGCCCGGACTGGAGAATCTGGCGGTGACTTCCCGTATCCGGAGACTTGTTTACGGAGAAATGCCGATCGAGGCCGGATACTGCAACGGCCGCGGCTTCAAGATGAACGCGATGGAGTACCACCGCTGCAGCGAGGTCAACTTCACGACGACCGGTCTTGTGCTGCTTCTGGCGCTTCCCGGACAGATCAGGAACCGCGTGCTCGATTCATCCGAAGTCGTCGGCTTTTATCTGCCGCCGCAGACCGCTGTGGAGATCCTGCCGAATGTGCTTCATTTCGCGCCGTGCCGTGTCACGCCGGACGGATTCAACTGCCTGGTCGTTCTCGAACGGGGAACGAACGAAGAGCTGGATGAAGTCGATACGAAAGCAGACGGGGAAGAGGCGATGCTGTGGAAACGGAACAAATGGCTGCTCTGCCATCCAGAGTCCCCGCAGGCATCCAACGGAGCCTTTGTCGGCATCACGGGAGAAAACCTGACAGTTTTCCTGTAACCGGACCCGACGACCCTGTTGTGATCATTTATGAATCTGCCGGAAGAACTGCAAAAAGCAGTCAGCTTCCGGTTTTTTTATCCGAAAAAATATACTTTTCGGAGCGCGATATCCTCTAAAGAAAACATGATAGTATAAGGCAATAGAACCAATAAATGGAGGAAACCATGAAAAGAATCGTTACAGTATTGCTTATAACGGCACTCAGTTTGTCCCTGTTCGCATGCGCGGCTCCGGCTCCGGCTGCGGCTCCGGCCGCTGAGCCTGCTCCGACTGCCGAACCCGCTCCCAGCAAGGGAGACCTGCTCTATGAAAAGTATTCGGATATTCTGGACGCGCTTGAGAAAGAGGATTATGACGCGGTAATCGAAGCGGTCGTTGCCATGAAGCCGGTTCCGACACCGGTTCCGGTTACGAGCGTGGATATCACGATGGATAACTATCTTGAATACTTTGACATCGTAACGAGAACATACGACCGGAATGACGCATATGGCAAACTGAGTTCCCGGAACCGCTTTGCTACACTTCAGCTGAAAGATCAATACGCCGTTGATCCGGAGAACCCGGGGGAAATCACTGTCGGCGTGAATATGGAACGGCTACATCAAACATATAAAGGTATGGATTTCGATTTCGATACGTTCACTTCCACGGGCAAACTGAAATGGAAACCCGATAAATCCTCTGACTCAGTCTCGAATACATCCTACATGCTTTACGATCAGGAACAATCAAGAGCGTATCTCACCTGTGATCTGTATGATGAGTACGCGGGTTTGGAAATCGGTTATAATATGACAAGCGTCATGACGGTAACGAATTATGAGGTTGTCAACATTACCGGCACGATCAACCTTATAAATAAATGACTTTTTGAACTGCATTGTCTTTCTCAAATGAAGGAAGAGCACTTGATAGACTGCCCGCATGGGCAGTCTTTTCTTCATCATTGAAAACATGTGCGAAGGGCGTCAATTATGACGTGTCCCTTGCATTGGAAAAATAGCATCTATATAATGAATGAAGTGTCGTATTCAGACGATAATACCGATGAAATGAGGTTTTTTTATGGATAAAAAGCCTGCGAGCATACAGGAGATCGCAAAACTTGCCGGCGTATCAAAGGCAACGGTTTCCCGTGTGCTGAACGAAAAGCCTGATGTCAGTCCGGAAACGCGGAAAAAGATCGAGGACGTCATTGCCCGTTACGACTACTATCCAAATGCCCGCGCACAAGCGTTCTCGTATCAGAAGAACATGGCGGTCGGACTGGTGTTCACCCATGATGAGGCATCGACCCTGTCCAATCCGTATTATGCGGAGCTGATCCAGGGAATCATGAGAAAGGCCAGGGAAACCAATTACCATATTACGCTCACCTATTTTCTGGATAATGACTGTTTCCGGCTGGTACATCAGAGAGCCGTTGACGGGCTTCTTATTCTGACCCCGGACAGCAGCCATAAGGAGAAACTGCAGCAGCTGATGGAGCTGGATATCCCGCTGGTATCGACGGCAAGGGTGATCGGCCTGAATAAACTCCGGTATGTGGCGGTGGACGAGTACAGCGCCACGATGAAGATATTTGATCATCTGTTTTCCATGGGGCATGTCAACATCGGGTTCATCAGCGGACCGAGACAGCTCTACAGCGCCAACGCACGTCTTAGGGCATACAAGGACGCCTTGAAAAAACACGGGGTTCCGTTCGATCAGAATATCGTGGCGTATGGGGATACCTCTGTGGAAAGCGGCCGCCGTGCGATGAAGGATCTTCTGTACAAGGGGAAGAAGCTGACGGCCGTGTTTACCGGAGCGGATCTTATGGCAATCGGAGC
The DNA here is from genome assembly GCA_017394605.1 of Clostridia bacterium. The sequence continues at coordinate 411 of JAFPXU010000032.1, read as the reverse complement.
AAGGCACGCCATCGAGGAGATGGGGCTGCATGTTCCGGAGGATATTTCTCTGGTCAGCACCGACGCGACCGACATTCTCAAATGTCTGGACGTACCGGTCACGACGACGAAACAGCCGACAAGGCAGCGCGGAGAGCTGGCGATGGGAATGCTGGTCGATCTGATCGAAGGGAGGGAAGTACCGAACAGCATTATGCTGCCTATGGATATCGATGTGCATTCATCCCATAAAACGCCGAAGAAGAAGAACAGATAACGGAAGAGAAAAGAGACTCAATGTCAAATGTTGGGGTTGAGATAAAAGAAATCAAGTAAAATCAAGTTCAAACAGGAGTCTTGCATGAAAGTGTGAGACTCTTGTTGTATTCAGGCATGTAAAGGAAAGGAAACAGCATGCGGCAGGGCAGCTTG
>JAFPXU010000031.1 GCA_017394605.1 Clostridia bacterium | reverse complement strand
ATCAATAAACTGCATTACCGAATACAGGGGGACCGTCTCGGCAAATCCCTCCTGCTTCCGGAAAACATTAAGGAATCGGCCTGAACGCAAAACACGGATCTGCCTCTCGGAGGTTTGTTTGCTGTACCCGAAAATTGGCCAAACTTGAATAATCAATTCTTTCCGGGCAAAACCAATACAGTTGAATTATTCCTGAACTTGGGAACAAATGAAAAGAGCTGCCTCAAATGCTCTTTTCGTTAGCTTTTGAGACAGCCCCTTTTCCTTTTTCATAAATACCGCCGCATTGAAGCGACGGAATAAAACCTGCGTGTTATTATTCAAATGTATAATTCGACATGACACTCTGAATGTCGTTGATAATGACATCCTGCTCAACGACACGCATTGTGACAACATCATTGTCAACCAGGAACGTCATGATGAACGTATCATCTTCATCCGATTCGGAAATCTCGAACGGAATCAGGACATCGAGGTCCTTATCATAAATTGCCGATGATTCGGTCTCTTCATTCCAGATCACTTCCCCGTTGCGCACGTGACACTCGGTTTTGTCCGGGCTGACCGTTACCAGCATCGCATACTTGATGTCGTTCGGATCATCATAAGCGAAATAAATGTCCTCACCGTCGGCATCGGTCCCTTCTGCGCCTCCGCTGAATGTGTCATACCAGTCTTCCGGAACCGCATTTTCGGCTTTTTCATCCGGCGTTTCTGTAGTGGTTTCATTTTTCACCTGAACGCCATCTGTTCCGGAGGAAACCTCGACTGTGTTCGTTTTGGTATTGCCTTCAGCATCGGTCACGCTGGTCGTAAGTGTGGAGGTAGACGTGCTGTAGTTGGTAACTTTGCAGGCTGTCATGGCAATCAGCAGAACTGCTGCGAGGGCAAGAACGAGAATCTTTTTCATTTTCCTAGAAATATCTCCTTGATTAATGCGTTTTTTTATCTTAAAATAAACAAATTTTTCATGCAATATATCAGGTTTTCAAATTAAACATCTTTTTTTGATTCAGATTCTTATAGCTGTATGAGCAAATGCGTTTTTTTCATAACAAGCGGATTCGTCTGTCGGTATACATGTCAGAATACCCTGTTTTGATAATGGACACGCTGCTGTAATGTATAATAAGCGGAAAAGAGCGGATAATCCGCTCTCCTCAAAAACAAAATGCTATTATTCGGTTGTATTTACATCTCTCCAATTGTTTTGCTCCAGCCTGCAGTCTCTGCTGTTTGAATGCCTCGGAACAAACTGCTTTCCTGCAACCACTAAAGCACCTTGCTGAGAAATAACCTCGTCCTCTCCTCTTTTGCATGGCGGAATATCTCATTCGGAGTTCCCTGTTCCACAACAATTCCGTCGTCCATGAACAGCACTCTGTCCGCCGCCTCCCGCGCAAACCCCATCTCGTGAGTAACAATCACCAGCGTCATTCCGCCGTGTGTGAGTCCGCGCATGACATCCAGTACCTCTCCAACCATCTCCGGGTCCAGCGCTGACGTCGGCTCGTCAAACAGGATGATGCGCGGCTGCATGGCAAGCGCCCGCGCAATGGCAACACGCTGCTGCTGTCCGCCTGAAAGAGCGGAAGGATAAACGTGCGCTTTATCCGCAAGCCCCACCCGCTCCAGCAGTTCCATTGCCGCCTTGTTTGCCTGATCGGCAGGTATTCCTCTTACTTCCCTTGGACCAATGGACACGTTGTTCAGTACAGAGATATGAGGAAACAGATTGAAATTCTGGAACACCATACCCATTTCTGTACGGATACTGTTCTCGTTTTCAGCCGTCAACGGAACGCCTTCCACCAGAATCTCGCCCTCTGTAGGTACCTCCAGGCGGTTCAGGCAACGCAGAAATGTACTCTTGCCTGATCCGGACGGTCCGATGATGCACACGACTTCATTCTCGCCGATAGTTTCGGTAACGCCCTTCAGAACATGCAACCGGCCGAAATACTTGTGCAGCCCCTTTACTTCGATGATTGGCTTCATGCTGCGCCCTCCTTTGCCGCGGGCTTATCCGTAGCCATCTTCTTCTCCAGTGCCCTAATGAGATTGGATGTAGGAACCGTCAGCAGCAAGTATACCACCGCTACGCCCACGTATGCCTCGAACGTGTTGAATGTTGCTGCATTCCAGAGCGCTCCGCGCCGCAGAATCTCCACAACACCTACATATGACAATACCGAAGTCTCCTTGATCAGGCTGACGAACTCGTTTCCGAAAGTCGGCAGAACGATTTTCAGCGCTTGCGGAATAATGATGAGCCGCATAGCCTTGCGACGGCTCATACCGATCGCTCTTGCCGCCTCCATCTGCCCCTTCGGGACCGCTTGAATACCGCTCCGTATGACTTCCGCAACATAGGCGGCGCTGTTGCCTCCGCACACGATAATTGCCGGGATGACCAAATACGGCCACTTGAACTGTATGCCATGGGTCTGAAGCAACTGCGGCACACCATAGGCCATGATCAGCGCCTGTACAATCAGCGGAGCTCCGCGTATGACTTCGATATACACGGTAGAAATCGTCTTTAATATGATGTTGGAGGACATCTTCATCAGCGCAAGCAGCAACCCGAACAGGATTCCTATGACCAGCGCAATAGCGGTAACGCCAAGTGTCGCCCCGACGCCCTGCAGCGCCACCTGTATGCCCTTGAGATAAAGCAGCATGGAACAAACTCCTTGTTTTTGATTCAGTCATACGAGATCGCGCGCCGAAGGCGCGCAATCCCTGTATCTATCCTTATTATCGCTTAGCTGTCACATCAGCTCCCACTTCTTGAGCAGCTCGTCATATTTACCGTTTTCTTTCAGATTTTTTAATCCCGCATTGATCTTGTTCAGAAGCTCCGTATTCCCCTTGTGAACAGCGAAGCCCAGTTCCTCGTAGACCGCCGCATCGCCTACTACCTTAAGCTTGTCCGGATTCTTCTTCATGTAGGCAGTCACGATATCAACGCCCGCCATCACCGCATCAACATCCCCGTTGAGCAGCTGCAGCACGCAGGTGTCGAATCCGTCCAGGATCACCACCTCGCCGACCTTTCCGTCTTCGTACATGGCCTGCAGGTCATCGGCGTAGTTTGTAGCGATCTGAGTCGCCACCTTTATATCCGTATTCAGGGAATCTATCCCGGTGATCGTTTCGTTATCCGTTTTTACGAGCAGAGCGGAACCGCCTACCCAGTAAGCTTCCGAAAAATCGACCCGCGCCTGACGTTCCGGGTCACCGGACCACATGCCGGCAGCAATGATATCTCCGTTGCCGCTCTCGATGGCGGGAATCAGTGCTTCGAATGCCATATCCACAAATTCTACTTTGAATCCCTGGTCCTCGCCGATTGCAGCGATCAGATCCATGTCAAATCCGACGATCTCGCCGGTTGTCTCGTCGATGGTATCAAACGGAGGAAATGTTGCGTTCGTCAGCGCCTTGTATACAGGAATCTCGGATGTTGTTTTCGGTGCGCTGCAGGCCGCGAGCGCCAGTATCATAGCAGCGGCAAGGATGAACGCCGCGAGTTTCTGAATCGTATTGTGCATTTTCATGGTTTTCTCCTTTCGTTGTCGTGTATGCCGGCATCAGCCCAGCATTTTCACCATTGTGGCCATATAAACCTTGATACAGTTGAGATAGTTCAGAATCGACACGTTCTCATCCGCGCATGCGATCTGAAATGAGCCGGGTCCGAACCAGGGATAATCTCCGCCGATTGCCTTCTTGATATAGGCTACGTCGCAGCCTCCCACCTTTGTGAAATGCTTCGGCGTTCTGCCGCACATCTGCTCACAGCCCCAGTCCAGTGCCTTTACAATGTCGCTGTTCTCGTCGTTGATGAATACAGGTGTGTCTGGTTCGTAACGGTTATGGAACTCATATGCGAAAGTCGGATCCTCCGCCTTGACTTTCTCCAGCGCGGCGATGATCTCCGCGTCGACACTTTCCGGCGATTCGTTGGGCATGTACCTTCTGTCAAGACAGATCTCCGCGCGACGAGGATAGTTGTTCACCGCGATACCGGCATTGATCTTTGTCACCGCCATATGGGATTTACCAAAGTCTGTAGCCGGCCTGCTGTTGATCTCCTCAGCCAGAGCGTCCAGCGCAGCAAGCGCTTTCATGGCTTTCTGAATCGCGTGCTCTCCGCCGTACTTGTTGTCCTTATCGTTCGGGTCGATCGGTTTGGCAGCATGGCCGCCGTCGCCGTAAACGATCACCTGACAGGGATACACGCCGCCATGCCCGATCATGACATCCGTAATGCCCGGAGCAGAGCTGCTCGGTTCCATGCTGATGCCGAAGTCTGCATGGATCAGACCGTCTTTCAGAAGCGAAAGGATGCCATATTTTCCCCCGCTCTCCTCGTCGGAAACAAAATTGAGCACCACGCTGCCGTTCGGATCGAATCCCATTTCCTTAAGAAATTTCACGGCAATCAACGCCGCGCAGTCACCGCTTTTCATATCGGAAGCACCGCGTCCGTAGACAAAATCGCCGTCGATCTTGCCGGACCACGCATTATAGTCAGGATCATCTGTCTCGGTTGCGGGAAAAACATCCATATGTCCGTTGAATAAAAACGTTTTTCCGGGTTTTGTACCGTTCCATGTAGCGATAAAGTTCGGACGGTCTTTCTGATACTCGTATGCGTCCACCTGTATGCCCAGCTTCTCCAGCCATCGTTTCACCGTCAACGCCATCGGGAGTTCACTGCCTGTCGGGCTAGGGGACTGTAGAGCCTCCACAAGAAGCTGCAGCGCCTCGTCTTTACACGAATCTACTTTCTTTTTTATCTCTTCTACCGTAATCATAAGCGCGCCTCCTTTGCGTAGTCGGGAGCAACATAAGCCTTGTTGCACGAAGAAAAAGAATACAACGCATCATATAGCATATTTATGCACATGTCAAGCATATTTTTCGTATAAATATAAATTTTTAACAGAATGCCTGCTCATCGTAACGCATGGAAGCAAGCCATGCTCAATCAATAAAATCTTAAGCTCTGCATTCAACAAACTGCTGAATTTCACCTGGTATTTCCATTTGCAGCTTGTGCGTATTTATGCATAGATTGGTTTTCCGCTGGGCACCTTCGGCCCTTCCCTGTGGACAGATGTCCGGCCAGAAGATCTGCTCCCCGATAAAACATAAGAAAAAAATTCTCGCACAAGCCAGGTTAATCAGAAAATGATATGATGTTTACATAGTCTGCATGAAAAACATCTGAAATCCGCAAATGAAAGGACATCATATGAAAAAAAGAATTCTCGCGGCTTTATTAGCTCTGATTCTGATCCTGGCGGGCGGTTCCGCATCTGGAGCTGAAGAAACCGGTCGCACGGGCGATGTTGTGATACTCTACACCGGAGACATCCACTGCGGAATCAACCAGGGATTCGGTTACGCAGGTCTTCAGGCGATCCGGGAGTACCTCATCTCCCAGGGAAACGACGTTATTCTGGTGGATGTCGGAGACAACATCCAGGGCGAGCCCGTCGGAACGCTTTCAAAAGGCGAAATACCCCTTGAGCTGATGAACGCCATGCAGTACGACATCGCGATTCCGGGAAACCATGAATTCGATTACGGCATGGAGCAGTTTCTCTCTCTCGCCGCGAAGGCAAAATTCCCGTATATCAGCTGTAATTTCAATAAAGAAGGCGAACTGGTCTTCGACCCGTATATCATCAAGGAAGCCGGCGGAACAAAAATCGGCTTTGTAGGCGTCTGCACGCCCGAGACCCTGACCGACTCCACCCCCAAGTTCTTCCAGGATTCGGAAGGCAATTTCATCTACGGTTTTATGCAGGATGAAACAGGCGAAACGCTGTACGGCACGGTTCAGGCTACCGTGGACGCCGCCCGCGCGGAAGGCGCGGAATACGTCATTGTTCTCGGACATCTGGGCAACAGTGCCGAATCATCGCCATACAACTATGCGGATGTCATTTCCCATGTCTCCGGGATTGACGTTATGCTGGACGGTCACAGTCACGACACGGACCAGGTCATCATGAAGGATAAGGACGGCAGCGATGTCGTCCGTTCCGCAAGCGGCACCAAACTCGCGAATATCGGATGGTGCAGGATATCCGCAGACGGCGAAGTCACCGCCGGGCTGTATACCTGGATAAACGGGACAGCCGCTCCTGCTCTGCTCGGGCTGAATAACGGAATGTCCCGCGCGGTCGACAGAGCACTGAGCAAACTCGACAGCGAACTCACGAAGGTTGTAGCAAAAGCCCAGATTGACCTGACAATCTTCGATCCTGAGGCAGTGGACAGCAGCAAGAACCCCATAAGAATGGTCCGCCGGGCCGAAACGAATCTTGGGGATCTGTGTGCGGACGCGTTCCGTGATCAGTCCGGAGCGGATGTTGCCATGATCTCGGGCGGCGGAATCCGGAGCAGTATTCCCGCAGGCGATATCACGTACAATGATATCCTGCGGGTCAATCCTTTCGGAAATGAGATGTATGTTATCGAAGCTACCGGTCAGCAGATTCTGGACGCTCTCGAGTGGGGCGCGCGCGTCATTCCCGGTGAAAACGGCGGATTCCTTCAGGTGTCCGGCATGAGCTACGAGATCCACTCCTATCTTGAGAATCCCTGTACCGAGGATGAAAACGGATTTTTTGCCGGCATCAGCGGAGAACGGCGCGTTCAGAACGTACGGATCGGAGATAAACCGATCGATCCCGAGGCACGCTATTCCGTAGCGGGCATCAACTACACTCTGCTGAACCATGGAGACGGATTTACCATGTTCGATGGGGCAACGGTCCTGAAGAGCCGTGTCAAGCTCGACAATCAGGTCCTGATCGATTATATTTCGGGAACGCTTGGCGGCGTCGTGGGCGGACAGTACGAAAGTCTCACCGGGCAGGACCGGATCGTGATCTTCGATCAGAAGCCGTAAGGATTGAAGTGAAAAACAAGAGAAACGGCTGCAGATATGCTGTATTATGCGAAAAAGCTGCTGAATAACGGTGAAGAATGCGTCTTCCGGACCCCTGTCGGGATTCAGGACGCGCGTTCGCTCCTTTCCCTGTCTGCGCGGCTGCAATCCGAAACAGGATATCTTCAGCCCATGTCCGAAAAGGATCCGGATACGGAAACCGCGTTGCTTGAACTGGCTGCGGACAGTTCGGACCTTCTTGTTCTTATTGCGGAAAAAAACGCCGTTCCTGTCGGAAGCGCCTGTCTGATGAACTGCGGAAAAGAAAACGGCGCCGGGGAAATCGGCGTCGCCGTTATTCAGGAAGAATGGGGGCAGGGAATCGGCTCCCATCTTCTCCGCATTCTGCTCAGAAAGGCCAGATCGGCCGGATATCCGCGTCTTCATCTGACCGTCATGCCGGACAATGTGCGGGCGCAGCAGCTGTATCGGAAAGCCGGATTCACGGTTCCGGATCAGACGCTGCTCCCCCATCAGCCTCTCGAAATGATCCTGGAAATGAAATAAAGCGGAACAGGAATCCGTCCTGTCCCGCTTCTGGACTTATGTCACCGGTTAACCGATTACCACCACCAGGGGCGCTGCGTCGTGTTGGGAGTCGTAAGGGAATCCTGTTCCGGATCGGACTCCGGATCCGCTTCAGCGGGTTTTTCCCCAGCGTTCTCTTCTGCCGGCGCCTCTTCCTGCGGTTCTGTTGCTTCAGCAGGTTCAACTGCTTCTTCAGCCGCTTCTTCAACTGCTTCTTCAGCAGGCTCCTCCGCGGCTTCCTCCGCGGGTTCTTCCGCCGCTTCCTCAGCAGCCGCCGGACCGTAGACGATCACGAACGGGAACTCGCCGCTGGGATCTGTCAGCTTGAACAGTCCATCCGCCATGTTCACGATCAGGCCGCCGCCTTCCTCGTCTGCACCGATCAGAACGACATTCTCTTCCTCACCGTGAGCCCAGTAGGACACTGCTCTCAGACCGAAGATGAATACCGAGCAGGATCCGTCTTCCGCAAAATCACAGGTGATCGTCTCAAGCAGGGCCTTCACGCCTTCGTTGCCGTCCTCACCCGTAATCACGACATTGCCCTCCGGATCCTCGATCCTTACGGCAGCCCATTTCCCGACGATCGGATCAACCTCAACCGCGGGAACCTCTTCCGGTTCCGTCTTCTCACGGGTAAAAACAAGCTCTGCGTTCGTGAGACCGTCTTCGGCGCTGATGGTAAAGTGATCATCTTCGATCTTCAGAAGGGCTTCCGTTCCGCTCAGGCGCCTCGCGACCAAAGCTGTCCCTGCTTCCTCGCCGGGTTTCCAGCTCATGGGAATCTCCATGCCGAACATGCCCAGAAGGCAGGTTCCGTCGGTCCGGAAATCATAGTAGACACCGTTGAACAGGAATTCATATCCGGCAAGCTGGTCGGAATTCACGGTTCCGTCTTCCTCGACGATACCGGTAAAGATCCATTTGCCGATGAACGGATTATCTTCGCCGATCGGCTCCTCTTCCGCCAGCGCGAAACCCGCAAGGCTCAGGCAGAACAGTACGGCAAGCGCTGCCGCGATCAATCTAAGAGAACGTTTCTTCATTCAACATCCCTCCAATTATTCTTAAACCTTGATAATATCTTACCATATACTCGTCCGCCTGATGTGCATAAAACGAAACAAAAGTGTGGCAACATTTATTGACTGCCCCGGAGGGCGGAACCTGTATACCGGAAGTTCCGCGTTCCCGGGATGTCAGGATACTCCCTTCTGTTTACCGATAGAGAAGCAGGATATTGACCGGCGCGATTCCGACTGACAGCCGCTGCTCGCGCGGCACCCTGTCTTTCGGAAGCCGCCACCAGACGTCCTGAGACCTTTCATCCTGATCCTGGAATCGGAAGAGAACCGTTGTTTCAAACGGTTCGTCGAACACATCGCCTATGACGATCTCGTTGCTGTTCAGACGGCTGTTCTGGTTAAAATAATGCGCTCTGATTCCTACGGCTTTCAGTCCGTCCCGAACCGGTTCCGACGTTTCCAACGTAACACCCCATGCGGGAACTCTCACATGGTGTTCATCCACTTTCAGTGCGGATTCGATATTTTTACAGCCTGTCATCGACGCGCAAACCACCGACCCGGGGTTTTTGAAAAGCTCTTTTGTCGGCGCGGCGGCAATGATTTTACCCTGATCGACCAGCGCGATCGTTTCGCATAGCTTATATGCCTCGTCCCGGTTATGGGTAACACAGACGGAGATCCCGCCGAAAGCGGAAAGGATCCCTTTCATTTCTACCAGAAGCTTATCTCTGAGATTCGCGTCCAGCGCGGAAAAAGGTTCATCCAGGAGCATGATATCCGGCCGGCTTACCAGAATGCGCGCGAGAGCCGTCCTTTGCTGCTGTCCGCCCGAGAGCTGATTCGGATAATGCCCTTCCAGTCCTGTAAGCTGAAGCATATCGAGCGTGTCGCGATAGATCTTTTCTCTTTTCCCGCGGTCCTTCTCCCTATGCAGACCGCAGAATACGTTCTGCCTGACGGTCATGTTGGGAAACAGCGCGTAATTCTGGAACAGATATCCGACTCTCCTCTCCTGCGGCTTCAGATTGATCTTCTTTTCGCTATCAAACAGCGTTCTCCCGTTCAGAACGATCGATCCTTCATCCGGCGTCACCACGCCCGCGATGCATTTCAGAAGCATAGTCTTTCCGCACCCGGACGCTCCGAGCACGCCGGTGATGCCGTCTGTTTCCAGATCGACGTCCAGCAGAAAGTTGCCGAGCCTTTTTTTAATGGATACGATGAGACTCATTTCACGGCACCTGCTTTCCTGTTTCTTTTCTCCAGCAGGTTCACCGTAAGAAGAACTGCGGCCGAAATCGCAAGGTTGATGCCGACCCAGATCATGGCGTTCTTCTCGTCGTTTGTTCTCCAGTACTGGTACACCGACGTCGAGATCGTGGCGGTCCTTCCCGGCGTGTACCCGATCAGCATGCTGGTCGCTCCGTATTCACCGAGCGCTCGCGCAAAGGCGAGAACAAGCCCTGCGAGGATCCCCTGCCGACAGTACGGCATGCGGATCCTCCAAAAGATAAACGTGTTGGACAGTCCCAGCGTCTGTCCAGAATACGCAAGCGTATCGTCGAAGCTTTCGAAAGCGCCTCGCGCGGTACGGTACATCAGCGGAAACGCCACAACGGCAGCAGCAAGAATCCCGCCATACCAGGTCATCACAAACCGGAAACCGACGGAATCAAGAAACATGCCGATCGGCCGTTTCACACCGAAAATGAGAATCAGAAAATAACCGCATACCGTCGGTGGCAGCACCATTGGCAGCGTGAGGATCACATCCAGGATTCCCTTGATCACGCGCGGCAGTCTCGCGACATAATACGCGCACAGGATCCCGGTAAAAAAAACGATGACACTGCTGATCGCAGCGATACGAAGGGAATTCCAAAGAGGAAACCAGTCCACTCAATCACCCCTAGTCAAAAACAGGTAAGCAGGCGGAGCCAAACTCCGCCTGCATAATAATCGATACCGTTACGGTGCAACAAATCCGACAGCGGAAAAGACTTCCATTGCCGCGTCGCTCTGAAGAAACTCGAGATAGCGCTGCGCCGCGTCCGCATGCTCGCTCGTGTTGATAACGCACGCCGGGTAGACGATCCGCTTGCACAGATCGGAAGTCGCCTGATCCACTACGGTCAGACCGGCGCTGAACGCGTCCATGCAGTAGACGACGCCCGCGTCCACGCTGCCTTCCTTCACCTGTGTGGTGACTTCCTTCACGTTGGTTCCATACGTGATCTTGCCGGCTTTCGCGAGTTCTTCCTCGTTCAGGCCGTAGTGTTCAAGAATCTGCTGCGTATACTGTCCGACCGGAACATCGCTGTTGCCCATGGCAAACAGGATAGTTCCGTTTTTCATAAGCTCTGCCCAGTCGTCAAAGCTTCCGATCGCCTTCGGATTGGAATCCGGGACGCAGAGCACGACCTTGTTTTCCAGCAGGTCGATTCTCGATCCCTGCAAAACGAGATCAAGTCCCTCCGTATTGCCGCCGTCCGCATCCTTCGATCCGTCGAGCTGGTTCACCTGTTTCTGACCCGCGGAAATAAACACGTCACACGGAGCCCCTTCCTGAATCTGTGTTTTCAGGGTGCCGGACGAGTCAAAGTTGAACACCAGCTTTACGTTCGGCGCGATCTCCTTGTACGCAGCCTCCAGCTGCTGGAGCGTTTCCGTCATGGATGCCGCCGCGAATACGATCAGCTCCACCGGCTCTTCCGCCGGAGCCTCAGCCGGCTCCGGTGCTTCCGCAGCAGGTTCCTGTACAGTCTCGGTCTCAGCCGGTTTCTGTTCCGGTGCCGCAGCTTCCTGTTTCGGCGCGCTGCAGGCAGCCATGCACCATGCCACCATGAAGGCCAGCAGCAGTGCGGTCACTTTTGCAAATTGTTTCATCTGCATGTTTCTCCTTTTGCTGTTCGCAAATATATTTACAAAAACGTGGATTTACACGGTTTTGCCGATGAAACGTGTTTATGATCTTGCGCAGTCCGATACGGTATTCCTGAGAAGATCGATCGCGTGCGGGATCACGTCCATGAAAACGTCCATGCTTTCGCTGACCGCTTTGGGACTTCCCGGAAGATTGATGATCAGCGTCTTCCCGCGGATGACGGAAACCCCTCTGGACAGCATCGCTCTCGGCGTGATCCGCATGGACGCGGCGCGGATCGCTTCCGATATGCCCGGAACAAGTCTGTCCGCGACCTGTATTGTTGCCTCCGGCGTCACATCCCTAGGCGCGAACCCGGTTCCGCCCGTTGTCAGTATCAGGTCGGGCTGTTTTTCGTCCGAGATCCGGATCAATTCCTGTTTCAGCGTCTCGATTCCGTCCGGGAGCAGCACGGTCTCAATGACCTCGTATCCCTTTTCCGTCAGTCTCGACTTGATGGCGGGGCCGGAGAGATCCTCCCGCTCCCCTCTGTATCCCTTATCCGAAAGCGTGATGACCGCCGCGGTATATCTTTTCGTTTCTTCCATAATCCTCTATCCCCCGATCTGAGACATCAGTCTCATCTCCGTGATTTCCTCTCTTGAAGCAAAGCAATGCTTAGCGGGTTTTAGATAAATGCATTCCCGGACCGCTTCCGCGATCTCATCATCGGAAGAGCCTCCGCGGACCAATTTTGAAAGATCGGTGCCCTGATCGAAGCAAAGACATGGCTTCAGCATACCTGTGCTCGTCAGGCGGACCCGGTTGCAGCTCGAGCAGAAGCTGTTGCTGACTGCTTCAATAAATCCGACCGGCGCCTTGAGCAGACCGCTCCGGTAATACCGCGCAGGACCGATCCCGACGCGGATATCCGATTCTGCGAGATCCGGATATGTCTCGCGGATCACGGACCGCGCTTCCTCCGGCGTCGCTCCTTCCAGTTCCTTTCCGAATCCAATCGGCATGAGCTCGATAAAACGGACCGGAATCCCTTCCCTTGCAAAGTCCAGCAGGCCGCCGATCATCGGAAGCGTCTCTTTCAGAAGAACGGCATTGATCTTGACCGGGATCCTGCGCTCCCGCATGCTGCGGACCGCCTCCTTCACCACTTTGACGGTCCCTGCACACCCGGTTATCTTCTCCGCGACCGTCTCGTCCGTCGTGTCGAGACTGATATTGACACCGTCAAGTCCCGCGTCGGACAGCATATCCGCGTATTCGGACAGGAGCACGCCGTTCGTCGTCATCGTAACGGTCTCGATCCCCGGTATTCGCTTGACCGCGCCTATGAAACCCGCAGCGCCTTTCCGCACAAGCGGTTCCCCTCCGGTAACGCGCACATGGCGGATCCCGAGCGGAGCCATGCAACGGATGATTCTTTCGATCTCCTCATACCGCAGCACATCGTCGTGCGATACGGGGCAGAACCCGTCCGGCATGCTCGGCATGCAGTATGCGCATCTCAGATTGCAGCGATCCGTGATGGATACGCGCAAATAATCGATTGTCCTTCCAAGCCTGTCAATCATGGGATCCCTCAAAATAGAAATCCCCGCTTTTGCCTCCGTGCTTTTCACACAGATGCACGTCCGTGATCTCCATTCGTTTATCGATTGCCTTGCACATGTCGTAAACGGTCAGAAGCGCGGCGGAGACCCCTGTCAGCGCTTCCATCTCCACGCCGGTCTTCCCTTCGCAGCGTGCGGTGCAGAAGCACCGGATCGCGCAAAGATCCGCGTCCGGCTCAAATTCGACCGATACGTTTGTAAGATTGAGGATATGGCAGAGCGGAATCAGTTCGCTGGTCCTTTTCGCTCCCATAATGCCCGCGACCTGCGCGACGCCCAGTACGTCGCCTTTTTTCGCGCGCTTTTCCGCAACAGCGTCAAAGCATTCTTTGCTCATGCGGATCGTTCCGCACGCCGTAGCGGATCTGGAGGTAATTTCCTTGCCTCCCACGTCCACCATGACCGCGTTTCCGTTCGCGTCGATATGCGTCAAGCCCACAGTATGTCCCTCCGTTATGATCAGTTCCAGCCCGCGAACCCGCAGTTCGGATAATGGCAGACCTCGCAGTTCAGGCAGAGTCCGCCCGATCCGAGTCTTGCCAGCATGTCGGAAGTAATCGGCTGATCGGACATCAGGAAAGGCAGCACAAGATCGAAGATCGTGCGCCTTGCGTACATCACGCATCCCGGAAGACCGATCACCGGCCGTTTATCCTTTGTATATGACAGAAGGAACATGGCTCCCGGAAGAACGGGCGCCCCATAGGAAACGATATCCACTCCGGCGTTCCTAATCGCGAGAGGCGTTTTGTCGTCCGGATCGACGCTCATGCCCCCGGTGCAGATGACCATGTCCACGCCTTCTTCCAGCATCTTCTCAATCATGCCGGTTATTCTTCCCGAGTCGTCGTCGGATGTCTCGTGAAATGCCATTCCCGCCCCGTATTCCGCCATCTTCGAAATAATGACCGGAGAAAAAGTATCTTCGATCCTGTGATGGTATACCTCGTTTCCTGTCGTAACCAGACCGAATCTCTTTTTCTTATACGGCTCCAGCCGGAACAGCGGTTCGGAACCCGCCAGGCGCACCGCCTCGTCCATTTTCTCTTTTTCGATTACGAGCGGGATAACGCGCATTCCTCCCAGCTTGTCACCCTTTTTTACGGGAACGCCGGACTGTCTGGTCGCGATCATCATCTCGCCGAGACCGTTCAATTTATTCAGTATGTCGAGATTGACGAGAAACAGCCCGTCCTCCTCGGCGATCAGCTCGATCTTTCCTTCTTTCGGAGCGGTCGCGCGCATATACCGGTTCTGGCAGATCGAACGCAGCACCTCTGCAGCCTCGTTTTCGTGCAGTCTGGTTTCGTCCATCTCCCAGATGTATACATGATCCTTCCCGATGCTCAGAAGCACGGGAATATCCTCTTTCGTGATGACATGTCCCTTGCGGAAGACGGCGTCTTTCGTCACGCCCTTGATGATCTGCGTGATGTCATGGCACAGCACCTGTCCGACTGCGTCCTCTGTTCTCATCAGCTTCATAGTTTTTCCCTCATCTCCTGAAAATAGCTTTCAAATATTTTACCTGCGTAATCAGAGACAGCCTGTTCGTATCCGGCGAACAGTTCCAAAAACCGCTCCCCGGTCTCCGTCAGCCTGGAACTGCCTCCGGAAACTCCTCCCTGCGTTCTCTCCACCAGCGTGAATCCGAGTTCCTTTTCCATACGGCGGATCATGCCCCTCGCTTTTGAATAGGAAACCCCGATTGCCTCGCACGCGGAACGGACCGACCCCTTTGATTTGACCGCGATCAGCAGTTTTCTCTGCTCCGGTCCGAAAAACACCGTTTCTCCAGAAAGCAGAATCCTTGTTTCCGGCCGCATCCTTCCTTCCCGGCTTTTCTCCGAAACGGAAACATAGCGTATCTCCGCTCCCATTGTGGCAAGACCGCCTTTCAGACCGTCCTTCCCGTTATACGCAGAAAGAAACAAGGCGGCGCGGCGGTCAATCTTAAGAGGATGCCCGTTCACTCCCCCGGAAACAGGCACGGCGACAGCAGAATCGTCCCGAAGCAGTTCCGTAACGGCAGTCAGTGAGAAAGGCTGTATGCCCACAGGCGCGATAAGAAAAACGTCACAGGATTCCAGATACTTCCTGAGTGCCGCCTGTACGGAAAGCAGCATATCCTTTTTTTCGAAGAACGGATCTTCCTGAAAAACGACCGGAAGCCCTTCAAGCGAAGAACGAACTTCCTCTCCGCGGTATCCGGTCAATACACATACGGAATCCACGCCGGCGTTCAGCATGGTCTCCGCAAGCCTTCGGACCAGCGGTTTTCCGCCGATCTGTTTCAGCGGCCGGAATGTATGGCTGTTTTTTGCAAGAAGGGATGCGATGATGATTCCACAAACCGTCTGACTCATTTTTCCGCCCCGGATACCGTGTGTTTTTTAAAAACCTTTCGCTATTGGGATTATAGCAAATAAGAATCCGATATACAAGTCCCGCACGGCGGCCCCTCCGTTCCCCTGCAGAAAAGAAAAGAGAGGGCAGTACCGCTGACCTCTCCTTTGAAAAGTCTCTGTTTATTCTTTTCAGAACGCGTTTCGCACGCCGATAAAATACAGTACGGGAAGCGCCACGCTGATCAGAGAATTGACGATGGACGTCAGAGACCAGTCCCCGTTCACGTGATTCAGAAACAATACGATCGCAAGGATCAGGATGATCGTTCCGCAGATATTGCAAAGCGTTCTGCTCTTTGCCTTCAGCCCCGCAAGACCGGCAATCAGCATGAAAATCACATAGGCGATTCTGCTGATCTGCAGCACGCTCGCGACCGCAAATCCTGCGGCGGCGGAGTCCAGCAGAACATGCCCCGCGATCCCTGCGCAGGAATTGATTCCGAGCATAACCAAAATATTCGCGACTGCCCAGATAAGAAACAGCGCGCTGACGATTTTCAGAAGTCCTGTGCTTTTGGATTCAGACGCCATTTTGCTCTCCTTTATCTGACGATCTTTTCCGGCTCGCCGTAATCGATCCCGAAGGTCTCGACGCGGACGGACGCCATCACCTGGTCCTCAAGCGGCCTGTCGTTCCCGTCCGTAGGACTGGAGGCGATTTTGTCCACCGTATCCATCCCCTCAAGAACTCTTCCGAACGCCGCGTAATCGCCGTCAAGGAAGGGACTGTCCGCGTGCATAATAAAGAACTGGCTTCCCGCGGTATTGTACGCCAGTTCCGGAAAGTACGGATGTCCCTGGCGCGCCATCGAGATCACGCCGCGCTCGTGAGAGATATCGTTCTGAACATGGTTGTTCGAAAACTCTCCCTTTATGGTATATCCCGGCCCGCCTGTTCCGCGTCCATCCGGGTCACCGCCCTGGATCATGAATCCAGGGATCACGCGGTGAAAAATCACGCCGTCATAGAACCCGCTGTTGGCGAGGCTGATGAAATTCGCGACCGAAATCGGGGCGATCTCCGGATAAAGCTCCAGAACGATGGTCCCGCCATCTTCCATGGTGATCGTTGCGATCGGATACTGATTGCTGTTTTCCATTTCTTTTTTCTCCGTTTCTTTGGCAGCGCATCCCGTTCCGGCCAGAAGAGCCGCAAGGAGCACGCCGATTAATAATGCTTTCAGATACTTCATGATTCTGTTCCTTCCTCCGGTTCAGGAGTCTGATCCGTTTCCGCGGGCGAACCGATTTTGAAATCGGAAACGCTGTTATATTCCATATACGGCTTAAAACCTTCCTCGCACCGGCAGTTGAGAAGTTCCTGCACCGTTACCAGCTGGTATCCTTCCTCGATCAGTTTCGGTATCAGAATCTCCATGGCTTCCGCCATGAAACCGTGCGTGTCATGAAGCAGGATGATATCGCCATCCTGCAGGGAGCGCTTGTTTGCTTTCTGGAAGAAGACGCTCGAGACGATCTTTTCCGGGGTCTTGTAATTGATGTTTCCGCTCTGACTCCATTTTACGATCGCCATGCCAAGCGAGCCGACTGTCTGGATATCCCTTTTTCCGTAGTGGCCTCCCGGCGGCCGGAAAGACTTCGGCGTGTATCCCGTGCGCTCGAAAATGCGACCGTTCGTCTTTGTGATCTGATGGATGATTGCGCGGTCCGACGCGCGGTTCAGCTTGACATGATCGCACGTGTGATTGCCGATCTCGCATCCGAGCGCGAGCATCCTTCCGAGCAGAGCGGCATTGTCTTCGTATTTCAGGCGCCACCCGAGCACGAAAAACGTTGCTCGGGCATTGTTCCGTTCCAGAATATCCAGAATGGGACCCGTCACCGACGCGACGGGACCGTCATCAAACGTTAGCGCCACCATCGGTTTATCCGGATCGATCTCCCTGCTTTTCAGTATGTCCCCGATGTCCTTCTCCGATTCGATCCCGCCGAACTGTCTGAGATGCGCCGCCATCTCCTCGCGGCGCAAGGCGTACCATTCATCCGGGATCAAAGGCGTCGGGCCGGGTTCCGGTTCCGCGGTCGGCTCCGGGGTGGGAGCCGTCGAGGGAGCGGGATCCTCCGAGCGTTCCGGGGACTCTTCCGCACCGGAATTCAGTGCCTCGGCTGCGAAGAAGGTCTCATCCGGTTCCGGTTCTGCCGGGCGCTGGGCGGGCGCACACGCCGGAATTGCCGTCAGCAAAGCCAGCGCAGCAATCGCAGCGATATGTTTCACCATTTTCAATCCGACACCGGTCAGAAAACTCATAGCGCTCTCTTTCTCACAGGAATGTCACATTCTGATTGTATTGAAACGGTATGAAATGTCAAGGAATCATGCTATTATGTCGCTAAAACCGAAAGACGGGAGATTAACCGAATGAAACGATTTTTACACATCATCCTCTTTATCCTGATCCTTTCTCTTGCGGCAACCGGCTGCGTCCGGATCACGGTCACGATGCCGGACGAGGCGCAGAAACAGGAGGTAAAGGACAATCTCACCGCCGCCAAGGAGTCCGTCAAGGAAGCCGTCGAAAGCATTCCCGGAAAAATGGAATCCGCCGGAGAAGACATCGTAAAGGCGATCGAAGACGCTCTGCCGTCTTCCATCGAATCGATCAGCACAGGCAGCGCGGTCATCGATCCTTCTCTGATCGACGAGATCGATATCGACTGGGTATCCGGTTCCGTAACGATCTCCGTATGGGAAGGCAGCAGCATCCGCATTTCCGAGACATCGGTCACCGAACTCACGGAAAAAGAACAGCTTCGCTGGAAGATCGAAGAGCGGGAACTGAAGATCCGGCCATGCGCAGCCGGGACCAATATCCGCATCCTCAGTCAGAACGCATTCCCGGAAAAGGCCTTAACCGTTGAGATCCCCGCCTCCATGGCTCTGAAAGAGCTCGGAATCAGCCAGGTCAGCAGCGTTCTGAACGCAGAAAACGTCAAAGCCGACGAGATCGATATCGAGACAGTGTCCGGTACCGCCCTGCTTTCCGGCATCACTGCTTCCAAACTGGATATCGAGACCGTATCCGGCGAGATCCGGTTCACAGACCTGACAGTGCTCAAAAAAATCTCCGCCGAAACTGTCAGCGGAGATATCAAAATCAAACTGTCGGATTCCGTTCCGGGGTTCACGCTCAAGCCGGAGTCGCTGTCCGCGCTTATTACCGTTCCGCAGGGTGCGGAAATCGTCGGCAAGACCTATCAGTACGGCGACGGATCCGTGCGGATCGAATACAGTTCCGTCAGCGGATCGCTTCAGATTTCCTGATTCTGACCGGAAAACTCCATATATCAGCGGCTCATATCCGGCCGCTGATATATTTTTTTGCCTTGAGAATCGCCGTCTGGGACTTGCCGTCCGGAATTTCTCCGTTCATGACCATCGTGACAAGTTCATCCAGCGGATACGTCTCCACGTTAAGAAACTCGTCTTCGTCCAGATGCTGCGCCCCGTATGTGAGCCCGCGGGCAAGGTACAGCCAGATCACCTCGTCCGTATACGCAACAGAGGGATAGTAAGTCCCGAGTTCTGTCAGCTCGGCAGACGTAACGCCCGTTTCCTCCAGAAGTTCCCGCTTCGCGGCGTCGATCGGCTTCTCTCCGGGATCGATCTTTCCCGCCGGAATCTCGAGCATGTCGCGGTGAAACGGATACCGGAACTGGCGAACCATGATGACCTTGCCGTCATCCGTCAGAACGACGATTCCGACCGCCCCGTTATGTTTCAGGTATTCCCTGCCCGTCTCGTCTCCGTTCGGAAGGATCACCCTGTCGACGTACACCTTGAGCAGATGCCCGTCGAACACCTGTCTGGAAGAAATTCCTTTTTCTGTCAAATCCCGCATATTCGTTCCTTTCAAGTCATCCATCCCTAATCACGCATGAAATCAAACCGGCTGTGCTCGAGCAGTTTCAGCAGCGGAAGCCCGAGCAGATAGCACGCTACGGCCTCCCCGGCTCCCACCAGGAGCATGATCAGCGGAAGAGGCGCCTCGATCTGGTAGGCATAACGCAGAACCAGCCCGACGATTACCGCGTTGCACAGTACGGTCGGAAGCGGGAGCAGGAACTTTGATACTTTTCTCCGGCTCAGAATGTGTGTTCCCCACGCGCCGAGCAGGGTCGCGACCGAACCGAAGATCACGTCATATACCGGCGCGCCGGTAATAAGGTTGGCGGCCAGACATCCCATGAAAAGACCCGGTACAGCCGCACCTGTCAGGCACGGAAGCACGCAGAGTGCTTCCGCAATCCTGCACTGGAACATACCGTATGAGATCGGCGCAAGTACGATCGTGAGGACGGCATACAGAGCGCCTATGATTCCGGCTTTGGCTAGATATTTCGTGTTCATGCCTTCAGAAGCCTTTCGACAGCGACCGCGCCGCCGCGCCGGATCTCTTCCTCGTCCACGGTGAGTAGCTCGCCGTCCCGGACCGTCTCTCTCCCGTTCACGATGACGAGATCGACCGGCTGGTGGTACCCGACGGTTCCGAACAGGTTCGCAGGATCCTTTTCAGCACAGAGCATGACCGCGCGGTCTTTGCGGATGGCGAACAGATCGGCTGCCTTTCCTTCGCTCAGCTGTCCGATATCGTTCCTTCCAAGAAGCCTTGCGCTCCCTCTGGTCGCCATCTTCAGTATGTCATAGCCCGTCGGCGCCTTATCTCCCCAGGTCAGCCTGTGGAGCAGATAGGCAACGCGGATCTCGTCCAGAAGATTGCTCGCGTCGTTGGAAGCGCTCCCGTCCACGGCAAGTCCTACCGGAACGCCGAGTTTCAGCATTTCCGGAATCCTTGCGGTGCCGCTTGAAAGCTTCATGTTCGAACACGGGCAATGCGCCACGCCGGTCTGCGTCCTCGCAAGTTCCTTCAGCTCTTCATCGTTGAAATGGATCCCGTGCGCGTAAAACACATCCGGACCGGTCCACCCGAGCGATTCCATATACGCATACGGACGCATTCCGGTCTTTTCGAGCGTAAACCGCTCTTCGTCCTTCGTCTCGCAGAGATGCGTATGCAGGCGGACGCCGTACTGCCTTGCGAGCACGGCGCTTTCACGCAACAGGTCCGCCGTCACGGAAAACGGAGAGCACGGGGCAAGCACCATCTGGCGCATGGAGAACTCCGAAGGATCATGAAACTTTTCGATCAGCCTCGCGCTGTCCTTCAGGATCGTGTCGACGTCCTGAACGACGGAATCAGGAGGAAGCCCGCCGTCTTTTTTGGAAAGGCTCATGCTTCCGCGCGACGCATGCATGCGGATTCCCAGACGGTCCGCAGCCTCAAACTGCGCCTCTATGATGCCGTCCGCGTTCTGCGGGAACACATAGTGATGGTCGAAGCAGGTCGTACAGCCGTACTTCATCAGTTCGGCCATGCCGGCGAGGGAGGAATACAGAACCGTATCCGAATTCAGGTTTTTCCAGATCTCATACAACGCAGTCAGCCAATCAAACAGCTCAAAACCCTGTACCTCCGGCAGGTTTCGCGTGAAGTACTGATAAAGATGATGGTGCGTGTTGACGAGTCCCGGATAAACGAACAGAGCGGATCCGTCGATTACTTTATCCGCCTGTTCAGCCACCGTTCCGATCTTTGCGATCCTGCCGCCGTCGATCAGAAGGTCAACATGACGGAGAATGCGGTCGGAATCATCGCAGGATACTAACGTATCAATGTTTTTAATCAATATCTTCATGCTTTCAGTATAGGTTTTTTTCAGTGTCAATTCAACATTCGGCACGGATTTCTCCCGCGCGCCGTCTTATATTGCGAACGTTCATTCCAGCTGTTATACTAAATTGTTATGATTTTCAATCTGATGAAAGGCTTCTCACATGATACGGGTCTCGGACGTTACATACAGCTATGACGACGCTTCTTCTCCTGCCCTGTCCCACGTCACGCTGGAAATCCCGGACGGGGAAATGATCGCGGTCGTCGGTCACAACGGCTCCGGAAAAAGCACGCTCGCAAAGTGCCTCAACGGCCTGCTCCTTCCGACGGAGGGTACCGTTTCCGTAAACGGGATGCTTACCTCGGACGAGAGCAGTCTGCTCTCCATCCGCCAGCATGTGGGAATCGTTTTTCAGAACCCGGACAACCAGCTCGTTACGACCATCGTGGAAGAAGACGTCGCTTTCGGTCCGGAGAATCTCGGAATTGCGCCGGATGAGATCAGAAGGCGCGTGGACAGTTCTCTGGAAGAAGTCGGCATGGGTTCCTATGCCCTCAGCGCCAGCAGCACCTTGTCCGGCGGGCAGAAGCAGCGAATCGCAATCGCCGGCATGCTTGCCATGCAGCCCGACGTGCTTGTGCTGGATGAGGCGACCGCCATGCTGGATCCCCAGGGTCACCGTGAGATCATCGAAATCGCGGAGCGTCTGCATCGGGAAAAGGGCATTACGATCGTCATGATCACCCAGCATATGGAAGAAACGATCGGCTGTGACCGGATCGTCGTGATGGGCGGCGGACAGATCAGAATGCAAGGCACTCCCCGCGAGATCTTCCGCAGAGTCAATGAACTGCAGTCCCTGGGCCTTGACGTTCCGGAAACAGTCTGGCTTCGCAACAGGCTTCTGTCCGCGGGCGTAGGCTTGGACGGCGACCCTCTCACACTTGAAGAAACGGCGGAGGCAATATGTCGATCGTTTTTGAAAAAGTAAGCCATTGCTATCTTGCGGAAAGCAGTCTGGCATTCAAAGCCCTCTCCTCCGTTTCCCTTACGATCGAGGAGGGCTGTTTCACCGGAATCATCGGCCATACCGGTTCAGGCAAAAGCACATTCCTTCAGCACCTGAACGGTTTGCTCCTTCCTTCGGAAGGCACCGTGACCGTCGACGGGCTGGATACAAAAAACAAAACGAATCTGAAGCAGATACGCTCCAGGGTAGGCATTGTTTTCCAGTATCCGGAATATCAGTTGTTCGAAGAGACCGTACTCAAAGACGTGATGTTCGGGCCGAAAAACATGGGGCTCAGTGAAGACGAATGCCGTGACCGGGCGGTAGAGGCTCTGGAGCAGGTCGGTCTGAATCCGAAGCACTTCTCGGATCAGTCGCCTTTTGATCTTTCGGGAGGCGAAAAGCGCCGCGCCGCACTGGCGGGCGTTCTTGCCATGAAACCCAAATATCTCGCTCTCGACGAACCCATGGCGGGTCTCGACCCCCGCGGGAGGAAGGAGATCATGGCGCTTCTGAGCCATTTCCAGAAAGACCTCGGCTGCACCGTGATCATGGTCTCCCATTCCATGGACGACATCGCAAAATGCGCGGAACAGGTAATCGTACTGGATCGGGGTTCCGTTGTGATGTCCGGCACACCGCGTGAGATCTTTTCCAGAGAAGAGGAACTGGAAAAACTCAGCCTCTCCGTTCCGCAGGTCGTCAAACTGACGCGTCTGCTGATCAAAAACGGGATGGACCTTCCCTCCGACATCATTACGCCGAGCGAACTAGCGTCCGCTCTGCTCGGGGAGGTGGACTGAAATGGGTACGAAAATCACCCTTGGCCAGTATCTTCCCGGAAACACGGTCATTCATCAGCTCGACCCGCGAACGAAGATTATCCTGATGATCGCCTATATCGTCATGCTCTTCCTTGTCAGAAGCCTGCCGGTATTCCTGGTGCCCGCGCTGTACGTTGTTGGAACGCTTCTCCTTGCGAAGATTCCGGTCCGTTATATGGTTTCATCCCTCAAACCGGTCCGCTGGCTTCTGGTGATCATGTTCGTGCTGAACCTGTTCCTGACGAGCGGCGAAACGACGCTTGTGGAATTCTGGATCATCCGCATCACTCTGGAATCATTGCGAAAGGCTCTGTTTATTACGCTGAGACTTCTGCTTCTGGTTGCGGGTACGTCTCTTCTGACGCTGACGACCTCCCCCATCGAACTCACTGACGGTCTCGAACGGCTGATGTCGCCGCTTTCGGTTCTGAAATTCCCTGCGCATGAAATCGCCATGATGATGACGATCGCGCTCCGTTTCATCCCCACGCTGATGGAGGAAGTCGAACGCATCCAGAAAGCGCAGATGTCGCGCGGCGTCGATTTCTCATCCGGCGGTCTTGTCAGCAGGCTGAAAAACATGATCCCCATTCTGATCCCGCTTTTCGTTTCCGCGTTCAGGCGGGCGGACGAACTCGCAACCGCGATGGAATCAAGATGCTATCACGGAAGCGAAGGCAGGACACGGCTGCATCAGCTGAAAATGCATCGGAACGATTTCCTTGCATTCGCCTTTATGGTGTTCCTTACCGCTGCCACCGTGATCCTCTCGCAATTGATCGGAGTAAAAATATGAGACGGATCAGACTGATAGCGGAATATGAGGGCACCGCCTATGTCGGCTGGCAGAACCAGCCGAACGGCGTCGCTGTCCAGCAGAAAATCGAGGAAGCAATCGAAAACGTGACAGGCGTCAGATCCGTTCTTCAGGGTTCCGGGAGAACGGATAGCGGTGTTCACGCGCTTGCGCAGGTTGCGCATTTCGATACCGATGCCAGAATGCCCGCGGATAAATTCGCCTTTGCGCTGAACACGTTTCTTCCCCGGGATATCCGGATTCTTTACTCGGATGAAGTTCCCGGATCTTTCCATGCAAGATTCGACGCAAAGCGCAAGCATTACCGCTATACGATCCAGACGGGACCGCATGCAGACGTCTTTACGCGCAATACCGCGCTCCACGTGCACGCGCCTCTCGATTTTGACAGACTTCAGAGCACGGCATCCGAATATGTCGGAGAACACGATTTCCGCGCGTTTATGTCGTCCGGAAGCACCATGGAGAACACGGTACGCACTATCTATTTTTCCGAATGGTCGGCAGACGGGAAATATCTTCATTACGACGTGTGCGGAAACGGGTTCCTCTATAACATGGTCCGGATCATGGTCGGCACCATGCTGGAGATCAACGCCGGCAGGCTCCCTCGCGATTCGGTTCAGAAGGCGTTTTCCACGCCTGAAAGATCCTTTGCAGGGGCAACAGCTCCCGCGCACGGACTTACGCTGTACCGCGTGGTCTATCCTGATTTTGATACAAAGGAGATCCTCGGGCGTCTGTGAAACAGCAGGAACTGGAACAATTCATGAGACTAGCGCTGGAAGAGGCGAAAGCCGCGCTTGAAGAGGATGAAGTTCCCGTCGGCGCGGTTGTCGTCAAAGACGGCACCGTCATATCCAAAGCGCACAACCGATGCATGGCACTTCATGACATGACCGCGCACGCGGAATTTCTCGCCATGAGGGAAGCTGCCGGACTGCTCGGAGGCAGACTGACAGGATGCGTTCTGTTCGTTACTTTGGAACCGTGTGCCATGTGTGCCGGGGCGGCGCTCAACTATCGGCTCTCGGATCTCGTATTTGGAGCATATGATCCGGAATCAGGCTGCTGCGGGTCAGTTGCTGACATCACGGATCACTGGTTCCCTCTCAGCCTGCGGTCCATCGGCGGGATTCTGGAAAAGGAATGCTCCGATCTGCTGACAACTTTCTTCAAAACGAAACATTGATTTTTTCTCTTTCATCCCTTATACTTTTCATGCGACATTCGGAGCGGTATCGAAGTGGTCATAACGGTCCTGACTCGAAATCAGGTGTAGGGAAACCTACCGTGGGTTCGAATCCCACCCGCTCCGCCACGTTAACGACCTTCTGTGTTCGAACCAAACGAGTTCGATTCAGGGGTCGTTTCCTTTTACAGCATTTTTGTATTAGTAATGATTTACCGCTATATCGAATCATCCTTATAAGTTTACTTAAACTCATTTCATTGCACCATTAATCTGTAGATGCATTGTTTTGTACATCTTTGGCATAGAACTCAAACACAAAACCACAATAGACTCTATTTTCCTGAACTAGGCGATTTATCGAAGTAATCAATAAAAAAATGGTCAACGATAACGTGTTCCAACGAATGCTTCCGTCTTAAGGATTGGATTAGGCGACAGTCCGCAACCTGTAAAGCATTTGAATCCCAAAGAGGATTTTCTCCGTGGCATGACGTTATGTTGACTAAAAAAGCGGAAACTTGATAAAATAATTAAGATTATATTTACGGGTGGAATGGTATGGAAGAAAACGCTCAAATTCAGCAGGAAGCTTCGGACGAACTGCGCAGAAAAGCAAATTTTTACTTTTTTTCCAAAGTATGGTTCAATTTTCTTCTAATCGCGATCGGAACACTTCTTCTTGCCGTGTTTTTGTCCGACATACACGCACGGGCGGCTCTTTATAAGCAGGAAAAAAACAGCCAGCTGGCGCTTAATGCCGCGTCGGCTCTTCTCGAGCGGAACATCAACAACAGGGATACTCTGGCGAAAATCTATCATGAGGGGAATCAGAAAACCCTGGATGACATTGATCTGTTGCTTTCAAACGGCTTTTTCAGAATTATGATGGACGCTGATGCCAGCGTCCGCACCGACATATTCCAGAATCTTGCTTCCAAAATCGGGGCAAATTATCTATTTATGATGACCATGGACGGCAAGGTTTATATCAGTAATAATGAGGCTTTGAGAAACACCAACCCGTCCGTTCCCGGTTATCTTACGCAGGAAAATGTAAATCAGCTTCTCCGCTTTACGAATATTTCATCCGACGGATCCATTCACCCGGTTCTCGTGAAAAATCAGTTTGGAACTTTCTATTTCTATTCAAAATCTTTTATGGATAAGACCAAGCGGTATGCTTTGGTATTCGGCACGGATGCAACTGTGATCGACGATCAGCTGGCTGTTCTGCAGGATGTGCCCTCGATTTTGAACGGAATCAAGGTGATTAATGACGGCTTCCTCTTCGCAGTTGACACGAAAGACAAGCTGTTCCTTCACTATAAGGACGGAGATGTTCTTCTCACAGGACAGAGCACTTCTGCCGTAGGCCTTTCCGAAAACGCGCTGCAAGACGGTTACTCCGGCACGGAGACAATTCTCGGACAGCCTTATTACTGCTTCTCCAAATCGTTCGGGGACAGTACGATTCTCTGCTCGGCAGTCCGCACTGATTCTTTGAAAGCTTCCAGGGCCTATGTTCTTTTCTGGCCTCTCCTTGGATTCGTTCTGGTTATGGTCATCTGCCTCGCATACGCGGTCATTGTACGAAATGACTTTGTGAGACGGGCAGTAAAAACCAACCGTTTCGTTCTGTTTAAGGGCACTCTCAATCCTCTCTTCTTTGATAAATCCGTCTTCGCAAGGGTCTTTCCCCTGATCTTTGCCGGTGTTCTGGCTGTATTCGGTATTTCCTTCTACACACAGACTCTGGTGGAAATCTCAGGTGGATTAGCAGAATCCGAGGTCGCGCTTCAGGAAGTTACGGCAAGATATGAGTCCAGTAAGGAAAGCAACCGAGTCATCGAGAATTATTACAACGACCGCTTCCTCTCCACCGCAAAACTTCTTTCATTTATCCTTGAAGAGGACTCGGATGCACTGAACACTCCATCCGATTATTATCATACGTTTTATGATGAGAACGGTACGAGGCGGTTTCTTACCGATGACGAAGGCAATCACTTGAAATCGGTTTCGAAATCTTTCATACTGCAAGAACTCTGCGATTCAAATGAAATCGATGCGATTTATCTATTTGACGAATCCGGTCATACGATCTCCACAAACACGCCTAACTGGTTCTTTACAATCAGCCACAACCCAGAGAATCAGTCTTATCCTTTCCTTCAGGTGCTGAACGGACAAAAAGATGAACTTGTTCAGACGCATATGAAAAACGATCTGGGCGAGGACAGCCAGTATTTCGGCGTTGCGTTTCATTACTATACGACCAAGGACGATGCGGGCAACACGTTATACGTTCCCAGATCGTCTTATGAGAAGGCTATTCAGAACGGTGGCATTTCCGAGGAGACCGGCAATATCATTACAATTCACCGTTCCCTCCTCCAGATCGAACTGGATGAAGATCTTGCCGGGAAACTGCTGGCGCCGACAAGCGTTGATTATGTGCTTTCCACAAATATGCTGGATGGCGGAGCCATTGTCTTGTTTGATAAAGAAGCCGATCATAAATGCCTCTATTCCCCCGTCAAGGCCAGCATCGGTCAGACCGCCGAGGTCCTTGGCGTTTCCCCCAAGGCCTTTACCGGAATGGATTATTACGGATTCAACAACATCAACGGTATCACTTATTTCCAGTACTTCCGTTTCCTGGAGGATTACTATTTTGCCACTGCAATTCCGAGAGATGGAATGTTCACTTCCCGCGCGATGATATCAATCCTCACCGCTGGCGCATGCTTTGTACTGATCCTGATCCTCATCCTCAGCGTCACGATCACAAGCAGTGATGAAGAGACCCTTTATGAGAACATGAGTGACGAACAGGCTGAGAAAGTATTGAACTCACCAATTTTCAATATTATGCTGCCGTCAGGAAGAAGCACCTCCACCAGAAGGGCTGCCGCACGGTGGGACAACAAACACATCAAGTGGGCGGATAAAGGACCCGAACAGAAACTCGCGACAATTCTTGCTGTAATCTTCTGCCTGCTGCTCGTTTATATCGTAGCGGCTGCGTTTGGACTCAAGACCTCGTTCAACGACAATTCGGTCATCCGCTATATCTTCAGCGGCTCGTGGGACAGAGCGCCTAACATATTTGCATTCAGTGCGTGCGCGCTGGTACTGACCGCGGTAGTACTCATTATCATCGGGTTCAGACTTCCGGTACGAATCATCACGTCGTTCCTCGGAACAAGAGGCGAAACGGTCGGCCGTCTGCTACTCTCTATCGTAAAATACGGATGCACGATTGCCGGGGTGTTTTACTGCCTGTTCCTGTTGGGCGTGGATGCGCCCAGTCTGCTAGCAAGCGCAGGAATCCTGTCTCTTGTCATCGGTCTTGGTGCTCAGAGTCTGATCAAGGATATTCTGGCGGGAATCTTTATCGTTTTTGAAGGTGAATTCCGGGTCGGTGACATCGTCACGATCAGCGATTTTCGCGGTACAGTCATGGACATCGGGCTACGTACGACCAAGATCATGGGACCGACCGGCAACATCAAAATCTATAACAACAGCGATATTTCGGGTGTTTTGAACATGACCAAGGAAGCTTCGGTCGCAACCTGTACAATCAGTATCGAATACGGACAGGATATCGATTATGTCGAGGCAGTGCTGAACCGTGATCTTCCTCTCCTTCAGGAGAAAAATCCGAAGATTCTGGACGGTCCGACCTACGCAGGCATTTCCAATCTCGGCGCCAGCGGCGTAGACATTCTGATCTTCTGCAAATGTTATGAAACAGATATCAAAGGCGTTGCGCGCTATCTGAACAAGGAGGTCCTGCAAATCTTCTATCGCAACGGCATCAACGTTCCCTTCCCGAATGTCACGGTGTCTCAGCTGGATATGACGGGACGGAAAACGATGGAGGACTTTGTTCCGAAAGAAGAGGAAGGAGAAGCACTGGAGGAAGAAAAGAAATGAAGAAAAGTTGGATCGCGATGTTCGTCTGCTTTATACTCCTGATCGGATGTGCTCCAGCTTCCGTTCAGGAAACGGACACTGTGGACGTTCTCGTCCCTGAAACCAAAACCGTCAGAATGGCGCTCAATCCGAGCGGTCACATCCTCAATCTGATTGCGGAGGACCAGGGCTATCTGAAGGATGAAGGTATTTCTGTCGTTTATGTGCCGGTGCAGAGCGACGCTATGGCGTTCAAGGGGATCATGGACGGTAAGATTGATGTCGTAGCCAATTCCGGTACAAATCTGCCTTTGCAGTATATTGCGGACGGATTAAACCTTACGATTTTCGGGGGATATCTTCTGACGGGATGCATGCCGGTTTTTACGAGAGTGGACACGAAATGGGACGGCATTGAAAGTCTGATCGGAAAGACCATGGCGTGCGAATCGAACGTATACGCTATCAGCGGCCCGTTGCTCGATAAAGGCTACGATCCGCTGGAAGATATCACCTGGTACGAAACGGAAAAGCAGGAAGACCGTATCAAAGCCGTCGAAAACGGAGAAGCGGATTTCGGTCTGGTGGGAACCGCCCTGAATTATGCAGTCCTCAGCAATCCGAATCTCAAGATCGCCACATATGCTGCCGATGTTCTTCCCGCTTACTCATGCTGCCGGGCAGAGGCCAGTGCATCTTGGGTGAAGAACAACCCTAATACCGTTACCGCGCTTCTGAAAGCATGGATCCGCGCAATGGAGTACTATAACACGCATCACGAAGAAGCGGTTAATCTGACGGCCCGCCTCCTTCATCGAGATGATTCGTATGTTCGGGCATATCTCGATAATCCCAGATTTGACCTTAACACCGATCCGATGAAGAAAAGTGTCCTTCGTGCATGGAATTACATGGACCGTCTCGGATTGTTAAACGATGAAGCGAAACGGATTGATATCAACAGACATATTAACGTAGACCTGTACAAAGCTGCATTGGACGCCTGTCAGAAGCAGTACGGAGCAGATAATCCGAAGTTTTATGAGCAATTGCAGGCCCAGTACGCTCTGAACAATTAACCGCTGCCTTGCTCCCCATCCTCTGTGTAGAGTTTCCTGGTATTCCGGGTTTCCAATAGTAATCATAAAAAAACAACCGCTGGCACAATGTCCGACGGTTTCTTCATTCTGCAAGAAAAAAAGGGCGTAACTCTGCCCCTGTAATCTAGGATTCCTTATAGAACTTTCAGCAGCTCTTCCCGCACGCCGTCCAATCTTGCATCGGAAAGACCGAAGTCCATCTGTTTGTAGGACCACAGACAACGGCCTATTCCGTGCTTTTCAAATACACTGTGTACCGTTCTGAACCACTTGACAGCCTCTTCGGGAGGGACAACATCGATCACACCGTATTCACCGCAGTAAAGCTCCGTCCTCTCCTTCTCCGCTTTTGCAAGCGCAGACGCAATAAAGTCCTCAACAAACTGTTCCGACATACCGCTCTCCAGATAGGAAAACCGAAGACTGATATCCTGGGTATCAGCCCTCCAGTAAGCACCCTGATGCGTAAAATGTATCGGCTCGTAAAAGTGAAAATTATAGAAAACGTGATCATCGAGCGGGGAATTCAGTTCCGGCACAGTTTTAGCGCTGTTCCAGCGATAGCTGCCCACCAGGATCGGAACATCAGTCGCGGATTCCCGGATGCGCCGGATACACTCCTGCGAAACACGGTTCCATGTTCCGATATATCTTTCCTCCGTCACCTCATTCAGAAGGTCGAACATAATTCCGCCATGGGTCCCATATCGTTTTGCAAAGCACTCCCAGACCGTATAGAAATATTCCTGATACTTCTCGCTCTCAAAAAAACCATCCTCATGCTCACCCGCATCGAACGAAAATCCCTGTGTCTTGTGAAGATCCAGCACGGTGTTCAACCGGTGTTTTTCCGCCAGTTCCAGCGCATGATCGATCAGCCGGAGTCCTTCTTCCTTCATGGATCCGTCAGCGTTTTGTATCACATTATAATCTACAGGAAGCCTGACATGGTCAAAGCCCCATTCCGCGATCTGTTGATAATCGGACTCCCGGATAAAACCGTGAAGTCTTTCCTCGCTGTAATCACACTGGCTCATCCAGCCCCCGAGATTGACTCCCTTGAAAAAACCCAATTCTTTCAGCATAATAGACTCCTTTTAAAAAGCGGCTCTACCAAAAGAGCCGCTTGTTTGATTACTTGCATGATCAGCCCTTTACAGAACCGGATGTCACGCCTTTGATAATACTCTTTGACAGTATGATATAGACGATCATAACGGGAAGAATGGCAAGAAGAATAAACATGTACACCTTGCCCATATCAAATTTCGAATAATCCGCCGAACGCAGCTGAGCGATCATGATCGGAACGGTCTTCATCTCCGCCTTGCTGAGGAGCAGCGCCGGGATGAAGTAGTTGTTCCAAGAAGAGACGAATGAAAAGATCATCTGAACCGCGATAGCAGGTTTCATAATCGGAAGAACGATATGGTTGAATGTATGGAATTCGCTCGCTCCGTCCATACGCGATGCTTCCACGATCTCCATCGGGAGCACGCTGTCCAGATACTGCTTCATATAGAAGAACACGACAGGTGCCGCAATACTCGGAAGTATCAGCGGAAGATAATTATTCGTAAGCTTCAGCTTATACATCATCTGGATGAAACCGACCGCGGAGACCTGCGGCGGGATCATCATGACTGCAAGAATAAAGTAGAATGCAAATCTCCTCAGTTTGAACCTGTATGCGTGGATCCCGTAAGCAGTCAGAGCCGAGAAATAGGTCGTCAGTACTGCGTTTGCCGCCGCGATGAAGAAGCTGTTCAGCATGCCGCGCGGAATATTGATGGAGGCATCCGTCCACGCGTTTTTCAGGTTGATAAAGAACCTGTTGTTCGGGATCATCGTAAATCCGGCCTGAAGCTGGGCATTTGACCGGGTGGAGTTGATGATCAGCATATAGAAGCTGAACAGGCACAGAACGCTGAGGAATATCAGAATAAGGTACGCGACCGTTCTGGCGACGATCAGCTGGATTCTGCCCCTTGTGTTTTCCTTGTTTTTCATGATCGTTCTCCCCCTTCCTCAGATTCTGTCACGGCTTTTCGGAGTCTGAGAAAAGCTCTTCGAAAGTGAGTTGTAAACGAACAG
Organism: Clostridia bacterium; assembly: GCA_017394605.1. Next base: position 2,398 of record JAFPXU010000031.1, on the reverse strand, counting down.
GCTCAGAACCGTGGAAATGATGAACAGGATCACGCTGATGGCGCCTGCCATTCCGTAGTTCTTGCTGGTCTGGAGATAATTGTTCAGATACATGACCATGGTCATGCTTGCGCGGTCCGGGGTGCCCTTTCCGTTTGTCAGAACTTGCGGTACGTCGAACATCTGAAGTCCGCCGATCATCGCGGTGATCACGGTGTAGATCAGAATTGGTGCGAGAAGCGGCAGCGTAACACGGAAGAATACCTGAAGGGAATTCGCCCCGTCGATTTCAGCCGCTTCAAACATGTTCTGATCGATTCCCTGGATGCCGGCCATCAAAAGAATCGTCGTATTTCCGAACCACATCAGAAAGTTCATCAGGGCAATCAGGAGCCTCACCGGAACCTTCAGATTCAGAAAATCAATGTTTTTATCGATCCATCCGGAAGAAATGAGTACCTGGTTGACCGGCCCCGCCGTATTGAACAGCGTAAAAAAGAGCATCGAGAACGCCGCGGCCATGATCAGGTTCGGCATATAGATGACCGTTTTGAAGAACTGCTGTCCTTTCAGGTTCAGCCTGTAACTGGTGAAAAAGACCGCCAGTAGAAGCGCGATCAGAATCTGCGGTACAGCGCCGAGAACCCAGAGGATAACCGTGTTACCGAAGTATTTGAGCATGCCGATCGATCCGGCGCTGTCGGGCGTGAACAGTTTGACATAATTCTGCAATCCGACAAATCTCGGTCCGACCTGCGTCAATCCATCGCGGTAATTCTCAAAAAAGCTGTTGTAAATGGTCATCACCTGAGGAATCAGCGTAAAAAAGATATATGCGACAAAAAACGGGAGTATGAAAATATATCCCCATTTCGCATAACTGACGCCTTTCCCGGAAGCAAAGCGCTTCTTCATTGGGTGTCCCCCTCCCTCTGTCAATTCCTTGCTTAAAGAGCACATCGCGGAATACGGAATTCCGTATGCTCCGATCTGCTATTTACCAAAACCGGGGCAAAGGCAATATGCCTTGCCCCGGACACTTCGACTATCCGATCGTTTGAGTCACTTACGGAGTGACGATAGCGGAATAGTTCTCGTTGACCTGTTTATAGAAGTTCGAGTAAGCCGTAGCCTTGTCAACTGTTCCTTTGAAGTACTCCTGGAACGCATTCTGGAGACCTTCGTTGAGCAGCTGATCATAGATCGTGTGGTTCTTCCAGACGATGTTGCCAGTCATAGCGGAGAACACTGCCACGTCGTTCTGTCCGCCGAGGAACGCATTGCCGTAATCCGGGTTCTCAGCAAACTTCGCGTTGACTTTCTGGTTGTTGGAGAACTGAGCCTCGTTCTCGACGAGAGCGGAGCAGACTTCCTCATTGTTAATGAAGGTGTTCATAACATCGGCAACGATGGTGGGGTTGTCGGTTCCGGTCGGAGCGACGAGCCATGTGCCGCCCCAGAAGTGCGCAGCGGGACCTTCGCAGATTGCCCAGTCACCGGAGCATCCCTTGTCGGGATCCATTGCGTTGCCCATGCAGAAGTTGAAATACCATGCCGGTCCGAAGAAGCACATCGTCTTTCCATCGGCAAACATCTGATCGTTCTTTTCCTGATCCCAGATACCTGCGGTCAGTGTGTAACCGTTCTGAACGAATTTCTCGGTCTGCGCGATCCACGCATCGATCTGCGGGTCAAACTGGAGTTTGTTGTCTGCGTCTACCCAGGGAGACGTGCAGTTGTTGGAGAATACACGGTAGGTCTCTGCGAAAGAAGCTGTCATGTAGTAACCCTTGGCTTTCGCGTCGGCTGCCACTGCTTCGAATTTATCCCAGCTGTCCAGTTTTGCCTGTACTTCTGCCGGATCGGATGTTCCGAGAACGTCCTGAGCGATGGAGCGGCGATAGATCAGTGCGGACGGGCAGCACTGGAAAGAAACGCCCTTGACAACGCCATTGGGATCACTTGCGGCCTGTACGGTGTAAGGATAGGTATTGGAGAAATCGGTGACACCGATCTTCGTGATATCCTGCGTCGCGTCGGAGTTGACATACTTGAGGATGTAGTCGGCTTCCGCAAGGAACATGTCGACCTTATCATCCGCAGCTGCATTCGCCTGATTCAGCAGCGCCTCGTCCAGTTTCTGCTGGTATGCGCCGTTGTCGCTGGGCGTGATAATCCAGTTGACGGTTATGCCCTCAGGTACTTTGTAGTACTTTTCAAAGAAGCCCTTGAACTCTTCATTCCATGCATAGATGTTGAATACTTTTCCCTCGGCCGGTGCCTTAGCTCCGCATGCACACAGTGCAAAGACCATTGCGAGAGCCAGAAGCAGTGCAATCAGTTTTTTCATATCTTTTCCCTCCATTAGATTTTTGATGTGATGTATATTGAGCAGGTAGTCATTCCTGCTGATCACCTT
>JAFPXU010000165.1 GCA_017394605.1 Clostridia bacterium | reverse complement strand
GGACGCGATCCTCTCCGTCGTGGAGGTCAGCTACTCCGATTACGAGGACCAGCGCCTCGTCAACCGCTACGATCCCTATCTCGGGTGTCACTGCATACAGGACCAGCGGATCGAATACGACGCGGTCTACAGCCGGATCATCGAGGAGGCAAGGCCGGAACGCCGGGCGAAGGACATTTCCGAAAAAGCGATCTTCTCGGGCAAGGAGCGGATCCGGAACGCAAGGCGGTACGCGAAGGAACAGGCGGCGGCATACATGATGCTGGAAGCCATATAAAGGATTCACACAGAAAAGGAGAAAGAGAAATGAGCGTTTCATATGTCATTAAGGAACACCTGCTGGTAAAGAAAGAAGAAGCCGGTGAACCATCGGCCCCGCTGATCATCATGCAGGGACAGCTCCTGTCCCTGGCGGGACTGATGCTGATCGACGAAGCCAAAATCCATGACCTGAAAATGACGGCGGACGGCGTCGCATACACGTTCAGGGGCAGCCATCCGGATCACGAATTCAGCAAACTGCTCTCCGTCATGCTGAAGGCAAAGGACGTCGAAATATCCGTCCATTATGCGTATACCCACCGCTTCACATCGTCCATGTATGACCTGGTGGGGCCGTTCCCCCTGATGGAATATATGAATGATCCGGATGAAACCGAAAAAGAATTCCCCTCTTGCGTTTTCTATTCGGCATGGAACTCCGCCGACTGCTCGGATGGTCCGGGCATACTGGTGGCATACGGAACGCGGAACGGGAAAACGTATTCCGGAACGGTGGACCTGAAGCAGGTGTCCGCCATCCCGGGCGGAGCGTGGGATGAACTGGATACACCTATGGTCGTCACCGCGAATGCTTCATTTGACGCGGCATCGAATCCCGAGTTTGGAGAAGTGCTGCGCGGTCTAGCCAGCATGGGATCCGGAACCGAATTGATCTATGATGACGAACTGGAATTCTATCTGAACCATCTCGACATCTCTTCCGATGATAATAGAACGCGGTTTTCAGAACTGGCAAACAGACTTGTCAGCATCGCTCCGAAAGAGGTGGAGGTCGGGATCGGCGGATCTTTCGTGGACCTCTCAGGGGATGACGCGAGGATGCTGACGATCGATTACAACGAAAACGGATTCGATTACCGGATCGCAGAAGTAGCATAAAAGGAGGGAGAAAGATATGCGGATCGTAGGATTTGGCCAGGAAGAACCGAAGCAGGAAGAAAAGCAGCAGAGAGGGACCGTCATTACGGAACCGTCCCCCGTCCGCTCCCTTGTTTCCGTCAGTTTTGAGGAAGGCGGGCGCACGCTGACGTATTACAACGACCGGTTCGATCTGAACATCGGCGACCGGGTGTTCGTGTCCGGGAAGCTGTCGGGCAAGGTCGGATATGTCGAGTCGGTCACGACGAAATTCCGGATCCGTCTTTCCGATTACGAAAAAGTGCTCTCCGTCGCGCAGACACCGGTACTCGGGACATATGAAAACAAGGGCGATATGATGTGCAGCTACGACGCGGACGCCGTATCCCCGGAAGACTTCCGCAAATGGGTCCTTCCCCCGAAGGATGAGGCGGAAGATGAAGAGATCATCTTCGGCGACGGATACGAGATCTCCATGGATGATCCGACCTCGGCAGACGGATATGATCCTTCCGTTATGCAGCGCGCGGTCAAATACTGCCAGGAAGGAAAGATCGGGTACGTATCCGTACGCAACGGCGTCGGCAAGGCGTTCGTCCACGGGACAAAATGGTATGAGATCGATTTCCGGCTGAACGGGAACGTCCTGCGGGAAGCGTACTGCGATTGCCCCTACCCCGGTCTCTGCAAACATCTTCTCGCCGTCATCGTCCTTCTGAGCGTCATGCGCATGCACCGCGGCCTCGATCTTGCGCGCGATTTCACCATGATCGGCAGCGAGACGTTCTGGAACGCCGTGCGGCACACGGGACAGACCATCACCGTACATCCGGATCACTGATACCGATAGAGCGCTTGATCATCATGATGCGCTGAATCAGAACGGGGTAATACCTGCTGAAGAAAAAGAAGAGGTGTTTATCTGACTGAAAGAATGGCTGAATCGTTCAATCTTATTCATGGCGCACTGTGAATGTGGCATTGACAAGAATGGATTGATAGAGCAGGAGAAACTGCATGACCGAAAAAGAAATAAAAATGATAAACCATCATCCCGAATATGACCAGCTGCTGCTGAACGTCGGAGAAACACTTGAACAGGGCCGTCAGCAGGCGGTCTATGCTGTGAACTCTGCAATGGTCCGGACTTACTGGGAAATCGGCAGACAGATCGTAGAGTATGAACAGCATGGCCATGAAAAGGCTGAATATGGATCTGGACTGCTGAATCAACTTTCGAAAGATCTTACAATTCGATATGGCAGCGGATTCAGCCTGAGTAATATCAACAAAATGCGAAAAATGTACCTGACCTATCCGATTTTGCAGACAGTGTCTGCAAAAATGACATGGAGCCATTACATTGAACTTTTGAAAATCGATGATCCGCTCGAACGGTATTTTTATGAAAAGGAATGTGAAAAGGAGCATTGGGGTGTCCGTGAACTGAAGCGGCAGATGAAGAGCATGCTTTTTCATCGGCTGGCGCTGAGCACCGATAAACAGGAGGTTCTGAAACTGGCGTCCGAAGGACAGATCATAGAGAAGCCTGAAGACATTCTTAAGGAACCGTATGTTTTTGAATTTACCGGCCTGCCGCAGCTTCCCGTGTATGAGGAAGGTGACGTTGAAGAAGCGCTTGTCAACAACCTGAGCATGTTCTTCCTGGAACTTGGAAAAGGTTTCACATATGTGGGAAGGCAGCAGAAAATGGCGATCGGCGGGAGAACATATAAGGTCGATTTGGTATTCTATCATCGGATCCTGAAGTGCTTTGTTTTGATCGACCTGAAACGGGGAGAAGTTCAGCACGAAGATATCGGGCAGATGAACTTCTATCTGAATTACTATCGTGAGGAGATGAATACAGAAGGAGATACCGAGCCGATCGGCATTATCCTTGGCGCATATCAGAATAAACTGGTCATGCATTACGCACTGCAAAACATAACAAACCAGGTCTTTGTAAGCAGATATCAATTATATTTGCCAAACCGTGAACAATTGGAGTCGGAGTTCAGGAGATTCATGCACAGCGAAGTAAATGATTATTAAACTCCACTTGATACAAAAAAGCTATTGCAATGATTGGATACATTCGTCATCTCTGATCATGGCATGAAAGAAAACGATATGAACGCCGTGGTACAGTGGCTTCTTGCGGTGCATAAATCAGTCAATGTGTTATAAGACGCGTGAACGTGAGTACCGAATGCAAATAACTAATAATTGACGGATGGAGATATATCTCATATAATACAGATGAACCCAGACGTCAAGCATTTATTATCGGTTCACAGGCGGAGGGTTTGCATGTTCAAGGTTGAGTTTTACGAAACGGAAGACGGAAGAAAACCGGTTGAAGAGTTCCTCGATTCTCTCGATATAAAGAGCCGCGCAAAAATGGGTGCCATGATGTTGCTGCTTGCAGAAAAGGGAAATGAGCTTAGAGAGCCGTATACCGAGCCCCTGGAAAATGGCATCTTTGAGCTTCGTGCGATACAAGGCAATAACATTTCACGCGCTCTCTTTTTCTTTTATTCCGGGAAAAGAATTATCATAACAAACGGCTTTGTTAAGAAGCAGCAGAAAACCCCGAAAAAAGAAATCGAACTCGCAAAAATAAGAAGGAAAGATTTCTATCGACAGGAAGAAAAGAAAGGCTAAGAAAATGAAATCAATAAATGAATACATGGCAGAACAAATGCGCGATCCGGAGTTTGCCAAAGCCTATGAAGAAATCCAGCCTGAGATGACTGTCATTCGTGCAATTGTTGATGCGAGGACATCCCGGAATCTCACGCAGAAAGAGCTTTCCGAACGAACAGGTATAGCGCAGACAGAGATCAGCAAGCTTGAACGCGGCACCAGAAATCCTTCCATTAAACTCCTACAAAGATTAGCAGACGGGATGGATATGGTACTTAACGTCTCTTTTACGCCAAAATCCGTTCCAGGTTCTGCAAAAACAGCAAAGTAGTATCGGCGGGCTGCTCTACTGCCCGCCGGACTATTATTTCCTTATTCGTTTTGCGCTACATCTCCGTGCTAATGGAGACGATCCTTGCGGACTTCAGAGCGTTCATGGAGAAAGCCATGAAAGCAGCGGAAGACTGATCCTGTCCCCCACTATGGAAGTAAACTGCCTTCCATGGTTTACGGAAAGACCTGCCGATTCATTCGACAGGTCTTTTCCAATGATGTTCCGCTTAAAAACAGCGCTTTCCGGTCGTGCTTATTTCAAAAAGCGGGGTCAAATTGAAATAAGAATGGTCAATTGCGTTCCTTATTTCAAAAAGAACGGACAAATTGAAATAAGAAGAGCATATCGCGTCTGCTATTTCAATTGAAAGGGAGCAAAGAGGCTGTCTCAAAGCGGAAACGTTCTGAGGCAGCCTCTGTTATGATCTGTTCCGTTTTCAGACGGAGCCGTCTTTACGCGTCCGTTCCGTCCCCACCCTTTCCCGCGTCCTTCGCCAGTTCCTCCGTCCTGCGCTCCTTTTCCGGCATGAAGAAGGTCCATACCGGAAGGATCACGTACAGGACGATGGCAATCCTCGGGAAGTAATAGCTGAGCAGCATGAGCGCCGCCAGTCCGATCAGCATCACGATGAGCTTGGAGGACGCGAGCATCAGAAACATTTCCCGGTGATTCACGAACCGCTTCCGAAGCACCGCGTACCGCAGCAGTTCCTGGAACAGCGTGGTGAGGAAGTACACGAGCCCAAAATTGATCGCGGCGTACCGGTCCGGGCTGTTGATGATCCATTTCGTGGTAATGGGGATCAGCGCCAGGGCCGCAAGAAAGACAAAGTTCATCACGACCGTGAAATGGTCCCCCTCGCGCATGGTCTCAAAGATCCGCTTGTTCTCATACCAAAAGCCAGCGATCATGAAAAAGCTGATGAAGAACACCGCGATCGACCACAGGAAGGACGTCATGTATTCTCCCTTCGACGTCGGGAACGGGATCTCCAGCATCATGACGGTGATGAAGATGGCGATCACGCCGTCGTTCAGCGTGGAAAGGTGCCCGATCATGGACCCCTTCAGCTTTCTGCTGTTCTCGGCAGCCTTCCGCTGCATGTGCTCGTATTTATCCGCGGCCTCGTCGCCCAGTCTTCTCCTGATCCGCTCCGCTCTCCTGTCCCTCAGCATGAAAAACCCATCCTTTCCAAAAGATCAGGCTCTGACCCACTGCGCCACTTTCTCAAGGGACATGCCCGCGCTCAGGCGGTCGGCCTTCCCCCATACCGCGCCGGGCGCCGATCCCTTCAGCTCCGCGACGGTGTTCCCCATCCCGCTTCCGCCGGACGTCGCGAACACGTGGATCGTCTTTCCGGAAAGATCGTACTGCTCGAGAAAGCTGTTCACGATATGCGGCGCCACATACCACCAGATCGGAAACCCGACGTACAGGGTATCGTAACGGTCCATGTCCTCCACCCTGCCCGCGATCGGAACGCGGCTGGACGGATCCCGCATCTCGACCGAGCTGCGGCTGTTCCGGTTCATCCAGTTCAGGTCCGCCCTTGTATACGGCGTTTCCGGCCGGATCTCGAACAGGTCGGCTCCCGCCGCCTCCGCCACCTTTTCCGCCAGTTTTTTTGTCACGCCGCTCGCGCTGAAATATGCCACCAGGGATTTTCCCATATGCTTCTCCTCCTTGCCGTCCGCTCATTGCGGACCCGATACCAGTATAACGCAGCGGCTCCTCTTCGGAAAGCGTGCCGCCCGTTCTTTTCCGAATCCGTTTCCGCGTGTGCCATACACGTCCAAGAGTTCCGGAACCGGGACTTTTCCGTTTTTCCCGCAAAAAAGGGGGTTGACGGGGCGTTTGCCCCATCCGTATAATGAAGGTGTAAACGGGGCGTTTGCCCCGGAAAAACGTGAAAGGGAGGACCGGAGCTTGGGCAAAATGAAGGAAAGCTGCTGCGACCTGCTGGAAAGCTATCTCAACAGCTACCGGGAGAAATACAAAATGACCCCCTCCATCCGCCAGATCGAGCGGGATACGGGGATCCCGAATTCCACCGTTTCCAGATACCTGCTGTACATGGAAAAGGAAGGCCGGATCGAATACGCCGGCGGAAGGCGGAACATCCTGACGAAGCAGGCGAAAAAGACATCCGACCGGACCGTTTCCGTCCCGGTCGTCGGCTCCATCGCCTGCGGCATTCCCATCCTCGCGGAGGAGAACATCGAGGAATACGTTCCGCTCCCCGAATCGGTCTTCGGCTCGGGCCGGTTCTTTATCCTGCACGCTGCCGGCGATTCCATGACCGGCGCGGGCATCGACGACGGAGACCTCGTCGTGATCCGCCAGCAGTCCTCCGCGGAGCCCGGCCAGATCGTCGTCGCCTTGATCGGCAAACAGGACGCGACGCTCAAGCGCTACCGTCCGGATCCCGAGACCGGCAATGTGGAGCTTCTGCCCGCGAACGGCCGGTACGCCCCAATCACGGTCGGCCCGGACGGGGAACTCGCGATCCAGGGCGTCGCCGTCAAGATCATCAAAGACCCGAAATAACCGATCCCCCGGCACATCCGGAAAAAAGCGCAGCTTTTGCTGCGCCCTGTTCAACGCACCCTTTTTTCCGGAATTTTCAGGAAAGGAGACCCGATGGAAGACGCGGAGCGCACCTATTACTGCATCGATATGAAGACCTTCTACGCTTCCGTGGAATGCGCCGAGCGGAACCTCAACCCGTTCGAGACCGGCCTCGTCGTCGCGGAT
>JAFPXU010000164.1 GCA_017394605.1 Clostridia bacterium | reverse complement strand
TACTACGACCGCTATCTGCCCAAATGCAGGAAGGCGGACGTGATGCTCGTCGCGTTCGAATGCCAGCGAGCGGAGAAGATCCCCGCGGAAGACTGGGACGTCCCCGTGCCCTGCATCGTCACGGAAGAGCGCGTGCTGCGGGCGGAATAACAATATAAGAATCATGGAAGATCCGGCGGCCTCAGATGGCTGCCGGATTTTTATGGCGATGCGTTTTCCCCGCCGTCGTTACCCGCATAAAGATTGACATTCCTCTGTTTTCGGGAAAGAATAAATAGAAAGATATTATCAGTACGGTCAGGAGGAAATATGAGATCGACTGTTGCCAATGGAAAAAGACGTATCTTGCGACGTTTCATCGCAGTGTTCTGCGCGCTCTTTCTCGCGGCTGCCTGCATGCAGACGGCGTCTTTTGCGCAGACTTCAGAGCACCTTGTCCGCGTGGGTTACTATGAAAACGAGCTGTTTCAGGAAGGCGCGGAAGACGGCGCGGTCAAAACGGGATATGCCTACGAGTATTACCGGAAGATGTCTGAGTATACCGGCTGGAAATACGAGTACGTATACGGCAGTTTCGGAGAACTGTATCAGAGCCTTCTGGACGGAAAGATCGACCTGCTGGCAGGACTGGCCTGGCGGGAGGATCGGGAAACGCTGATCGGCTATCCCGACGCCATTATGGGCAGCGAACGCTACTACCTGCTGAAACATGACAACAATGCGGACATTACGGCAGATCCCGCAACGCTGAACGGAAAGCAGATCGGCGTGCTGGACAGCGCCATAGTCAATACCTTGAACCGGTATCTGGAAAACCACCACGTGACCGCGAACGTCATCCCGTACCCGGACAGCACGGAGCTTTTCCTGGATTTCGAAGCGCTTAAGACGGACGTGATCGCTGTGGAAAGCGACGGCGCGTACGGAAGAAACCATACGGAAGTGCTTTCCTCCTTCGGCGCGGCGGACTATTATCTTTGCGTCAATAAAAACCGTCCCGACCTGCTGGCGGAACTGAATACCGCGCAGACGCTCCTCGCTGCGGAAGAGCCGAACTATCTGAATTCGCTTGGTGAAAAGTATTATTCCGCCAGCGTGATGTCCCGGGCTTTTTCTCTCGCGGAGACGGAGTGGATCCGGACGCACAACGTGCTCCGTGTCGGCTATCTGGAGAATTATCTGCCGTACAGCGATACGGACGATCAGGGGCAGGCGACAGGCGTGATCCGGGATATCATCCCGGAGATCCTGAAAGTTCTCAACATTTCCAACGTCAGCGTTGTCTACAGCGGATACGGAAGCTATGACGACATGATCGCCGACATGGGAAAGGGAACGATCGACGTGGCGTTTCCCGTAGGCGGCGGACTGTATTATTCCGAGGAAAACGGCCTTTATCAGTCGAGCCCCGTCGTTTCCGCGCAGACCGAACTGGTCTACAGGGGGGAATTCAGCGAGAAAACGGTCTCTCATTTTGCGGTCAACGAAAACAACCGGATGCAGTATTACTATATCCGCACCAATTTCCCTGATGCGGAGATCACGATGTATCGGTCCATCGACGACTGCCTCGACGCAGTTCTGTCGGGCAAAGCCGGATGCACGACTCTCAACGGACTGCGCGCCAACGATATGCTGAAGAACAAGCGTTATGAGGGGCTTTCTCTCCGGCAGAACAGCCGCAGCGACGAGCGCTGCTTCGGCGTGGAGATCGGCAACGAAGGCCTGCTGAAATTGCTGAACCGCGGCATCAGCGTGATCGGAAGCGATTACGCGCAGAATCTGTCGTACCGGTATACCGGCGGACTGTATTCCTACGGCATGCTCGATTTCCTCGGGGATCATATGGCCGCCTTCGTCGTCACGATCTGCGCCATAGCCGGCTTGATCATTTTCCTTCTGGTCCGCGATTCGATGCGGACGAAAAAAGAGATCCGGGAAAAGGAAGCAGCCCGCAGGGAACTTTCGGATGCTCTTGCTGCCGCGGAATACGCCAGCCGTGCCAAGACGGAATTTCTGAACAACATGTCGCACGACATCCGCACGCCGATGAACGCGATCGTCGGGTTTACGGCTTTGGCGGCTTCCCACATCGACAATAAAGATCAGGTGACGGATTACCTGGGCAAGATCTCGGTGTCCAGCCAGCACCTGCTGTCTCTGATCAACGACGTTCTGGACATGAGCCGCATCGAAAGCGGCAAGATGCGGCTCGAAGAGAGCGACGTGCATCTGCCGGACTTGATCCACGATCTTCGCACCATCATCCAGTCCAATATCGCGTCCAAGCAGCTGGAGCTGTTCATCGATACCCAGGACGTTCAGCATGAGGATATCATTACGGATAAGCTGCGCCTCGACCAGATCCTGCTGAACATCCTCTCCAACGCGATCAAATTTACGCCCAGCGGCGGAACGATCAGTTTCCGCGTGATCGAAAAGCCCTCCGCTTCTGCCGGTATCGCCAATTTTGAGTTCAAGGTAAAGGATAACGGCATCGGTATGAGCGAGGAATTTCAGAAGACGATCTTCGAGGCTTTTACCAGGGAGCAGACCAGCACGGTCAGCGGGATCCAGGGCACGGGCCTCGGTATGGCGATCACCAAGAATATCGTCGACATGATGGGCGGAACCATTACCGTTCATTCGCAGGAAGGAAAAGGCAGCGAATTCACCGTCACGCTGCCCTGCAGGATCAGCGGAAATACCCAGAGCCCCGGACCTGTCCCGCAGCTGGCCGGACTGCGCGCTTTGGTGGCGGACGACGATACGGATACCTGTCTTTCTGTCTGCTCCATGCTGCGGGAGATCGGCATGCGTCCGGATTGGACCAATTACGGAAAGGAAGCGGTGATCCGGGCACAGGAGGCCTCCGGACAGGCGGACCCGTTCATGGTCTACATTATCGACTGGATGATGCCGGATCTGAACGGCATAGAAACGGCACGCAGAATACGGAAGGTGACCGGAGACAGCGTGCCCATCATCATTCTTACGGCCTATGACTGGACCGATATCGAAGCGGAGGCCAGAGAAGCCGGGGTCACGGCATTCTGTTCCAAGCCTCTGTTCATGTCCGAATTGCGGAGCGTTCTCTCGAAACCCTTTATGGAAGAGCAGGAAGCGCCGGAGGAAGAGACGGCGGAAAAAGCCGAACAGCCCGGTTTTGCCGGAAAGCGCATCCTCCTTGCGGAAGACAATCAGATGAACCAGATGATCGCCTCCGCGATCCTCGAAGAAGCCGGTTTTGCCATCGAGCTTGCGGTGAACGGCGAAGAAGCCGTGAAAAAGATGGCGGATGCTCCTGCCGGTTACTACGACATCATCCTGATGGATATTCAGATGCCTAAGATGGACGGCTATGAAGCGGCAAAGCGCATCCGTTCGCTGCCGGATCCTCAGAAGGCAGAGATCCCCATCGTCGCCGTAACGGCCAACGCCTTCGAAGAGGACAGAAAGGTCGCGATGGAGGCCGGCATGAATGCCCATCTGGCGAAGCCTTACGATATCCCGGCTATCATGGAGACGCTGAAGACGCTGCTTCTGGATCCTCAGAAAGAATAGCGTTGTGCTCCTCCGCTTCCGGGTTTCATGATATAATAATTCGGTTAGAGCAACTTATCACCCGTAGTTCTTGTAAGAGGGATCATTATGAATAAGCAGATCACAGAAACCATCACTTACGTCGGCTGCAACGACCACGACATCGACCTGTTCGAGGGTCATTTCGACGTGCCTCTGGGCATGGCGTACAACTCCTACGTCATCCGCGACGAAAAGGTGGCGGTCATGGATACCATGGACCAGCACAAGACGGACGAATGGCTGACGAACGTCGCAGCGAACATCAAGTGCGCCTCGCCGGAT
>JAFPXU010000163.1 GCA_017394605.1 Clostridia bacterium | reverse complement strand
GCTTTCCGTCGCGGACGGAGCGGTCGTCGGGACGACATTCAAGAAGGACGGGATCTTCGAGAACCATGTGGACGCGGAGCGCGTGAAACGCTTTATGGACAAGGTGCGTTCCTTCCGCAAATAAAGCGGCGTGCCATAAAACAAGCAGGGGCTGTTCCGGAGCGATCCGGAACGGTCTCTGTTTTTCTGTCTTCAGGGCTTATGCATCTTTCGCATCACAGTTAGTTTCGCAGTGAATCCGGTTTACAAAAAGGTTTGGATTTGGTATCGTTAAACTACGGATAAGTATGCCCTTCTGTTGTCCCCGGTCGGGCAGCGTCCGATGAAAACAAGTATGCAAAAGGGGGAAGGAATGTTGAACAAAACATTTCGCGGCGGCGTCCATCCGAAGGGTCAGAAGGCCCTGAGCTCCGAATCGCCGCTGCGTTGGTTCCCGGCAAAGGGGGATATGGTATATCCCCTGTCGCAGCATATCGGCAAACCGGCCAAACCTGTCGTGAAAAAAGGCGACTCCGTTCTGGTCGGTTCTTGTTTGGCCGAAGCGGACGGATTCGTCTCCGCACCGATCTACTGCGGCTGCTCGGGCACGGTAAAGGCCATTGAAAAACGGCGCATCATCAGCGGCGCCCTGGCAGAATGCATCGTCGTGGAGAACGACGGCGCGTACACCCTTGCCGAAGGCGTGGGGGAGGAGCGCGACCTGTCGGAGGTATCGAACAGCGAGATTCTCGACTGCGTGCAGAACGCAGGCATTGTCGGCCTCGGTGGCGCGGGCTTCCCGACACACGTCAAGCTGCGTCCGAAGAATCCGGACGGCATCCGCTTCGTCATCGCGAACGGCGCGGAGTGCGAGCCCTATCTGACCTGCAACGACCAGCTCATGCGTGAGTACGCGGACGGCATCGTGGCAGGTCTCGATCTGGTGCTCCGGCTGTTCCCGAACGCGGAGGGCGTGATCGGCATCGAGGACAACAAGCCCGAGGCGATCGCCTCCATGGAAAAGGCGGTTTCCGGAAAGGCACGCATGCGCGTGCTGCCGCTCCAGACCAAGTATCCGCAGGGCGGCGAGCACAACCTGATCCATGTGATAACAGGCGCGGATTATCCCGTTTCAAAGCTTCCGGCGGACATGGGCTGCATCGTGGACAACGTCGGCACCCTTTACGCTATCTGGCGCGCGGTGGCCTTTCATGAGCCCCTGTTTTCCCATTATTTCACCCTCTCCGGCGAGGCAGTCAAAAACCCGGGCAACTACATCGTCCGCGACGGCACGAGCCTGCAGGAGATCATCGACGCTTCCGGCGGCCTGAAAGAGGGCGTCACCCTCAAAAAGGCGCTGGCGGGCGGCCCGATGATGGGCTTCGCGATCTCCGATCTCAGCGCTCCGGTGCAGAAGACGACCAACGGTCTCACGCTTCTGACCGAGGACGGCAGCGAGCTTTCGCAGAAAAAGCAGACGTCCTGTCTGCGCTGCGGACGCTGTTCGGCTGCCTGTCCGACCGGTCTCGTTCCCCAGCTCATGCTGGAAGCGGCGCAGCTGGGCGATTACGAGCGGTATGAGAAAAAGCTGTACGGACTCGAGTGCGTGGCATGCGGATGCTGCGCCTTCATCTGTCCCGCGAGAAGACCCCTGACCGAGACGTTCAAGGCGGTCAAGGCGGAGATCATGGCGCGCAAGCGCGCGGCGCAGGCGGGAGGTGCGAAATGAGTACGGTTCTGAATCTTTCCTCCGGCCCGCACGTTAGGGACAGACGGTCCACGGCGTTCATCATGTATGTTGTGGCGGCGACCCTGCTTCCCGCAGCGGCGGTAGGCGTCATCGTCCACGGCCTGAAGGCGCTCTGGATCATCCTTGCCTCCGTGATCAGTTCGGTCGGCACGGAATTTCTGTATGACAAGCTCATGCGCAAGCCGGACACCTGGCGCGACGGATCCGCGCTGGTCACCGGTCTGATGCTCGCGCTGACCCTTTCGGCGGACACCCCGCTGTTTGCCCCGGTCCTCGGCGGCATCTTCGCGATCCTGGTCGTGAAATGCGCGTTCGGCGGTCTCGGAAAGAACTTTATCAACCCCGCGCTGGCGGCCCGCTGCTTCCTGCTCATCTCGTTCCCGAACGCCATGACGCAGTACAGCGTGGACGGCGTCACCTGCGCGACGCCCGTCGCGGAGCTCTCCGCCGGCAACGTCGTCAATATCCGGAACATGTTCCTCGGCACCGCGGGCGGCGTCATCGGCAGCTGCATCCTGGCGCTGCTGGTCGGCGGCCTGATCCTGTGGGCGCTGGATATCATCCACGGGCAGATCTGCTTCTCCGTGCTGGCCGGGTTCGTCGTGTTCCTCGGACTGTTTGGCGGCAAGGGATTTGATCCCGCGTTTCTCGCGGCGCATCTGTGCGGCGGCGGCGTGATCCTCGCGGCGTTCTACATGGCCACGGATTACGTGACCTCCCCGGTCAGCCGGCTCGGGCAGACGGTATACGGTCTGCTGATCGGCGTGCTCGGCGCCGTGTTCCGCATCTTCGGCACCGCGGCGGATTCGTTCAGCTACTGCGTCATCATCGGCAACCTCTTCGTTCCGCTGATCGACACCTATATCATTCCCAAGCCCTATGCGTATCGGAAAGACTCGGTCATCATCCAGAACGGCATGACGAAGGAACCGCTGCTCAAGCGGATCCCGAAGCCCGTCATCGCGCTCGCGCTGATCGCGCTGGTAGCGGGTCTTGCGCTCAGCGGCACCTATTTCGTCACGAAGGACGCGATCGAGGAGCAGCAGCTCGCCGCCAACCGGGCTGCCTACCGGACGGTCTGTCCGGAGGCGGAGACGTTTACCGCCCTGAAGGACCAGGTGGACGCGCTCGGCGGAGAGATCTACGGATCCGGCTTCGGCAGGGTGACCATCAACGAGGCGGTCGAAGGCATCGACGCTTCCGGCAATTCCGTCGGATACGCGATCTCCGCCACCTCCGCGGAAGGATACGACGGCAACATCACGCTGTACGTCGGCGTCAGCCCGGAAGGCGAACTGCGGTCGATCTCCTTCACCGAACTGCACGAGACGCCCGGCAAGGGCTCCCTCTGCGACGAACCCGCCTTTAAGGACCAGTTCAGCGGCAAGACGGTATCCGCGTTCAAGCTCAATTCCGGCAGCGGAGACGAGAAGATCGACGGGATCACCGGCGCGACGATCTCCTCCAGGGCGGTGGTCAACGCGGTCAACGCCGCGCTCGACTTCTATCAGAACTCGATCAGGGGAGGTGCGTGAGATGAATAAATATCTGGAACGCATATACAACGGCATCATTAAGGAGAACCCGATCCTCATCCTGCTGCTCGGCATGTGCCCGACGCTCGCGGTCTCCACGCAGGCGATCAACGGCATCGGGATGGGCCTCTCGACGACGGCGGTCCTGATCTGCTCCAACCTCCTGATCTCCGCTCTGCGCAAGGTCATCCCCGATTCGGTCCGGCTTCCCTGCTATATCGTGATCGTGGCGTCCTTCGTTACGGTGACAGAGCTTCTGATCCAGGCCTACCTGCCTTCGATCTACGCTGCGCTTGGCATCTACATCCCGCTGATCGTCGTCAACTGCATCATCCTCGGACGCGCGGAGGCGTACGCCAACAAGCATCCGGTCGGCCTGTCCATCATGGACGGTCTGGGCATGGGCATCGGCTTCACGCTGGCGCTGACGCTCGCGGGCGCCGTCCGCGAGATCCTCGGCAGCGGGACCGTCTTCGGATATCAGGTCCTGCCCAAGACGGTGGAGCCGATCGGCATCTTCATCCAGCCTCCGGGAGCCTTCCTCGTGATCGCTCTGTTCATCATCATCATGAACGCCGCGGGCATCAAGACCCGCCAGCGCAAGCTGGTCGAGAACAGCTGCGACGGCAAATGCGCTTCCTGCGCGGAAAACTGTGAATGGAAGGAGGACGCGAAATGAAAAGTCTGATCCTGATCATCATTTCCGGCGCCCTGATCAACAACGTGGTGCTCAACCAGTTCCTCGGCATCTGCTCCTTCCTGGGCGTTTCCAAGCAGATGAAGGCTTCCGCAAGCCTCGGCGGCGCGGTCATATTCGTCATCACCATCGCCTCCGCCGTGGCGAGCCTGCTGTATGACCACGTGCTTGCCCCGCTCGGCATGGACTTCATGAAGACCATCGTCTTCATCCTCGTCATCGCCGCCCTGGTGCAGATCGTGGAAATGTTCCTCAAAAAGACTTCTCCCGGCGTATACCAGTCGCTCGGCATCTTCCTGCCGCTGATCACGACCAACTGCGCCGTGCTCGGCGTCGCGCTGACGAACGTGCAGAACGGCTACAATTTCATCGAGAGCGTTCTGTCGGGATTCGGCACCGCCGTCGGTTTCACCCTGGCCATCGTCCTTCTGGCGGGCATCCGCTCGCGCATTGACGAGTCAGACCTGCCCGCGCCCCTCCGCGGCGCGCCGATCGTACTGATCGCAGCGGCCCTCATGTCCATCGCGTTCATGGGATTCGCCGACCTGGCGATCGGATAAGGAGGTGTGAGATGAGCATTATTCTGATCACCACCCTGGTCATCACGCTGATCGGCATTCTCGTCGGAGCCGGCCTCGTTTACACAGGGAAAAAATTCCACGTGGAAGTGGATGAAAAGGAGAGCGCCGTGCGCGCGGCGCTTCCCGGAAACAACTGCGGCGGCTGCGGCTACGCGGGCTGTGACGCTCTCGCGGCGGCCATCGCCAAGGGCGAGGCGCCGGTCAACAGCTGCCCGGTAGGCGGCGCCCCGGTCACAAAGGCGATCGGCGAGATCATGGGCACCGAAGCGGAAGCGCCGGAACCCAAAGTCGCGTTCGTGCGCTGCAAGGGGACCTGCGTCGTCACCAAGAACCAGGGCAATTACGTCGGAATTCAAGACTGCAAGACGGCCGTTCTGGGCGGCATCCGCACGGCGGACTGCGATTACGGCTGCCTTGGCCTCGGCACCTGCGTGCGCGCGTGTCCGGAACACGCCATCAGGATCATCGACGGCGTCGCCGTCGTCAGCCGCTCAAAATGCATCGGCTGCGGCGTATGCGTCAAATCGTGTCCGAAGGGGATCATCGAGCTCGTTCCGGTCGATCAGCGCGTGATCGTGCAGTGCATGAACCTCGATAGGGGCCCCGCGGTCCGCAAGGTCTGTTCCGCCGGATGCATCGGCTGCATGCTCTGCACGAAGCAGTGCGAATTCGACGCGGTCCATGTCAACGGCAATCTTGCCAAGATCGACTATGATAAATGCACCCAGTGCGGCAAGTGCGCCGCGAAGTGTCCCGCGAAGGTGATCACGCCTCCCGCGGTCAAACGGTCTGTTTCGGAGTGAGGAGGATTCATGGAGAAGAGAAACGTCATTTACAAACTGATCTGCGGCGCGGTCGTTGTCGCGCTCGCGGTGCTCCTTCTGACCGGGGTTCTGAACCGCGGCGGCGTCTATTACCATAAGGACGCGCTGACCGGCGAGGATGTCACGCCCCATATGGCGGAGACCCCGCAGCAGGTCGCTTACGACGGCACGGTCAACGCCGAAGCGTGGGCGCAGATCTTTCCCAACATCGCGTCCACGATGAACGACAACAGCCGCAACCAGGAGATCGTCGACTATCTCGAGCAGGATCCGTACCTCAGGAACATCTACGAGGGATACGGATTCGCCAAGGAATACGGTTCCGCCAGAGGCCACGCCTACACCCTGGAGGACGTGAACCATACCGCGAGACCGCATCCGCTGGCCAACTGCCTGACCTGCAAGACGCCTAACTTCGCGAAACTCGTGCAGGACGTGGGCGTTGCCGCGTATACGATGGATTTCAAGGAGGTCTATGACCAGATCAAGGCGCAGGGCGAGGTCATCAGCTGCTTCACCTGCCACGGCAACAGCGCCGGCAACGACGGCGAGCTGCGCGTGACCCATACCTACGTCAATAAGGCCCTCGGCGCGAACGCGGCCGCCATCGATCCGGCGGTCCTGTCCTGCGGCCAGTGCCACATCGAGTACTACTTCACCCCGGCGGACAAGGAGACCATGATGCCCTACGACAGCATCGCGGCCATGGATCCCGAAGCCATTCTCGCCTACTACGACAACATGGTCCTTCCGGACGGCACCGTCGGCTTTTCCGACTGGACGCAGGAGAGCACCGGAGCGAAAATGCTCAAGGCGCAGCATCCCGAGATGGAGACGTTTCTGTCCGGACCGCACGCCGCCGACCTCAACTGCGCCGACTGCCATATGGAGGTCAAACTGGACAAGGACGGCACGGTATATCACAGCCATGAGCTCGTCAGCCCGCTTGACAGCAAGGAGATCCTCGGCACCTGCGTGCGCTGCCACGGCGACACGAACATGGCAGAAAAGGTGCACCGCATTCAGGACCAGGTCACGGCAAGGGAGACGGACGTCGGCAACAAGCTCTCCGCCCTGAAGGACGCCCTGGCCGCTGCGAACGCGGCGGGAAGCCTCGGCGAGGAGGAACTGAACGGCGTGCGCAAGCTCTACCGCGAGGCGCAGTGGTTCTTTGACTTCTGCTACGTGGAGAACGCCGAAGGCGCCCACAACTCCGCTCTGGCCAACCGCTGCCTGGATCTGTCGCTGGAGAAGATCGACGCGGCGACGGCGCTTCTGGCGGCGTAACCATTTCAATTTAAAAGACGGGGCCCGACGCCGGAGATCCGGCGCCGGGTCCTCTTTCAAAAGGAACGGATTTTCATGCTGAAACGATTGAAAAGAATCGGGGCGTTTCTTTCCTCCATGCGCTTCGGCGTCGCCCTGCTGGTGTTTCTGACCATCGCGTGCGCGCTTGGCAGCTTCCTGCCGCAGGGGCATACGCTGGACTGGTATCTCGGCCGGTATCCCGCCCGCAGCGCCGCGCTGCTCTACGGTCTCGGACTGGACGACGTGTATCACAGCCCGTGGTTTCTGGCGCTGGCGGTGATCCTGTGCTGCAATCTGCTTTTATGCAACCTGCTGCACCTGCCGGATCTGATCCGCCGCTACAGGCGCGCGGCCGATCCGGACGCGTTCGCCGTCTTTCCAGACGTCACGCTTCAAGGCGTTTCGTCGCCGCATGAGATCTTTGCGCGGATGCGCATGCCGAAGCCGGCGGAATCGGAACGGGAGGGGAGGAAATACCTGTTCTCCGTCAAAAACCGGATCGGCGCCTGGGGTTCCTGGGTATGCCATCTGGGGATCCTTCTGCTGATTATTGGCTTTACGCTGGGACAGGTCACGAAGACCGAATACACGGTCTACGGCGTTCCCGGCCAGACGAAGAAGGTGGAGGGTTCGGACCTGACGGTCACGATCGATTCCTTCGACGTGGACCGCACCGGAGCGGGCGACGTGACGCAGTTCACCACGGGACTGACCATGCGCCGGGGCGGTGAAACGGAAAGCGGGACAGCCAGCGTGAACGCGCCCGCGTCCCTGCTCGGGTACAGGGTTTATCAGAACAGCACCGGACCCGCAGCGAAACTGACCGTCTCCATGGACGGCAGGGTCCAGCAGGAGGAGGTCGTCTGCGTCGGGGATACCGTCAGCGTCCTCAATACGCCGCTTCTGCTGACGCTGGAGTCGTACGAACCCGAATATTTCAACATGGGCGACGGGAGAGTTCCCCCGGGATTCGCCTATTCCACCTCGTATATGGGACAGCCGGACCAGGCGGGCGTCCAGGTCGCGGGCGATATAGCCCTGCGTTACGGGACCGTCGAGATCTCCTTTTCCGATCCCCAGGACTATACGCTCCTTCAGATCAAGCAGGACCGCTTCACGGGTCTTGTGCTTCTCGGCGGCCTTGTGACGCTTGCAGGCCTTGTGCTCGCGTTCTATCTGCAGACGAGCCGCATGTGGGCGTCCGAGGAGGGGGAAGGAAAGTGGACCGTTTACGGCGCTGCGCGCAAGGGCGGCGCGATCTTTGCCGATCAGGTCCGGGAGGCGGCGGGAATGCCGTCCGATCATCAGAAAGAAAGCAGGTGACCGTTATGCTGAAACTGGAAAACGCGCTCTTTACCGCCACGGTCCTGATCTACGTGGCGTCCATGATCCTGTACTTTTTGTTCATCGCGGTCAAGCGCGACCGCATCGCGAAGATCGCGATCATCGTGCAGGTGGCGGGTCTGCTGCTGCACACCGTCGCGCTGGTCTGCCGGGGCATCGGCGCGGGGCGGCTGCCCATGACGAACCAGTACGAGTTCGCCACGAGCTTTGCCTGGGGGCTGAGCCTCGTCAGCCTGATCTTCATCCTCCGGTTCAAATTCCCGATGCTGGGCGCGTTCGCCTCGCCGGTCACGATCCTGGTGATCGGATACGCAGCGCTGCAGAGCAAGGAGGTGCGCGAGCTCATGCCGTCTCTCCGCTCGAGCTGGCTCGGCATCCACGTATCCTCCGCCATCATCGCGTACGGCGCGTTCGGCGTCAGCTTCGTGCTGGGGATCATCTTCCTGATGCGGGAGAAAATGCAGAACAACGACTTCTGGGACCGGCACGTGCCGTCAAGGGACAGGCTGGACCTGATCTCCTACCGCAGCGTGTGCCTGGGACTTCTGTTCCTGACCTTCACGATGATCACGGGCGCGATCTGGGCCGAGCAGGCCTGGGGCAGCTACTGGTCCTGGGACCCGAAGGAGACCTGGTCGCTTGTGACATGGCTCGTGTACGCGGTCTATCTGCATCTGCGCATCCGTAGAGGCTGGCGGGGCAGGGCGGCCGCGATCTTTGCCGTGATCGGCTTTATATGCGTGATCTTCACCTACATCGGCGTCAACACGTTCCTGCCGGGCATCCACAGTTACGCCTGAACAGGGAACGCGGCAGAGACTCCGGTATGATCCTTCACAAAACGGCATGAAGCATCCTGAACGGGATGCTTTTTGTGATTTCAGGACGGATCACGGATCCGGAAACGGGAGCTGTTTGCGGATTTTCCCGTATTGCGGCGATCCTTTTTATGATAATATATAATTACAGTCAATCATCCGGCGGCATCTGCCGATGCCGGCCGGCATCCTTTTTATGCATTTTTGAATCGGGGAGGACGGGTATGAACATAAAACGTTTTACAGCATGGGTGGTCGCGGCGCTGCTGTGTCTTTCGCCGCTTTCCGCTTTCGCGGATACGTATGATGTCGGTGAAGGAAGTATTTTCGTCATGGCAAATGCGAACGGACAGACCGTTACGCAGGTGAACGGGGTCACCGATCACGCTGAAACAACGCCCACCGTGATCACGGGGAGCAGCGATACCAACAATGTCGTCATAAACGCAGCTGCAGGATCTGAGGCGCAGGTCACGTTCAGCGGGGTGACCGTCGATTCTTCCGGATCGGGAGAGGTTGCTGTCGTGACTACCGGACAGGGGAACGTGACGATCGAGCTGGACGGGGACAATACCCTGACCGGCGACCGTCATTATGCCGGTCTGCAGAAGGAGAACGAAGGCACGCTGACCATTCAGGATGAAAACGGTGACGGGTCCCTCACGGCGAACGGCGGCACTTGGGGCGCAGGCATTGGCGGAGGCTATGGAGGCGCCGGGTCGGATATCACGATCACCGGCGGAACGGTTACCGCGAACGGCGGCTACAATGGCGCCGGCATCGGCGGAGGCTATGTAGGCGCGGGGTCGGATATCTCCATCACCGGAGGAACGGTTACCGCGAGCGGCGGCTCTGCTTCTGCCGGCATCGGCGGAGGCGCTCAGGGCGCGGGGTCGGATATCACGATCACCGGCGGAACGGTTACCGCGAGCGGCGGCGCTCAGGGCGCCGGAATCGGCGGGGGATCTCAAGCCAGCGGGACCGGCATCACGATCGTCAACAGCGATGTCACAGCGGTCGGCGGACAAAACGGCGCGGGAATCGGTGCCGGAGGTGGATCGAGCGGCACCGCCGGCGATATCTCCATCGGCGGAGACGCCAATGTGTCGGTTGCCGGCGGGAGCGTTTGGGGTAATTATCCTGTGGGGCCTGGGATCGGCATGCCCGGAGGATGGGCGGGCGAATCCACCGAGATTGAACCGGATACGGGCAATCTGTGCGGAGACGGCAGTATCAGCTACTACCCGGCGGGAACCGGCGTTTCCGATATCCAGAACGGCACGGCAGAACCGGACAGCACCGTGACGGGCGAAGGTCATCATCCGGGCGATCCCGTAAAGGAGAATGAAGTCGCTCCTCAGATCGGCGTGGACGGCAGTTATGATCTGGTGACCTACTGCCAGAGCTGCGGCGAGGAACTTTACCGGGAAACGATCATCGTACCGGCGCTTGATCCCGAACCGGAGAACAAGACGGGATCCGAACAGGAGGAAGACGCCTTTACCCGCTTCTGCAGGAACGTGGCAAAGCAGATAATGGAAGCTCCGGAAAACGGAACCGTGGAAGTCGACGCGACTCCATGGCCGGGATTCCAGCGCAGGGTCTTTGAGGCGCTTGCAAAACGGCCGGACGTGATGCTGATCGTCACCGTCAGCATGAACGGGGAAGCGGCGAAGCTTACGATCCCCGCGGGGATCGACCTGCTTTCATCCGTCGGGAAAGCCAGAGTGACAGGCTTTGAGGATCTTCGTAAACTGCTGGGATAAACCGGATTGCAAACAGAATACATGTAAGGACCCGGGAGGAACATACCGACTCCCGGGTCTTCTTATCTTCTTGTGATGATTCTCTTAAACAGCCCCGAACTCCCGGACAGTCGATATTCAGATCGGGCGATACCCGACAGGCGGCAGGCATGTCGTAGGTTTTACCCATATAGCTGCTTTCCTTTGCGAATCAGTGAGTAAGATTTTTCTATCTGTGTTACACACGGAAGCCCCGGAAAAATAAACGGGATGTTTCTTTTGAAATCAAAGAGCACAAAATAATATATAAAGTATACGGTCGGCAGCGATATTGAATTGCCTTTTTACGGATGATAAACTTTTATATATAGCAATTCATCTGAAAAGCACGGGCGGTTCTCTGAGTCCCGTGTTTCTACCCTAGCCGAGTCTGAGAAAAGGGGAGTGGGTCAACTTGTTTAAAATGCTAAACCCGCGGCGCTTCTATCATGCGGTCGGGAAGAAGAAGTTCTGGGAGTTCATCATTCTCGCGGTGTTCATCCTGTTCTTCTACGGTCCGATGCTGAACATGGTCATGCTGGCGTTTGCCAACAAGTACAGCGTCCCGCATGTGCTGCCTGAGGAATGGGGCTTCAAATGGTGGGGATACATCTTCCAGCAGAAGAGCCTCGTCTCGTCCATGATCCAGTCGTTTGTGGTGGCGCTGGTCACGACAGGCGTGTCGATGCTTCTGTGCGTCCCGGCCGCCTACTCGATCGCCCGGTTCAAATATCCGGGCAGGAAGCTGTTCATGCTGTCCTTCCTTCTGACCAACGCGTTCCCGAAGCTGGGCATCTACACGTCCATCGCCGTCCTGTTCTACAAATACAACCTCATGGGCACCTACACCGGCGTCGTGCTGATCCACATGATCAACTCCATGATGTTCATGGTCTGGCTGCCGGCGAGCGCGTTCCGCTCGGTGCACAGGCAGCAGGAGGAGGCGGCGCGCGACGTGGGCGCGGGACCGATCCGCACCTTCTTCAAGGTGACGCTTCCGATGGCGATGCCCGGCATCTCCGTCGCGACGCTCTACACGTTCCTCGGATCCATGGAGGAGGCGCAGGGCACCATGCTCGTCGGCATGGCGAGGATCCAGACGATGCCTGTCGCGATGTACGGCATCGTGCTCGACTCGTCGGCGGTGCAGATCGGCGCGGTGTTCGCGATCCTGCTGATCATACCGTCCGTCTTAATGATCTTCGCGATGCGCAAATATATCGGACCAGAGGCAATCTCCGGCGGCTTCAAGATGAAATAAGGAGTGGGAAAAATGAGTGACAGGAAAGTAAAACTTGAAATCAAAGATATGACCAAGCTCTATGACAACGGGGACGGTGTCCAGCACATCAACCTCAAGATCTATGAGGGCGAGATCGTAACCTTCCTCGGCCCCTCCGGCTGCGGCAAGACGACCATCCTGCGCACGATCGGCGGATTTTTGGACGTCACGAGCGGCGACATCACCGTCGACGGGCAGTCCATCGTGGGCCTTCCGCCCGAAAAGCGCCCCACGGCGATGGTGTTCCAGAGCTACAACCTCTGGCCGCACATGACGATCTACGAGAACCTCGCGTTCGGCCTGAAGCTTCGGAAGATCCCCAAGGCGGAGATCGACAGGGAGGTCAAAAAGCACCTCGAGCTTGTCAGCATGAGCGGCACGGAGAAGAAATTCCCCGGACAGCTTTCCGGCGGACAGCAGCAGCGTGTCGCGATCGCGCGCTCCCTGATGCTCAAGCCCGCGCTCCTGCTTCTGGACGAGCCGTTCTCCGCGCTCGACGCGAAGATCCGCCAGCAGATGCGCGAGGAGCTGAAGAAGATCCAGAGCGACCTCGGCATCACGGTCATCTTCGTCACGCACGACCAGGAGGAGGCCATGAGCCTTTCGCACCGCATCGTGGTCATGAACAAGGGCAAGTTCGAGCAGGTCGGAACGCCCGCGGAGATCTATGACAATCCGAAGACGCTGCACGTCGCGTCCTTCATCGGCGAGATGAACTTCATCCCGAGGGGAAGCAAGACGGTCGCTGTCCGTCCCGAAAATGTCAGCGTCCGCGCAGGCAGCGGGGACGACCTCGACGGCACCGTGCGTACGGTCATGCTGCTCGGCCACTACGTGGTGCTGAACGTCCAGTGCGGCGAGACCGTCGTCAAGTGCAATGTCGACCGCGAGCTGAGCGACAGCCTGAACATCGGCGACGCAGTCACGCTGAAGTTCAACAAGTATTCCGAGTTCGACACGGAGGCGGGCTTCACGCCGGTCGGACAGTAAGGTCGATCCGGGGCTTTGCCCCGCCGATACATAAACAAAAAGAAAAAGGAGAAATCGCAACATGAAAAAAATCCTCGCATTGGTCCTCGCGTTCTGCATGGTCTTTGCTCTGGTCGCCTGCGCGGGCGGCGGAAACAAGGAAGAGGCAGGCGGAAAGACCAAGGTCACCCTGTGGGCCACCGGCTCCGACAACGTCCGTCAGATCTTTGAGACCCTGACCAAGGAATTCAACGCACAGAACGACAAGTATGAAGTGGAGCTCCAGTTCATGCTCTCCGGCACCGGCACGCAGACCCTCGCCGACATGCTGACCGCCGCTTCTCAGGCAGGCCAGAAGAACACCGACTACGACGTAGTCGACTTCAGCGGCGACGACTGGTCCAAGGTCACGTCCCTCATCGGGGAAGACAAGTTCGTGAAACTCGACGCAGCCAAACTGCCCAACGCGGCAAGCGTTGCGGCCAAGAGCTCGGTTTCTCCCGATT
The DNA here is from genome assembly GCA_017394605.1 of Clostridia bacterium. The sequence continues at coordinate 11,911 of JAFPXU010000163.1, read as the reverse complement.
ACTGCCAGCCCTACCGCGGCACGACCGTCATCCTCGCGTATGACTCCGAGGCGGTCCCGACACCTCCCGCCACGATGGACGAGCTCGTTCAGTGGATGAAGGATCATCCCGGCCGTTTCGCCTACAACCAGCCCGGAACCGGCGGCGCAGGCGACTCCTTCGCGCGTTCCTCCGTCTACAACTTCCTGCCCGAAGAGGCGTTCACCTCCGGCGACGAGAAGTGGGTCGGCGAATGGGACAAGGGCTTTGATTTCCTCAAGGAGATCCATCCCTACATGTACAAGTCCGGCGGTTCCATCGTGTATCCCGCGAAGAACCAGGGCACTCTGGATCTTCTGAACCAGGGCGAGATCGACATGTGCCCGAACTGGGCGGACATGGTCCTCTCCCAGCGCGCCAAGGGCGAGATCAAGGACACGATCAAGATCACCCAGATCCAGCCCTCCTTCACCGGTTCCCTGCAGACCCTCGCGATCCCGACCTTCGGCTCTCATGAAGAAGGCGCCTACGCGTTCATTGACTTCATGCTCTCGCCCGCAGCCCAGGAGATCATGGTCAAGCAGATGGCGGCTATCCCGCTGATCGACGCTTCCGGCATGGATATGACCGGTTACGAGGATCTCCAGAGCCTCGACGTTTCCAGCTTCCGCATCCAGTCCATCGGCGGACTGTCCACCAACTTCAACGAGCGCTGGGATACCGAGATCGCGACCCTCGGCTGATTACTGTAATGACCCGATCCGGCGCGCCTGAACCGCGCGCCGGGTCAGAAAACGTATTTCTCTCTCACATCACAGATTGGGGACGGTAATATGAGTAAAAAAGCAAAACAGAGACTGGTTGCCTACGGTCTTGTCATCCCGGCCTTCATGGTCGTCATGCTGACCGTCGCTTACCCGATCCTGGCCGCAGTCGGCAAAAGCTTTCAGGATCCGAAAACGGGTGAGTTCACGTTTGACAACTATGCCTACTTCTTCACGGATCCCATTCAGCTCAAGAACATCTTCTACACGCTGTTTGTGGTCGTCATGACGGTGGTGATCGCCATTGTGGTGGCGTATCTTCTGGCGCTGTACCTGCGCTTCACGAAATCGAAGATCGCCAAGACGATCGGCACGCTGTATCTGCTGCCGCGTTTCGTGCCCGCGATGTGCGCCGTCTACGCCATGATCACCATCATCCGTGACTCCGGTCTCATCAACCGCATCGGACTGCTGTTCGGGAAGGATATCCACCTCGGCATGATGTATCACGCGAGCGGCATCATCACGATGAACCTCTGGTTCAACATCCCGTTCGCGGCGCTGATGATCACGGCGGGGCTCGGGGCGATCCCCGATTCCGTCATCGAGGCCGCGCGCGACGTCGGCGCGAGCAAGCTCAAAGTCCTCACGTCCATGATCTTCCCGCTTTCGGCGAAGGATGTGGTCGTCGCCTCCACGTTCGTGTTCATGTCGAACGTTGGATCGTTCACCACCCCTTACCTGATGGGCGGAAACTCGCCGAAGATGCTGGGCATCGCGCTGTTCGACCAGTTCAACAAATACCTGGCGTACAACCGTTCGGCGGCGCTGTCGGTGATCATGTTCCTGATCTGTTCTGTCTCCGCGTTCGTGTACGTGTACACGAACCTGAAGGAAAAAGAGTGGGAGAAATAGAAATACGCGGTTCGGACATCCGGAGGAGGCGCTGCCTCCTCCTTGTTCATTTTTGAAAGCAGGTGTGCAGATGACGATCCTTACAGCCCATTCCGGCGCCGACGGGCGTCCGGACAACTCCCTTGAATTTATCCGCTACGCGGTCGCGTCCGACGCGGACGCCCTGGAGATCGATGTGCGCCGCGCGGCGGACGGGGAACTGCGGCTCGGCCACGACGCGGCGGATCCAAGTGGACCTTCCCTGCTTGAGGCGTTCGCGCTTCTGCGGGAAGCGCCCGGTATGCGGATGAACTGCGACTTGAAGGAGCATGGGCTTGAAAAAGCGGTCTGCGCGCTGGCGCGGGAAGCCGGGGTGGACGGACGTCTGATCCTGACGGGATCGGCGGACGCCGATCTTTACGCATCATCTCCGGACATGCGCGAAACGGCCGAGCTCTGGGTGAACATAGAGGAATGTGTTCCCGGGATCTACAGCAATAAGCAGGACCTGACGGACCGGAACCTTCGTGAATGCGCGGACCGGATCCTGAAGGTTTGTAGACAGTGCGGACTGACGACGGTAAACACGCACTGGCTTCTTGCAAGGCCTCCCTTAACGGACATGCTGTACGCGGAGGGGGTGGGCCTTTCGGTCTGGACCGTAAACGACGAGGACCTCATACGCCGCTTTCTGAAGGAGAACATCTACGCCCTGACGACGCGCAGCATAGCGGCCGCGCTGAAAGAAAGGAAACGGCTGACCGCCTGAACGCCTGAAATGAAATAAGATCCCCGGCGGAGATTCTGCCGGGGATCTGTTTCACTTATTTAGTTTTATATGGATCCGGTCAATAGAATTCGCGGATGTAGTCCAGCACGTCCTGCCTGGTGCCGCTGAACGGACCGGGCGTCTCCATCTTCAGGGAAACGAGCGCCGTGCAGTACAGAAGCGCTTCCTCAATACCCGCGCGCTGCCGTTCGGTGATATATCCCGCGAACGTGGTGTCGCCGCGTCCGGTGCGTCCGGATAGATTTCTTGCCCTGATCGGGCAGGTATAGATCTTTTCCCCGTCGTAGGCGAGCACTTCGGTGTTGTGCGTGATCAGGACCTCTTTGGCGCCCCAGCTGTAAAGGAGCTTCGCCGCTTCCGCGCGGTCGGTCAGCCCGGTAAGGATCTCGGCCTCCGCGGCGTCGGTCTTGAGGTAGTCGATACAGGGGAGATACTTCTTTTTCTCCGCCCAGTCATGGAAGGCCATCGTCCTGTCCGGTTCCACGTGGCGTAAAAGGCACTGCACGTCCACGGCCACCTTGCCGTGCTTTGCCGCTTCGGCGAAGAGCTCGCCGTCGAAATCCCCGTAGACGAGTCCCGCGAAGTGATAGATCTTCGTTTCGATGTCCGGGAGTTCCTCAAAGCGGAAGGGATCGCAGACGCCCATGGAGGTGCAGACGCGTTTTTCCTTATCCGCGGTGAAATACTGGTTCCGGATGGAACAGGTCGCTTTGGAGGGCTTCCAGTAAAGATCCGCGCCGGAACCGGCGAAACGGGCTTCCACGTCCGCGTCCGCGGGGTTGAGTTTTGTAAACAGCGCGGTCCTGTTGCCGGAACGGGCGGCAGCGAAGCCGGACGCCACGACGGCGCCGCCGACCTCTTTGCGTTCGTTTCCGAGGTAATCGATGTTGTGATCGAGGGATACCGGTCCGATGACCAGCACGTCGTAGGATTTGCCCATATCGATTCTCCTTTATAACTGTATTCCTGCGTCCATTATATCACTGAAACACGGAGAATTGACGGCCTGCGGCAAAACGGGCTTTTACCGCTTTTCATCCGGCACGGTTTTGCGCGCCGCGCGCAACGATGCTATATTATATGGTGTTGCAACGAGTAAAAGGACACCGGGCTGCCTGCCGGCCAGCCCGGCATGATCCGGACCGGACGGGATAAGAGATGGAATATTTGATCATAGCTGTCACATCGCTTGTGGCGGGAACCGTGCAGTCGTTCACCGGGTTCGGCGCGGGCGCGGTCATGATGGCGGTTCTGCCGTATTTTTACGGCATTATCGTGTCGCCCGGCATCAGCCAGATCATCTGCTTCGGCCTTGTCGTCATGATGCTGATCCGGAGGAGAAGGTCCATCCGGTTCAGGCAGATTCTTCTGCCGACGGTTCTTTTTTCCCTGAGCGGCGTGTTCATCATTCATCTTGTGCCTGCATTCGACCGCAGGATCCTGACGATCGCGTTCGGCGTTTTTCTGATCGCCATTTCCCTGTATTCTTTCCTGAGTCCCTCGGGCATGCGCATTACGGAATCCGTTCCCAAAACGGTTGCGGTCAGTACCGTTTCCGGCATGCTGAGCGGCATGTTCGGCGTCGGCGGCCCGCTGATGGCGACCTATCTCGTGTCAATTACGGACGAATACGAGGTCTATCTCGCGAACATGCAGACGATCTTCTTCGTTTCGAATCTCTTTACCATCTCCACGCGCTTCATAAAGGGAATGGTCCCTGCGGACGCGCTTCCGCTCTGCGCGGTCGGGATCGTGTTCATCATTGCGGGAAACTTCTGCGGGGAGTTCCTTCTGAACCGCGTCAGCAGGAAATACGATGACAGCAAGGCCGTCGTGAAAAAGATTGTGTACGTTCTGGTGGGAATCAGCGGCATTCTGACGATCCTGAATTAGATGGTCTGACCCTGCTATCCGCCGGTCGCCTGATCAGCGACCTTTTTCTGACCGTCACCTGATAAACTTCAGACACCGGAAGCGAAACGGCCGGGACGGTCAGTCCTGAATAAACCGGTTCCGTACAGGGATGAACTTCCGGAATGCATGAGAATCAGCTGGGAGGAATACAAAGATGAAGTATAAGGAAACAGGATTTCGCGCGTTTTACCGTCATTTTACGGCGATCCCCATGAAGGAGGAACTGAAGGCGGCGCTGAAGGATTTCCCGGAAGCGGATACCGCCGACTGTGTTCTGACCTACGGATATGCGGACCGATCTGCCGGAATGACGCTTGAGATCCTTGCCGCCGGGAAAAAGAGCGGGGACGGTTACAGGTTCGCGGAAGGGAATGACGATATCAGCTCCAAGATACGGATCGGCGAAGTTGCCGGGGATGAGGCCGCTTTCTTTAAGGACGAGGACGGCAGCCTCGCTGAAAAGTACGCGAAAAAGCTTGACGCGCTGCATGGATACGACGCTCCGGAAGAGGTCGAAAAGACTCGTAATATGACGTTTCTCGACGGGAGCAGGGATGAAACCTTTATAGACGATGTGCTTGTCTATCTGACAAAAAACGGCCTGAATCCGGAAGGATGCTGGACAAGGATCACGGGACTCGGGGATCACTGCATTACGGGCGAGCTTCTCAACGAGCCGGATCAGGACTTCGGGTATCACGCAGGAGAGGAGATCGCTTTCTTCGTGCGGGAAACGGAGGACAAAAAGATCCTCTGCTTTTCGGATATGAATCCGAGCCAGAAGATCACCGCGAAGGATCTGGAGGACGGAAGCATGCTCGAAGCGGCTGTGTCGGCGTTCAACAAGGAACGTACAGAAGAGCATCTGCTCGATATTCTGGAGATCCTGCGCGACAGCTATGTCTGGGTTCCATGCACCGCCGTTCTCAGCGAGGAAGACCGGAAACGCTGGGAAGAAATCGCGGAAAAGCTGGACAACGATCCGGACGCGGATCCAAGCGAGCTGATCGGGAAGACATTCAGGACGGAGGGCGAAACCAGGCTGATCCCGGATATTCTTCAGAACGGGGAAAACTATTTCTTTCCGGTGTTTTCCACCGCGGAAGCCATGGGAGAATACGGCAATCACTTCTCAAAGGTGCAGAAGCACATGCTGGAAGTCATTCCTCTCGCCCGGAATAACGAAAAGGAACTGGCAGGGATCGTTCTGAACGCGTTTTCGGAACCGTTTGTGCTGGACAGACAGATCTGGGATATCGTGGAGAAGATGAACTCCAGAATCGGATGAATGCCGCAGAATACATGACCGGGCTTTATATGGGCCCAAAATCCTGCTGCATGATATTGCGGGAGAGCGTTATCCAATCTAGGCATGATTGAAATTATTACCAGCATTCAAAAGGAGGTGCAGATAATGAGCAGATCGGACGAAATGAGGAATCAGGAACAGGCGGCACGAGACGAGCAGAGAGAGCGCTGGGATCGAGACGACAGAGATTATGAAGGATGGAGGATCATGCAGGAAAACCGGAAAAATCGTGAGTCCGCGCCGTACTCTTCCGGCGGTTGTCTTTCCACACTGATTCTGCTGCCTGTCATGCCGGTCATCAATCTATTTCGGAATCTGTTTTCCTGAACGATCCGTTAAAATGTCAGCGTTCAAGTCAACCATGGGAAACAGAGAAAAAATGTCGGATATACTTATGTCTGTCAGAGTGTTAGAGCGTGAAAACGCGTAGCTTGTACTTTTGCAATCATAAGGGGTTAGGGGTATCTCAATAAGCCATTTTTGTCAAAAGTGGTTCCAATCCGGATTGGAACACTGTTCGCCAGGTACCGAGGTGATAACGATTCAGGACAAAAATCTGTATACTTTTACGAGTATGCCCTGCTTGCCAAGTACTGAAAGGTAGGCAAAGCAGGGCGTTGACGGCTAAAACCGTCAACCGCTTTCGGGTATATTGACAGCCCAAATCGTGTTGGTATATATGTATCGGTCCTGGAAAAGGATTTTGGAGAAATCAGGTTCATCCCACTGAGTGAATTGATGACGCAAGAAATGGCATGACCCGAAGATCATGCCATTTCCAGATAAATATAATACTGTCATATGATGGGGCTGCTAATGCGATTGTCCCTTTTTCATTTGATGATATGCTGAATGCGTTTTACAGAACCGAGTGGAACGCGGCGTCCAATGCGGAGATCAGATCCTTCACGTTCTCCGTGCCGATGGAGAGGCGGATGGTGTTCGGCTTGATGCCCTGATCCAGAAGCTCCTCGTTTGTCAGCTGGCTGTGCGTCGTGGTGAACGGATGGATCACGAGCGACTTCACGTCCGCCACATTGGCGAGAAGCGAGAAGATGGCGAGGTTGTCGATGAATTCCTTGGCGGTATAGGCGTCGCCTTTGATCTCGAACGTGAAGATGCTGCCTCCTCCGTTCGGGAAATACTTTTTGTATAGTGCGTGGCTTGGTTCGGAGGGAAGCGCCGGATGGTGCACGGCCTCGACCTGCGGATGCTTTGAAAGATAATCCACGATTTTCAGGGCGTTTTCCACGTGACGCTCGACACGGAGAGACAGCGTTTCCAGACCCTGCAGGAAGATGAACGCGTGGAACGGGGAGAGGGTGGAGCCGGTGTCCCTTAAGAGGATGGCCCGGATATAGGTGACAAACGCGGCGGGACCGACGGCATCATAGAAGGAGACCCCGTGGTAGCTCGGGTTGGGATCGCTGATCCACGGATATTTGCCGTTCGCTTTCCAGTCGAATTTGCCTCCCTCGACGATCACGCCCCCGATCGCCGTTCCGTGTCCGCCTATGAATTTGGTGGCGGAATGCACGACGATGTCGGCGCCCCATTCGATGGGACGTACCAGATACGGAGTCGCGAAGGTGGAATCCACGACCAAGGGGAGACCGTGCCTGTGCGCGATCTTGGCGATCTCCTCTATATCGACGATGTTGCTGTTCGGGTTGCCGAGCGTCTCGATGAAGATCGCCTTGGTATTATTCTGAATCGCTGCTTCAAAACTGCCTTCTACGTCCGGATCGACGAAGGTGGTCGTGATCCCGGAGGTCAGGGGAAGGGTATGCGCAAGAAGATTGAAGGTGCCTCCGTAGATGGTCTTGGAGGCGACGATGTGCTCTCCGGACTTTGCGAGCGCCTGGATGGTGTAGGCGATGGCGGCTGCGCCCGAGGCGACTGCCAGCGCGGCGCTGCCGTTTTCCAGCGCGGCGATCCGGGATTCGAATACGCCCTGGGTCGGGTTGGTCAAACGGCCGTAGATGTTGCCGGCGTCCCTGAGCCCGAAGCGGTCGGCCGCGTGGTCGCTGTTGTGGAATACGTAAGAGGTCGTCGCGTAGATCGGGACGGCGCGTGCGTCCGTTACCGGGTCGGCCTGCTCCTGACCGACGTGAAGCTGCTTGGTCTCAAAGGACCAGTTGGCGGAATTGCGGATATCTGACATGGTAATTCTCCTTTCATGAATCGGTACGGGGTGTGTCCGCCGGAATTCCGGCGTCTGCTTCAGATTCTCAACTCCCGCATTCGATCCCGGCTTAACAGCACGGCATAGGATCCACATCGATATCTCATCTCCGGACCCTCCCTTCATTTGATACCTCTATTCTGACGGCATCATGGGAGGGTGTCCAATACGAAAGACCGATTGCAAGCGATAGGAACAGCCTATCGCTGGAGAATGCTTTATTCAGCTAATGCGATTACTTCGATCTCGACGAGCGCTCCCTTGGGAAGGTTGGAAACTTCCACGCAGCTTCTGGCGGGCTTTCCAGTGAAAGCCTTCGCGTAGATCTCGTTGAAGACGGCAAAGTCTTTAATGTTTTTCAGAAAACAGGTCGTTTTGACGACTTTTTCAAGGCTGCTTCCGGCTGCGGTCAGTAACGCGGAGAGATTTTTTATCACCTGCTCCGTCTGCACCTCGATGCAGCATGCCTCGATGGCTCCCGTAGCGGGATCGATCGGGATCTGTCCGGACGTATACACGAGACCGTTGATTTTGATTGCCTGGGAATAGGGCCCGATCGCGGCGGGCGCGTTTTTCGTTTCGATGATATCCATAGGGTGCCTCCTTCTTATTCTTGTTTTCCGATGTCGCTCAGCTTATACGGCGTGATCTGGTAGACTTCGTAATTGAGCCAGTTTGAGAAAAGCAGATTGGCGTGCGCCTTCCACTGGAACAGCGGAACGCCCGCCGGGTTGTCGTTCGGGAAATACCTGGTCGGGACTGCGGGGTTGATGCCTTTCTTCGTGTCCCTTGTGTACTCGTTCGCGAGCGTTGCCCTGCTGTATTCCGGATGCCCCGTCACGAACAGACGGTGTTTGTCCCTGTCGTGGATCAGATAGATGCCCGCAACGTCCGATTCCGCCAGTACGTCCAGTTCCCGGTGGCGCTGTATCTCCTCCTTGAGGATACCGGTATACCGGGAATGCGGCGCGTGGAAGACGTCGTTGAATCCCCTTGTCAGCGGCTCTTCCCGGTAGATGGTCCGGTGCGAATAGATGCCGGAGAGCTTGGCGGGGAGGGGGTGCTTCTGGATCCCGTAATGATGATAGAGACCGGCCTGCGCGGACCAGCAGAGGAACATGACCGCGGTCACGTGCGTGTCCGCCCAGTCCATCAGGTCAACTAGCTCGTTCCAGTAGTCCACCTCCTCAAACGGAAGGGTCTCCACCGGCGCGCCGGTGACGATTAGACCGTCGAAGTTGCGGTCCTTCACGGCGGAGACGGAGTGATAGTACTTCTGCAGGTAATCCTCCGTCACGTGTTTGTACAGATGGGAGTCCAGCCTTAAAAAGGTAGGACGCACCTGCAGCGGCGTATTGGAAAGGAGCCTAAGAAGCTGCAGTTCCGTGTCCTCCTTGTCCGGCATGATATTCAGGATCGCGATCTCCAGCTCGCGGATGTCCTGCGAGGCGGCACGGGACTCGTTCATCACGAAGATCTGTTCCGTCTCCAGTTTCCGTACGACCGGCATCTGTTCATTGATCCTTATCGGCATATAGGTTCACCTCGATTCAAGATATCGCTTAAGTTCCTGCACATATTTTTCCCCGGCGCTACTCAGGACGCTGTTCTTTCTTGTGATATACCCGATGTCCATCACGCTGTTGGGGTTTTCCTCGTCTTCCTGATAGGGGACAGCCCTGTAATCGCTGCCGTTCAGCTCCTCGCATATGATGCCGGAGCAGAGCGTGTAGCCGAGCACGCCGATCATCATGTTCAGCATGGTGGCTCTGTCGCTGCATTTGATCGTCCTAGGGTACTCGTTGGTGGAAAGGATTTCCTCCGCGAGATAGAAGTTGCTGTTTTCCCCCTGCTCGAAGGAAAGGTTAGGGTAGGGGGCGAGGTCCTCGAATGTGATGGACTCTTTACCTGCAAGGGGATGGCCTTTCCACAGATAGACGAACGCGCGGCAGTCGATCAGATGATGGAAAGAAAGCCCGCTGTCGCTCAGCATCTTCTGGAGCGCCTTCCGGTTGAAATCGCTCATGTACAGGATACCGATCTCGCTTCTGGACGCCGCGACGTCGTCGATGACCTGCCTGGTTCTCGTCTCACGGATCGCGAACTCGTATTCCGCCACGTCGTACGCCCTGGTCACTTCCACGAAGGCCTTCACGGCAAAGGAATAGTGCTGTGTCGATACAGCAAACTTCTGCTTGCGCGCGCCGTTTTTGCCGTACGCGTCCAGCAGGCTTTCGTACTGCGTCATGACGGAGCGGGCGTACGGGAGGAAATTCATACCGTCGGCGGTCAGTGTCGCGCCCTTTCCGCTGCGGTTGAAGAGCGTCACGCCGAGCTCCTTTTCCAGCTCCCGGACCGCGCCGGTCAGGGACGGCTGCGCGATATACAGACGCTCCGCCGCGCGGCGGAAGGATCCTGTCTCCGCGATGGCAATCACGTCATTCAGCTGCTGAAGTGTCATCTGTCCTTACCTCGATCCTGTGAAAATGCTTGTCCGGGAGGAGAAAGTGTCTGAAAAGCCGTGAGAACCGTGCTTTCAAATGGCTGCGTGATCAAAAAAAGCGACAGGGAATCTGTTCTGACCGCAGGTCCCGAACATGCCGGAAATGAACATGCAGGCGGAGCGCTGATCCTCATGTGCAGACACTTTCTGAAAATGTGTTTCTATGCGCGGACGCACAGAGTATCGGGCATGCACATGAGTCACATCCGGCAAGAGAGCAACACGTTGCAGAACGTATGGCCCATCCCCTTGAAACAGGTAATAAGGTATTATGACCGCAGAATACCTACGAAGTCAATAGGGATTCTGAACTCCTGCTTGATCGCCTGCAGAGGGAAAAGTCTTACTTTTGAGACCCTTTTCAATACGAGGCAACCAATCCGTTTACAACACGAATTCGAAATCTTTATAATTGAACATATGGAAAGCCGCTGCGGTCTTGAAAACCGATGCTCTCTATTGGAGATGCGAAAGGGCTTTCCATCATTTCGTTATGGATTTCGTATAGCCGTGGAGACCTTTTTGTTATTTATGTTTTGAATAATCTTCCGAGAGTGAAACGGTCCGCCTCTTAAAGTGAAGACGGAGAATAACGATGATTAAATGTACAGCGCTTCCTATGCTCTTCAGTAATGTGAAGCATGTCAAATAGAATTCGGAGGCAACCCATGACAATGCAAATGACGGATACATTTATATATCGAGAAAAATCGTGCGGAAGCGATAGCTTTATGTCCATGGATTTCTTTTTCGCCCTTTAACATCTTTGGCATTGCTACAGCACCCCGGGCAACAATGAATGATCGTGGATTCTGGTGTGAGTATTGATTGCCTGCTCAGCTGCTATAGAGGTAAGAGGCTTTGAAATGAAGGATATTAGAAAAGTCAGTGATGATTTCTTTACAATTGGAAAGATTGCGATTCTGCAGCGGAAGACGGGAAATGATGTTTATGACTTCGATTTCAGGAACCATTTTGAATGCAGATCTGTTGTTTCGAAAGTTGATGCTCCTGTTTTGTTACGCATAGGCGCGATCGAGGATTATGCTGGAGTTGAGGCAACGCTTGAAGGCATGGGAATGAGGCTGCTTGTGCATGAAGAAGAACACCTGCTGTGCAGTACAATTGAAAAATGGTATCCAGTGCTGAAGGACAAGACACCATTTACAACAATATATGAGGAACTGCCCGAGGTTGAAGAACTACTGAAATACTTCTCTTTTCCTGTCTTTATCAAGGGCAATCGGCAGACCAATCGTCACAAGAAATCGCAGAGTATTATCGAGAACGCTGATCAATATCATGCGTTGTGCAAAGAATGGAAATGTGACAGCATTCTGTCCTGGCAGAAAGTCGCGGTACGTGAATATGTGCCGTTACAGGTCATCGACAGAAAATCTTTTCCAGATATGATTCCCATGAGTTATGAGTTCAATGTCATTAAGTTAAGGAACGGCAAGAACAGAACAGGATCAAGAAATGAGCACATCAAAAGCGGTGTGCTCTGCTTTTTGGAAAAAAGGGGACGCAAAGAAAGCAGGTATGAAACTGCCGGAAAAGGATTATCAAAAAG
>JAFPXU010000162.1 GCA_017394605.1 Clostridia bacterium | reverse complement strand
GAGCGCCCGCGCCTCGCGGACCGTGTCCGCGGTGAACCCGAACGCCGTATTGCCCTTTTCGGAGCCCGCGATGGACTGGAAGATCATGTCGCACGGCGCGCCCTGGCGCACCGCCTCGATCTGGGTCGTGATGTGGCCTAAGCAGCAGATCTGCGTCGGGATGCCCAGCCGCTGCTTGATCTCGTTCAGGCGCTTGAGCACCTCGGCAAGCGAAAAGACCGTGTCGTTGACCGGATTCAGCCCCAAAAGCGCGTCGCCGCAGCCGTAGGACAGTCCCTCGTACACGGAGGCCGTGATGCCTTCGATGTCGTCCGTCGGATGGTTGGGCTGGAGCCTCGTGGAAAGGCAGCCCCTGCGCCCGATCGTCGTGTTGCAGGTCGCCTCGACCCGCACCTTATTCGACGCGTAGACAAGGTCCATGTTGCTCATGAGCTTGCACACGCCGGCGGTCATCTCCGCGGTCAGCCCCTTCGACGCGCGCCGGATCTTCTCCTCCGTCGCGTCGTAGGAAAGGAGCCATTCCCTAAATTCCCCGACCGTCATGCCGCGGATCCCGGCGTACACGGCAGGGTCCAGGAAATCCTGATCCAGCCGCGTGACCTCATCCTGCTCGTAGGGCACGGCGGGGTTTTCCCTAAGGTCCGACATCAGAAGCTCGGACAGCACCCGCTTTGCCGCGATGCGTTCGAGATCGCTCTCGGCCGCCACGCCGGCAAGCACGTCGCCGGACTTCAGTTCGTTGGCTTTCGCCATGACCTCCTTGACCGACCGGAATGTGAAATTCTGTCCCTTTACGGATGTGGATAACCGCATTTCCTTCACCTCAGTGTCCGAACAGCAGGGTCTTGATGACCACGGGGACCACGAGCCCCCCGACGATCGGCCGTCCGATGTCGATATGATCCGCGGACTGCACCGGGATCCCGTCTATGGAAACAAGCCTCCGGTCCGAGACCTGCAGAAAGCACATCCCGAACACCTTGGCCATGTCGTTCTCAAAAACCAGCACGAGCGGTCTGCCCGGCGCAAAGCACGCCTCCGCGGCGGCCGAAAGCGCTGCGGCGAGCCGCTTTACCTCCGGATAGCTCGGATCCGGCTTTCCCCGGACCGCGACCGCGACGTCGTGTCCGTTCAGTTCCATGAACCTTGCAAGGTTGACCGCAAAGTCCTCCCCGTCGCCTTCGAACAGGCGCTCCTGCTCCGCCTCGGTGATCCTGTAGACGGTCAGGTTCTTCATGGGGAGGAGGTCGCCCTCCGCGCGGATCGTGCTGCCCGAGACCGTCGTGGTATAGCTGCCGGCGCCGATCACGGTGGCGGAGATCGTGTTGTCCGCCTCGATCCGCGGGATGCTGTTCAGGTACGGGTCCTCCCTCACCGCGCGTCCGAGGAGGATGCCGGTGTCCCCGAACCTATAGGGGTCGCCCGCGTCGTATTTGCCGCGGACCGCATCCGCCACGCCGCCCGAATAGCAGAGCACGTCGGGCGCTGCGGCAATGTCGAAGCCGGAACTGTCCAGCGTCAGAAGTTTTCTGTAGAGCGGCGTCCGCTCCCTGAGCCCCGTCATCTCCGCGAGCAGCGACGCCTGCCGCCTCGCGATCCGGAGCAGGGCCGCCTCGTTGCGCATGCCTTCTTTCAGATCCGCGCCGATGTCCTCCGCGACCAGCCTGGCCGCCCGGGAGAATCCGGTCACCGTCCCGTCCGGAGCGGTTCGAATCAGCCTGCCGCCCACGTCGATGCAGCCGGTGTCCATCGTCCTTCCGCGGTTGAACAGCACCGCGTTGGTCGTGCCCCCGCCGATATCCAGGTTGATGACCCGCAGATGGCGGTCCTTGGAATACGCGTATGCCCCGCTTCCCTTGCCCGCGATCACGGATTCCATGTCCGGGCCGGCGGCGGAGACGACGAATTCGCCCGCCATGCCGGAAAGCGTCCTAACAATATTCTCCGCGTTCTCCTTCCTAGCGGATTCGCCCGTGATGATCACGGCGCCTGAGGAAATGTCCTCCGGGGACATCCCGGCGTCCCGGTAGACGGAGAGAACGATGTCCTTCACCTTCTCCGCGTCGATGTGGTCGCGGTCCAGAAGGGGCGTGAAGAACGGCTCGGAGCGGTACAGGATCTCTTTTCCCGTGATGGACACCTTCGGGACGTTGTAGATCCCGGCCGTGTTCTCAAGCGACAGCCTGGAAAACACGACCTGGGTCGTGGTCGTTCCGATATCGATGCCGACGCTGACGATCGTTTCCATCCCGGTCCCCCTGCTATACGAAAAAGACCGCAGAGAATAACCATGTCAAACATGTTTCTCTACGGCCATTCTGCCTTCCCTTTCTATACGGGACATGCACCCTGTTGTGCAGTCTTTCCTACTATCTAAAATACGCCTTCCGTGGCCATACGTCAAGCACTCGCTTTCCGCTGCGGCAGTCCGGCGGTCTGCCGTGAAAACATGTTTCCAGACAGGAAAACCATGCCGGATTCCGTGTTTCGGAGCATGAAACGAAGGGTATCGGAGTGCACGTTCACTGCTCTTTTTCCATTCCGGAATCGATCGGATTTGCCTCCCTCCATGCTTTTTCTCTTTCAATGATCCGGTCAAGGGTCTGAGGCGTATAATCCATCCAGGGCATCATGCAGCCCACATTGATCCAGTTGCCCACACAGTCGCCCCGCTCCCTGCAGTTTGCTTTGATCTGCGACCGAAACCTGTCCATATACTGCCGCTCCCTGGTTATGTGTACATGCCCGTAGAGCATCCAGCAGGCGGCGCTATAATCCGCCCTGTGAAACGGGATCGGATAGTGGCAAAGGATGACGTGTTTCCGGCTGTCCGTGATCTCCTTGTATTCCCTGATGTCCTGAAAGTATTTCCTGACCTCCGCGCCGAACTGCTTCGGGTCATGGTTTCCCCTGATCAGGACCTTCTGCCCCGATAGCTGCGGCAGGTACAAAAGCCAGTCCGCCTCTTTTCCCCAGCAGAAATCGCCAAGGATGTATACCGTATCCTCATCGGTCACAGCGGCGTTCCATCTGCCGATGATCTCCCTGTGCATTTCATCCAGGTCGGCAAAAGGCCGGTTGTCGAACCGGATGACGTTCGCGTGCCCGAGATGAAGGTCCGAAATATAAAAAATCGCCATTCCTGTCACTCCCTTGCTATGTGTCTGCGATGCGGTTCCCGAACTGCTGCTTTCCGATCCTTGTTCATGACGGATCCCGTCCGGGAGCATTTTCCCCGTATTCCGGCGCTGATCTGAGACAACAATACTATAAGTCTCTGTGAAAATCAAGAAAAGAGTCCCGTTTTCAGTACTCTTTTATGCGATTCCAGTCTTTCAAGGCAATGCAGGTGCTTCCTTTGCCTGCATCTGCATAAATAGGTTCTGGTCGGTACCGGTTCTTTTTACCTGTTCCCGGATGGAATCCGGTCCGATTTCTGATATAATATATTTTTAAGAATCAACCGGGGGAATGAACATGGAACGATGCGGAAAAACAGCGGTCGTCGTAGATGACGAGCTCATCACAAGGCTCGATTTTTCCGGCATGCTCTCCGATCTCGGCTTCACCGTGACGGGCAGCGCCGCCGACGGCTTCGACGCGGTGGAGGTATGCAGGAAAACACGTCCCGACCTTGTCCTCATGGACATCTCCATGCCGATCTTCAACGGGCTCAGCGCCGCGGAAAAGATCCTGGAGGAAGGCCTTGCCCGCGCCGTCGTCATCGTGTCGGCGTTTTCCGACCGCGAAACGATCCGCAAGGCGGCGGACCTCGGCGTGAAGGGCTATCTTGTCAAGCCGGTCGAAACGAACGCGCTCTGCGCCTGCGTCGAGGTTGCGCTTGCCGCAGCCGGACGCGAGACCGCGCTCCGAGACGCAAAGCTTGCCGCCGAGGAAGCGCTTCTGGACGCGAAAATCATCGACAAGGCAAAGCGGATCCTCGCCGCTGCGGATAAAATCTCAGAACCGGAAGCCTACCGGAAAATCCAGAAAATCGCCATGAACAAGCGCTCCACCATGCGGAAGGTCGCAGAATCCATCCTGGACAGCACGGAGGACCGGTTCGTCTCGAAGGCAAAATCGATCCTCATGGACGCCGGCCTTTCCGACCGACAGGCATACCGCCGGATCCAGAAGACCGCAGCCGCGTTTGACATTCCCGTCGAGGAAGCCGCCGCGATGATCGTCAGGAATCCCGAACAGACCTTAAATGAGATCCGGAGGGAAAAGCCATGACGCTGCGGGAACTCTGCCTTGCGCGCACCTCGCTCAGGGATGGGGATATCCGGATCCTCGAGGAGTACGAAACGTCCCTCTCCTCCGTAGCGGATCTCATCGGGGCAGACGTGTTTCTGGACTGCCTCGACAAAAGCGGGATCGCCTTTGTCGTCGCGCATGCGAGACCTGCCCATATCCCGTCGCAGTACCGGACGCGGATCCTCGGACTGGACGCGAGCCCCGACAACGAGCCGGCCGTCTACCGCGCCTTTGCGCAGGGTCTCCCCTTTCACGATACCGTCGCGAACACGCAGGAAAACAGGACCGTTCTCCAGGATGTGACGCCCATCACGGGTGAGTCCGGCGTGATCGCCGTCCTGATCTCCGAGCGGGACATCTCGCAGCAGGTCCAGATGGAGAAAAAGCTCCAGGCGATCTCGGAGACCATGAAGGACCGCTCCATGCGGGACCCGGTCCCCGGCATCCCGATGAGCGTCCGGGAAAGCAATCACCGGATCAAGAACGATCTGCAGCTCCTGTCGAGCCTCTTCAACCTGAAGGGCAGGCAGGCGGAAAACAGCGAAGTCAAAGAAGCCTATACCGGCTGTTCCCTCATGCTGCTCTCCGTCTCGCGGCTCCACGAGCTGTTCATGGACCTCGGGGAAGCAAAAAACCGCGTCAGCCTGAAAACGCTCCTGCAGAAGATCGTGACGGGATTCAACGGAACGCTTGCGGAGGAAATGGGCGTAAGGCTCCTGCTCGAGGCGGATCCCGTCGAAACGGACCCCGACAAGGCCGTCTTCGTGACGCTATCGGTCAACGAGCTGATCCTGAACGCGCTGAAATACGCCTTTGATGAAAACGGCGGAACGATCCGGATCCTGCTGTCAGAAGGGAACCGGTTCTGCACCGTTGTCGTGGAGGATGACGGGAAAGGATCCGACCAGATCCGTCCCGGGACCGGCCTTTCCATCCTGCAGGAGACCGTCCGGACAAGGCTCGGTGGCGAACTGACCATGTCCTCCGGCTCCGGCGGCACCAAGGTCGCTTTCACCTTCCCGGTGCCATGAAATCCGACGGGGACCGATCCGGTCCCCCCGCTGTGAAGACAACCTTTCTTCCATGGTTCAGCAAAGACCTGCCGGTGCAGGTCTTTCTTTCTTATCCGATTATGCTATTCCTTCCGAACGATCCGCAGGATCTTTCTTCGATAACCATTCCGAGACGCACACCCTTCACAAGCAAAAAGCAGCTGTTCCCGTCCATCTGCGCGGGAGCAGCTGCTGTAGAGTCTTTTATTGACCGACGCTATTCTGCCTGCAGAACGACGATTTCCGCCTGATTATCGACGATGCGGCACGCGATGCGGCGGGCTTCCTCCCCATTCCCCTCACAGATACAGCGGCAGAGTTCGTTGTGGATGTCCTGCGTTCCCTCAATGTTCCTGAGCGCGTCCTCGCGCGCCATGAGAAGGCTTATAATGTGCTTCTCGACCAGTTTGATCACCAGCGTGTAGACATCCTCGTAAAGCGGATTGTGCGACATATGAACAATCTGCCGGTGGAAAGCGGTATCCGCTTCCAGCAAATCCGAAAAACGCTCGTTGCTGCGGGACGCTTTCATCGCGGCCATCTGCTCGTTGTAGTCGTTCAGGCGCTCCATCAGCACCTGCTTCTCTTCCTCTGTCGCTTTCTCGGCCGCCTTGAATGCGCTGTCGCCCTCCAGAAGCTGGCGGAGTTCCTGAATATCCTGGAGCTGAACGCCTTCGCTGTAGAAATCCACGGCCTCACTGAACAGAGGAGAGAGCGAAAACTCCTTCACAAATGATCCCTCGCCGTTGCGTTTGTCGACCACGCCCAGGGTGGTCAGCTTCTGAAGCGCCATACGCACGCTGAGTTTGTTCACGCCGTATGCTTCCGCGATCTCGCCTTCCGACGGCAGCCTGTCACCGGGATGGTACGGTGTTTCTATGATCATCTCCTTGATGGCGTCGCAGACCTGATCCACGACGGAGACGCTTTCGATCCGTTTCTGTTTTCTCATCGTCATTCCTTCGGTTTCAAGATTGTCAATCGATATATTCTAACTTATCCGTAAGACGATTGGCAACCTTCCGTGTTTTAAAAAAGAGAGGCTGTCCATTAGAACAGTCTCTCTTTGCAATATCCGGTATTATTTTCCGACGTCTGCCATGACCCACGCTGCGGATTTGCCCTGCACCGTGACCTTTTCGACATACTGCGTGTTGGTGAATACCCAGTCCGAGATCTCCTGACCGATGCCGGGAAGCTCCGGAACCTTGTAGCGTCCGTTTACCGGCTGATAATCGTACTTGCACAGTTTGATGTGATCCGGCAGCAGGTTGCACTGATGATGCTCATGGATCACGAAGTTCGGGATAGCCGCCTCCACATGCAGACCGGCCGCCACGCAGATCGGCGTGCCGCAGATGTGCACCTGGACGCATGCGTCATGGATATACGCGAGGTCTGCGATCTTCTTGACTTCCGTGATGCCGCCGCAGGTGCCGATATCGGGCTGCGCGACATGCAGGGAGTTGTCCTCGAAGTACTTCTCGTACTGCCAGCGGGTATAGATCCTCTCGCCGCTCGCGATTGGTATATTGATCTTCTCGGCGAGACGTCTTGCGGTATCCGGATCAGGCGTATTGGGCTCCTCGAAGTACATGATGTTGTAGGGCTCCACCGCGGTTGCAAGCTGGATCGCCGTGTTCGCATCGAGATAGCTGTGGTTCTCGATGATGATGTCGACGTCCGGGCCGACCGTTTCGCGGGTCACGCGTACGCGGTCCACGACGGTGCGCAGGGTCTTGGGATCCAGCAGACCGGTGCGGTCCTTATCCGTGTAGCCGCCGCCTTCGGGCTTGAAGGTGAAGAAGTCGACCTTGACCGCGTCGTATCCTTCGTCGATCGCGCGCTGCGCCGCGTCCCTGTAGTCCTGCAGGGAACGCATGGCGCTCATGCGGTCATGATACCAGCCGAACTGCAACTGGGAAGCGTAGGAACGGAGATTGTCGTTCAGTTTCCCGCCGAGCAGGGTGTAAACCGGAACGTTGAAGTACTTGCCGCGGATATCCCAGAGCGCGATGTCGATGGCGCTCATGCCTGCCGTGAACACGCCGCCGCCGTTCTGACCCCAGAAGGTCGTGCGGTACATCTTGTCCCAGATGACCTCGTTCTCGAGCGGATCCATGCCGATGATGATGTTGGCAAGATCCTGTACCATTCCGAACGCCGCGGTTGCGCCGATGCCGTAGGAAAGGGCCGCTTCGCCGTCGCCGTAGATGCCTTCGTCCGTGTAGATACGGCAGAGGACGGGATAGATGCCGGGGCTGCCGGGATCGGTTACCTTGAATACGTCAACTTTTGTGATCTTCATGGTG
>JAFPXU010000161.1 GCA_017394605.1 Clostridia bacterium | reverse complement strand
GCCCGCGCCTCGCGGACCGTGTCCGCGGTGAACCCGAACGCCGTATTGCCCTTTTCGGAGCCCGCGATGGACTGGAAGATCATGTCGCACGGCGCGCCCTGGCGCACCGCCTCGATCTGCGTCGTGATGTGGCCTAAGCAGCAGATCTGCGTCGGTATTGAAAGCCGCTGCTTGATCTCGTTCAGGCGCTTGAGCACCTCGGCCAGTGAAAAGACCGTATCGTTGACCGGGTTGAGCCCGAGTAGCGCGTCGCCGCAGCCGTAGGACAGTCCCTCGTACACGGAGGCGGTGATGCCCTCGATGTCGTCCGTCGGGTGGTTGGGCTGGAGCCTCGTGGAAAGGCACCCGCGCCTTCCGATCGTCGTGTTGCAGGTCGCCTCGACCCGGACCTTATTGGCCGCGTAGACGAGGTCCATGTTGCTCATGAGCTTGCACACGCCCGCGGTCATCTCCGCCGTCAGTCCCTTCGATGCGCGCCGGATCTTCTCCTCCGTCGCGTCGTAGGAGAGAAGCCATTCCCGAAATCCCCCGACCGTCATGCCTTTGATCCCCGCGTACACTTCGGGATCCAGATAGTCCTGGTCCAGCCGCGTGACCTCGTCCTGCTCGTAGGGCACGGCGGGGTTCTCCCGAAGGTCGGACATCAGAAGCTCGGACAGCACGCGCTTTGCCGCGATGCGCTCGAGATCGCTCTCGGCCGCAACGCCCGCGAGCACGTCTCCGGACTTCAGTTCGTTGGCCTTCGCCATGACTTCCTTGACCGACCGGAATGTGAAATTCTGTCCCTTTACGGATGTGGATAACCGCATTCTTTTCACCTCAGCGTCCGAACAGCAGCGTCTTGATGACCACGGGGACCACGAGTCCCCCGACGATGGGCCGTCCGATGTCGATATGATCCGCGGACTGCACCGGGATCCCGTCTATGGAAACAAGCCTCCGGTCCGAGACCTGCAGAAAGCACATCCCGAACACCTTGGCCATATCGTTCTCAAAAACCAGCACGAGCGGCCTGCCCGGCTGAAAACACGCTTCCGCGGCGGCCGAAAGCGCGGCGGCGAGCCTTTTTACCTCCGGATAGCTCGGATCCGGCTTTCCCCGGACCGCGACCGCGACGTCGTGGTCGTTCAGCTCCATGAACCTGGAAAGATTGACCGCGAAGTCCTCCCCGTCGCCCTCGAACAGGCGCTCCTGCTCCGCCTCGGTGATCTTGTAGACGGTCAGGTTCTTCATGGGAAGAAGATCTCCCTCCGCGCGGATCGTGCTGCCCGAGACGGTCGTGGTATAGCTGCCGGCGCCGATCACGGTGGCGGAAATCGTGTTGTCCGCCTCGATCTGCGGAATGCTGTTCAGGTACGGGTCCTCCCGGACCGCGCGTCCGAGCAGGATGCCGGTGTCTCCGAATCGGTAGGGATCGCCCGCGTCGTATCTTCCGCGGACCGCGTCCGCCACGCCCCCCGAATAGCAGAGCACGTCGGGCGCTGCGGCAATGTCAAAGCCGGAACTGTCCGGTGTCAGAAGCTTTCGATAAAGCGGCGTCCGTTCCCTGAGTCCCGTCATCTCCGCGAGCAGCGATGCCTGGCGCCTCGCGATCTGAAGCAGGACACTTTCGTCGCGCATGCCTTCCACTAGATCCGCGCCGATGTCCTCCGCGACCAGTCTGGCCGCCTGGGAGAATCCGGTCACCGTTCCGTCCGGAGCGGTACGGATCAGCCTGCCGCCCACGTCGATGCAGCCGGTGTCCATCGTCCTTCCGCGGTTGAACAGCACCGCGTTGGTCGTGCCCCCGCCGATATCCAGGTTGATGACGCGCAGATGGCGGTCTTTGGAATACGCGTACGCACCGCTCCCTTTGCCCGCGATCACGGATTCCATGTCCGGGCCGGCGGCGGAGACGACGAATTCGCCCGCCATGCCGGAAAGCGTCCGCACGATATTCTCCGCGTTCTCCTTCCTCGCGGACTCGCCCGTGATGATCACCGCGCCTGAAGAGATATCCTCCGGGGACATCCCGGCGTCCCGGTAGACAGAGAGCACGATGTCCTTCACCTTCTCCGCGTCGATGTGGTCGCGGTCAAGAAGGGGCGTAAAGAACGGCTCGGAGCGGTACAGGATCTCTTTCCCGGTGATGGACACCTTCGGGACATTGTAGATCCCCGCGGTGTTCTCAAGCGACAGCCTGGAAAACACGACCTGGGTCGTGGTCGTTCCGATATCGATGCCGACGCTTGTGATCGTTTCCATCCCGGTCCCCCTGCTATACGAAAAAGGCCGCAGAGAATAACCATGTCAAACATGTTTCTCTACGGCCATTCTGCCTTCCCTTTCTATACGGGACATGCACCCTGTTGTGCAGTCTTTCCTACTATTTAAAATACGCCATCCGGGGCCGTACGTCAAGCACTCGCTTTCCGCTGTTGCAGTCCGGCAGTCTGCCATGAAAGCATGTTTCCAAACATGAAAACCTGGCCGGATTTCGTGTTTCAAAACATGAAACGAACCGTATCGGAAAACACGTTCACCGTTCTTCTTCCATTCTCAGATATTCCCTGCGCAGATGCCACGCCTGCGCGGATGAGATCTGCCGTTCCGTTTCGGCGTAATTGATGTCCGAGTATAACTCGCACCAGTTCAGGTCCCAGTGGATATCCTTCCCGCCCGCGTCCATGATCTCCCAGGATGCGTTCATCGCGTCGATGGATTCCCTGAGATATGCCGGCAGGTCTTTCTCCAAAGGCGGCACGCTTTCCGCTGCAGCAGCGGGTTTTTGATGGCTATTCTTCCATTCCGGAATCAACCGGATTCTCCTCCCTCCATGCTTTTTCTCTTTCAATGATCCGGTCAAGCGTCTGAGGCGTATAATCCATCCAGGGCATCATGCAGCCGACGTTGATCCAGTTTCCCACACAGTCGCCCCGCTCTTTGCAGTTCGCTTTGATCTGCGACCGCAGGCGGTCCATATACTGCCGCTCACTGGTTATGTGGACATGCCCGTAGAGCATCCAGCAGCCGGCATTATAGTCCGCCCTGTGAAATGGGATCGGATAGTGGCACAGGATGACGTGTTTCTGGCTGTCCGTGATCTCCTTGTATTCCTTGATGTCCTGAAAGTATTTCTTGACTTCCGACCCGAACTGCTTCGGGTCATGATTTCCCCTGATCAGGACCTTCTGCCCCGAAAGCTGTGCCAGATACCCTGGCCAGTCTGCCTCTTTTCCCCAGCAGAAATCGCCGAGGATGTATACCGTATCCTCTGCGGTCACCGCGGCGTTCCATCTGCAGATGATCTCCCTGTGCATTTCATCCAGATCGGCAAAAGGGCGGTTGTCGAACCGGATAACGTTCGCATGTCCGAGATGAAGGTCCGAAATATAAAAATTCGCCAATGCTGTCACTCCCTTACAATACAGCTTCCGAACTTCGGTCGTCTTTGATTTCGTGACGGACCTGTCCGGGAGCATGTTCCCCGTATTTCAATACTTTTCTGAGACAACAATACTATAAACCGCTGTCAAAATCAAGGAAAGAGTCCCGTTTTCAGTACTCTTTTATTATTTGTGGCTTTTCAGGCAATTGCAAGTGTTTTCATCCCCCTTTATTGCGTTTGCTTTGAAAATATGGCCTTGCCTATTGCAGGTTCTTTTTGCATGTCTCAGGATGGAATCAGGCACGGTTTCTGATATAATATATATTTAAGAATCATCAGGGGGGAAAGAACATGGAACGTAGCGGAAAAACTGCGGTCGTCGTAGATGACGAACTCATCACAAGGCTCGATTTTTCCGGCATGCTCTCCGATCTCGGCTTCACCGTAGCAGGCAGCGCGGCCGACGGCTTTGACGCAGTGGAAATCTGCAGAAACACACGTCCCGACCTCGTCCTGATGGACATCTCCATGCCGATCTTCAACGGGCTCAGCGCCGCTGAAAAGATCCTTCAGGAAGGCCTTGCCCGCGCCGTCGTCATCGTGTCGGCATTTTCCGACCGCGAAACGATCCGCAAAGCGGCGGATCTCGGCGTAAAGGGCTATCTTGTCAAGCCGGTCGAAACGAACGCGCTCTGCGCCTGCGTCGAGGTCGCGCTCGCCGCAGCAGGGCGCGAAGCCCGGCTCCGTGACGAAAAACTTGCTGCCGAGGAGGCGCTTGCGGACGCGAAAATCATCGACAAGGCAAAGCGGATCCTTGCGGCGGCCGACAAAATCTCCGAGCCGGAAGCCTACCGGAAGATCCAGAAAGTCGCCATGGACAAGCGCTCCACCATGCGTAAGGTCGCGGAATCCATCCTGGACAGCACGGAGGATCGGTTCGTCTCGAAGGCAAAATCGATCCTCAGGGACGCCGGCCTTTCCGACCGGCAGGCATACCGCCGGATCCAGAAGACCGCTGCCGCCTATGACATTCCAGTCGAGGAAGCAGCTGCAATGATCGTCCGGGATCCCGAGCAGACATTAAACGAGATCCGGAGGGAAAAACCATGACGTTGCGGGAACTCTGTCTCGCGCGGACAACGCTTTCCGACGGGGATATCCGGATCCTGGAACAGTACGAAACCTCCCTCTCCTCCGTCGCGGATCTTATCGGAGCGGACGTGTTTCTGGACTGTCTCGACCGCACTGGGACCGCCTTTGTCGTCGCGCACGCGAGACCTGCCCATATCCCGTCGCAGTATCAGACGCTGATCCTCGGACTGGACGCGAGTCCCGACAACGAGCCCGCTGTCTACCGTGCCTTTGAGCAGGGTCTTCCATTCCACGATACCGTCGCGAATACGCAGGAAAACAAGACCGTTCTCCAGGACGTCACGCCCATCTCGGGAAGTTCCGGCGTGATCGCCGTCCTGATCTCCGAACGGGATATCTCGCAGCAGGTCCAGATGGAAAAAAAGCTTCAGGCAATCTCGGAGACCATGAAGGACCGCTCCATGCGGGATCCGGTTCCCGGCATCCCGATGAGCGTCCGGGAAAGCAATCACCGGATCAAGAACGATCTGCAGCTCCTGTCGAGCCTCTTCAATCTGAAAGGCAGGCAGTCGGAAAACAGCGAAGTCAGGGAAGCCTATGCCGGCTGTTCCCTGATGCTTCTCTCCGTCTCGCGCCTCCACGAGCTGTTCATGGACCTCGGGGAAGCAAAAAACCGCGTCAGCCTGAAAGCGCTTCTGCAGAAGATCGTGACGGGATTCAACGGAACGTTAGCCGAGGAAATGGGCGTACGGCTCCTGCTCGAGGCGGATCCCGTCGAAACGGACCCGGACAAAGCGGTGTTCGTGACGCTTTCGGTCAACGAGCTGATCCTGAACGCGCTGAAATACGCATTCGATAAAAACGGCGGAACGATCCGGATCCTGCTGTCAGAAGGCAACCGGTTCTGCACCGTCGTCGTGGAGGACGACGGGAAAGGATCCGAGCAGATCCGTCCCGGGACCGGCCTTTCCATCCTGCAGGAAACGGTCCGGACAAGGCTCGGCGGCGAACTGACCCTGTCCTCAGGCTCCGGCGGTACCAAGGTCGCTTTTACTTTCCCTGTCCCCTGAACATCCTGATAGCCGCATGCGCAAAGTGCCTGCAGGGCGCTGCGTGCTTTGGTGATTGGAAAAGAATGTGAAAAACCCCCCGGCGTATTAGCAGGAGGGTCGTAAACCAGTATTATTGTGTTTTTCATGATAATACTGAAAAAGTCAATATTACCAAGGGATTCGGCGTGACTTCGGTCACGCCGATATTTCTTTGTTCGGACGTTTTTGTGATTCTTCGGTATATAAGATACTGTGATTATTCTAATTATCCTATATACTGATATCTTTGTAGATCAGGCGACAGCATAAAGGTTTTTCCTTTCTTTCAATACATTTTTTCTGAAAACAATATCACTGTTTCTTATAGCCGGTTGCTCCAATGATGAAATAGTAATCATGTCAATTACTTTTGTAAATGCATTTGATATCTCATCATATAAAGCACCTAATCTGAAGAGTGTATCAAGATCCGTATCGGTTGTATCAACAAGTAAATCTATATCGCTGTTTTCATTGGCGGTGCCACGGGCATAAGAGCCGAAAAGATAAACTGCTTTCAGCTTGTATTTTATTGCAATCGGAGTTATTAAATGTTTAATTTCATCGATTGAATATATCATGTCCGCATCTCACGATAATATTTTTATTTCAATTTATATTAAGGAATCGCCGTTTCAACTTCATTATTCAGCCTGCGGAACGACGATCTCCTCCTGGGCGTCAACGATGCGGCACGAGATGCGGCGTGCTTCCTCCCCGTTCCCCTCACAGATGCAGCGGCAGAGTTCGTTGTGGATGTCATGCGCTCCCTCCATGTTCCTGAGCGCGTCCTCACGGGCCATGAGAAGGCTGATAATGTGATCCTCAACCAGTTTGATCACCAGCGTGTATACATCCTCATAAACCTGATTGTGCGACATATGAACGATCTGTCTGTGGAAAGCGGTGTCCGCTTCCAGCATATCCGAAAAACGCTCGTTGCTGCGCAACGCTTTCATCTTGGCCATCTGTTCATTGTAGTCGTTCAGGCGCTCTTTCAACACCTGTTTCTCTTCCTCTGTCGCTTGAAAGGCCGCCTTGAATGCGCTGTCGCCTTCCAGCAGCTGGCGAAGTTCCTGAACATCCTGAAGCCGAACGCCTTTTTTATAGAAATCCACAGCCTCGCTGAACAGAGGAGATAGCGAAAACTCCTTCACAAATGATCCTTCGCCGTTGCGTTTATCAACCACGCCCAGGGTCGTCAGCTTCTGTAGCGCCATGCGCACGCTGAGTTTGTTCACGCCGTAGGCTTCCGCGATCTCGCCTTCCGACGGCAGCTTGTCACCGGGATGATACGGTGTTTCTATGATCAGCTCCTTGATGGCGTCGCAGACCTGATCCACGACGGAGACACTTTCGATCCGTTTCTGTTTTCTCATCGTCAGTCCTTACGTTTCATGATTGTCAATTGATTTATTCTAACTTATCCGCAGGACAATTGGCAACCTTCCGCGATTTAAAAAAGAGAGAGGCTGTTCCGAAGAACAGTCTCTCCCGCTGAAAAAGCGTTATCAGTTTCCGACATTGGACATGACCCACGCGGTGGATTTGCCCTGGACGGTGACCTTTTCGACATACTGCATATTGGTGAATACCCAGTCGGAGATCTCCTGGCCGATGCCCGGAAGATCCGGAACCTTGTAAAGGCCATTCTCAGGCTGCCAGTCGTATTTGCCCAGCTTGATGTGATCCGGCAGCAGGTTGCACTGATGATGCTCATGGATCACGAAGTTCGGGATGGCTGCCTCCACATGCAGACCCGCCGCGATGCAGATCGGCGTTCCGCAGATGTGCACCTGCACGCACGCGTCATGGATATACGCGAGGTCTGCGATCTTCTTGACTTCCGTGATACCGCCGCAGGTGCCGATATCGGGCTGCGCGACATGCAGGGAATTATCCTTGAAGTACTTCTCGTACTGCCAGCGGGTATAGATCCTCTCGCCGCTCGCGATCGGGATATTGATCTTCTCAGCGAGGCGCTTTGCGGTATCCGGATCAGGCGTATTGGGCTCTTCGAAGTACATGATGTTGTAGGGCTCCACCGCGGTAGCGAGCTGGATCGCCGTGTTCGCGTCGAGATAGCTGTGGTTCTCGATGATGATGTCGACGTCCGGTCCGACCGTTTCGCGGGTCACGCGTACGCGGTCCACGACGGTGCGCAGGGTCTTGGGATCCAGAAGTCCGGTACGGTCCTTATCCGTGTAGCCGCCGCCCTCGGGCTTGAAGGTGAAGAAGTCGACCTTGACCGCGTCGTATCCTTCGTCGATCGCGCGCTGCGCCGCATCCCTGTAGTCCTGCAGGGAACGCATGGCGCTCATGCGGTCATGGTACCAGCCGAACTGCAGTTGGGAAGCGTAGGAACGGAGATTGTCGTTCAGTTTCCCGCCGAGCAGGGTATATACCGGAACGTTGAAATACTTGCCCCGGATATCCCAGAGCGCGATGTCGATGGCGCTCATGCCTGCGGTGAACACGCCGCCGCCGTTCTGTCCCCAGAAGGTCGTGCGGTACATCTTGTCCCAGATGACCTCGTTCTCGAGCGGATCCATGCCGATGATGATGTTGGCAAGATCCTGGACCATTCCGAACGCCGCTGTGGCGCCGATGCCGTAGGAAAGGGCCGCTTCGCCGTCGCCGTAGATGCCTTCGTCCGTGTAGATACGGCAGAGGACGGGATAGATGCCGGGGCTGCCGGGATCGGTTACCTTGAATACGTCAACTTTTGTGATCTTCATGGTG
>JAFPXU010000160.1 GCA_017394605.1 Clostridia bacterium | reverse complement strand
GCTGTACCCGAAAATTGGCCAGACTTGAATGATCAATTCTTTCCGGGCAAAACCAATACAGTTGAATTATTCCTGAACTTGGGGACAAATGAAAAGAGCTGCCTCAAATGCTCTTTTTGGTAGCTTTTGAGACAGCCCCTTCTTTGTTTATAGAGACTTTATCTTTTGCATACAGCGTTATATTTTAATAACGCCCCTGATCAGCTGATCGACTCTCTGCCCCATCCTGTTGTCGTTAAGATATTCGATTCCTTTCGGCGTGATCTGAATATCCTTGAGCATTTCCTCGGACAGTTCCGGACCGGATCCATCGTCCTTTATCGTTAAGCCGCGGATCAGGTCCTCTTCCAGCATGCTCCGCAGTACGTACTTCCAGTAGTATTCGTTGATTTCGAAAATCTTGCTGTCCGGCATGAGCATCTCCGGATCAGGTGGAAGTCCGTCCTTCAGCTGATGATACAGATACTTGAGTGTCCTGAACACGATTACGTGATAATCATCCTTTGCCATTCATGCCTCCGAAGTAATTGTAATCCGGTAAAGATAAAACACGGCCAACAGTAACCGTGTTTTCACAATGAAATCAGTATTTGTCAATATCCACTCTGTGCACGTCCTGCACGATCTCGGAACCGAGGAAAACGGACGCGAGCGACTTGAAATCAGCCGCGCTGTCGGATACGTAATAGGAAATGCTTCCGTTCCCAGTCCTTCCGGAAAGAAGCTCGCGCTTCTGAAGGTGCTCGCGAAGCGCAAGCGACGACTCGAGACCCGTATCAATCAGCTTGACCCCGCTTCCGAGATAGGCTGCGATCGCGTCGGAAAGCAGCGGATAATGCGTGCAACCGAGTATGACCGTATCCACGTTCGCGTCGACCATTTCGGACAGGTATTCATCTATCAGATATTTCAGAACGGGATCATCAGGCTGTACCCTTCCGTCTTCCACAAGTGGAACAAACAGCGGGCAGGCTTTCGTGAAGACCTCTATATCCCGGTTAAGATAGCGAATCATTTCCGCATAGGAACCGCTCCGGACGGTCGCTTTAGTTCCGATAATGCCGATCCTGTTATTCTTCGTCGCTCTGAGCGCAGCCGTAACAGCGGGCTCGACGACGCCGTAGACGGGCAGATCGTATTCCCGCATCAGAACGGGAAGCGCGGTCGTGGAAACGGTACCACAGGCGATCAGGATCGCTTTCGGATCGAATTCCATCAGAAAAGACATGTCCTGCCTGGCATATTTAATGATCGTATCGGACGATCTGGCGCCGTACGGAACTCTGCCCGTATCGCCGAAATAGATGATGTTTTCGTTCGGAAGGAGTCTGACAAGTTGTCTGAGCGCCGTCAGACCTCCCATTCCGGAATCAAATACACCGATGGGTCTGTTATCCATAAAAAGCCTTTCAATCGATACTTATAACGCCCTGATCAAGGTCATAATAATGCCTAGATACGATCGTACGGTTCGCAATGAGCGTGTGTTCGAGGTTTTTCCATCCACGGGTCGGGCTTGTCTCATCGAACACAAACAACGTGTCCGGGAGAGACGTTTTCAGAACATCCTGCTGTCCGGCATTTTCCGAGCAAGGATTCTTGGAAAGATGCACATACTGCAGTGCGGGACAAGACGCAAGCGGAGACATATCGTCTATCTTGTTGCCGGTCAGATTGAGATCTTTCAGATTCCGGAGACCGGACAACGCGGAAATATCCTGGATAGCGTTATTGTAGAGCGCGGCATACTGAAGATTCTGCAAGCCGGATAACGGAGACAGATCCGTAATCGAATTGTTTGCAAGAAAAAGTACGCGGACATCAGGCAGATCGGAAAGAAAATCCAAATCCGTAATCTGCTGACCTGTCAGGTCGATGGCTTTTAAGCGCCTGCAATACTTCAGATTTCGAAGCTGAGAACTCTTCAGCTTGTTCTTCAGGCCGGTTCCGTCAAATACTTCCACATCCGTACGGACGCCAATAGTAGAGATCCGGACCATCCATACAAACAGCGTGTCCGGGAACTGACTGCAGACCGCCTCCATCTGTGCGTTCTCATATCCGTGCGTGGAGAGATCCACATATTCCGGATGCATAAAACATCCGACCAGCTGGATCAGATCGTCAATGCCGCTGAAATACAGTCTCGTGAAATCGAGCTTTGTATCCGTGCTTCTGAAAGTGCCGTCGCCGAAATAGATGTTCCAGTAAAAAGTGATACCCGGATAGGAAGCGTGAAGATCATATTTCTCGCTGTTATCGAGGGAACAGCCGATGAGATTGACGTCGGTCAGATTCGGATGATCATCCAGGACGGACTTCAGCTGGTCAATACGGACACGTTTATCCGAAAGATCCAGATACGTATCCAGGTTTGATACCTCTTCACCGAAAACCGTTTCCGAATAGCAGACGACGCATTCGGGGTGTTCCGAAGCAAAAAGCTTCAGTTCCTCGACGCATGTGCTACCTCTGGCGTCTACGGTCTGCAGTTTGTTCAGGGCGGACAGTTTTTTCACATCCTCAGCGGTCAGCGCAGAAGATACAATAGAAACGGTATCCGCGCTGTATTTCTTTCCGCCGATCTGCATCTCAAAACGGATGTCGCAGTCCGGAAACATTGTTCTGAGCCCCCTGAGATAGTCAGGATCAGGTTCCCGTGTGCCGAAATCGAAAGAAGCCATCGAATCATAGGACCGCAGTTCTTCAAGGTCCGGCAGGCTCTCATCCGCGGAAACGGATAAAACACCGTTTTCGTCCGGAGTCACGGCCGGATGCGAAGCAGAGCGGCACGCTCCTGCGCACAGGCAGAAAATGATCGTAAGCAGCGCCGTCAGCACAATAAAATTCTTTTGTCCGCGCAATCTCAGCAATGTTCGAATCCTTACGCAAAAAATAAGCTTTGACTATTATAGCACTATAGTCAAAGCAAGTAAATTGAATGAATCAGGCAGCCATGAAAAGCTGCCTGTCATGTTTCCGTTCAGATGATCTCGAGAACGACCATCTCTGCTGCGTCTCCGCGGCGGGCGCCCAGCTTGTACATACGGGTGTAACCGCCTTTCTTGCCTTCCTCGATCCGTTTGTCAACTCTCGGAGCGATATCCTGAAAGAGTTTCTCAACGACGGGATGCGTGCGTTCCGCAGTACGTTTCTTGTATTCAGCCTTGTTCTCATCCTTCGCCTTCTGCTCGGGAATGTCATAGAGATAAGACATGATCTGACGGCGTGCTGCCAGTTTGGACGGCTTGTCGACGTTCTTCTCGACCGTCACAACCTGCGACTTTTCGTTGCGGCTTTCTTTCTCAACGGTCTCGGTGTTCTTATATTCCTTAACTGCGAGCGTAATCAGTTTTTCAGCAATCGAGCGAACTTCCTTTGCGCGCGCTTCGGTGGTCACGATCTTGCCGTTCCAGATCAAAGCGGTTGTAAGGTTACGCAGGATCGCGGCTCTCTGATCAACACTTCTGCCAAGTTTACGGTTTGCCATGTGTCAATCCTCCTCAATCCTCTTTTGTGCGCAATGAAAGTCCGAGCGCACTCAGTTTCTGCTGTACTTCCTCCAGAGACTTGCGTCCGAGATTCCGTACTTTCATCATTTCTTCCTCATCCTTCTGGACGAGCTCCTCAACCGTGTTGATTCCGGCACGCTTGAGGCAGTTATAGGAACGGACCGAAAGATCCAGATCTTCGATGTTCATCTCAAGGATCTTTTCTTTCTTGCTTTCTTCCTTCTCGATCAGAAGATCACCGTTCTGCACAAAATCCGTGAGATTAATGAACAGAGACAGGTGCTCTGTCAGAATCCTGGCCGCGAGAGAAGCGGCTTCGTCCGGATCGATCGTACCGTCTGTCCAGATCTCGAGCGTGAGCTTGTCATAGTCCGTGATCTGTCCGACACGCGTGTTCTCGACGGTGAAATTGACCTTCGTGATTGGCGTGAAGATGGAATCGATCGCGATCTGACCGATCGGCATGTCGGGTTTCTTGTTCTTTTCAACAGAAACATATCCGCGGCCATGCTCAAGCATGATCTCCATGTGGAGACGTGCGTCGGAATCCAGAGTCGCGATATGCAGCTCGGGATTGATGATCTCGACATCGGAGTCGGCAATGATATCGTCAGCAGTGACTTCGCAAGGACCGACGGCATCGACCACGATCTTTTTCGGCTCATCACAGTGAAGTTTGCAGCACAGTTCCTTCAGGTTCAGAATGATCTCCGTAACGTCTTCCTTTACGCCCTCGATGGTTGAGAACTCATGAAGAACACCGTCGATCTGAACGGAAGTAACAGCCACACCGGGAAGGCTTGAAATGAGTACCCGGCGCATGGAATTGCCGAGTGTGGTACCAAATCCGCGCTCCAAAGGCTCTACGACAAATTTGCCGTAGCGGTCCGAAGATTCCACGCATTCGAGTTTGGGCTTTTCAAATTCTAGCAATGGTTTACCCTCCTTCGTTTTGGTCGTATTCCAAAGGCATTCGCCTTCAGAGATTATCTGGAGTAGAACTCAACGATCAGGTGCTCTTCGATCGTCAGATCGATATCGTCACGCTGCGGAAGAGCAACGACTTTTCCGGTAAGTGTATCCGCGTCGAACTCAAGCCACTTCGGAATCGTTCTGCTTGCGCCCTGCTCCTTGAGGGTCTTGAAGAACTCGAGATCGCGGGATTTTTCACGAATCGCGATCACGTCGCCTACGCTGA
Source organism: Clostridia bacterium (assembly GCA_017394605.1). Next base: position 8,043 of record JAFPXU010000160.1, on the reverse strand, counting down.
CCTGATAGGAAGCGATGTCGACCTTCTTGCCGTTAACGCTGACATGGCCATGTGTGACCATCTGGCGGGCCATCGGTCTGGAATCACCGAAATTCAGACGGTAAGCAACGTTGTCAAGACGACGCTCGATGAGAGAAAGCATGTTCTCACCGGTAACGCCGCGCATATTGCTCGCGACTTCGTAATATTTCCTGAACTGGGATTCCAGAATGCCGTACGCGCGGCGGACTTTCTGCTTCTCACGAAGCTGAATCCCGTATTCGGACTGTTTTCTGCGTCCCTGGCCGTGCATTCCCGGCGGGGTTTTACGCTTTGCGATTGCGCATTTTTCTGTAAAGCAGCGGTCGCCCTTGAGGAACAGCTTAGCGCCCTCTCTACGGCATTGTCTGCATACGGAACCAGTATATCTAGCCATAGCTGTTTCCCCTCCTTAAACTCTTCTACGTTTCGGCGGACGGCATCCGTTATGCGGGATGGGCGTCACGTCCTTGATCATGTTCACTTCGAGGCCAGCGGTCTGAAGCGCGCGGATCGCGCTCTCACGGCCGGATCCGGGACCCTGAACATAAACTTCCACGGTTCTCATGCCATGCTCCACAGCACCGCGTGCGGCTGTCTCAGCTGCGGACTGCGCTGCGAACGGTGTGGATTTCTTGGATCCGCGGAAACCGAGTGAACCTGCGCTGGACCAGGAAATGGCATTGCCCTGCATATCCGTGATCGTAACAAGCGTATTGTTGAAAGACGAACGGATATGAGCCTGACCACGCTCAACATTTTTCTTCTCACGACGTTTGCGGGAAGTCGCGGTCTTTTTGATCTTAGTTGCCATAACTTGCTACCTCCCTTATTTCTTTCTGCCGCCCTGCGTACGCTTCGGTCCCTTGCGGGTGCGGGCATTCTGTTTCGTGCTCTGTCCGCGTACGGGCAGTCCTTTACGGTGACGGACACCTCTGTAGCATCCGTTTTCAATCAGACGTTTGATACTCATTGAGGTCTCACGTCTCAAATCGCCCTCAACCTTTATGTTGTGGTCGATATATTCTCTGAGCTTGTTGACATCGCTCTCGGAAAGATCGCGAACACGGATGTCAGGATCGACACCGGTGTTAGCAAGGATATCCTGAGCAGTTTTGCGACCGATACCGAAGATGTAGGTTAAACCGATTTCAACCCTCTTATCTCTCGGGAGGTCAACGCCAGCAATACGTGCCATATTGTTCCTATACCTCCATTTAAAGTTTGTAAGTTGTCTTATATATGTTATCCTGCCGGAAAGCAGAAGATCCTTCTGCACAGCCGCCCGGCAAGCATTATTTTCGCTTAACCCTGTTTCTGTTTATGCTTCGGATTCTCGCAGATAACCATGACGCGACCTTTTCTCTTAATGATCTTGCACTTCTCGCACATGGGTTTAACAGACGGTCTGACTTTCATTGTCTTTCTCCTTTCAGATGTTTCAATTCTTTCCGCGCCAGGTGATTCTTCCGCGGGTCAAATCATATGGTGAAAGTTCTACTGTTACTTTGTCGCCGGGAAGGATTCGGATGAAATTCATTCTGAGTTTCCCGGAAATCGTAGCAAGTATCGTATGCCCGTTCTGAAGCTTAACTTCGAACATCGCGTTCGGATGCGCTTCTGAGACTACGCCTTCAACTTCAATTACGCCTTCTTTAACGCTCTCTTTCAAACTAACCCTCCTGCTGATTCTGATCTGAGTTGTATCCGAAGGTCAGAATGGCTTTCCGCACTTCCGCGTCAAACACTTTCTTTCCTTCCGTCAGTTTCTCACAGATGCTTTCGGAAACATCTTGTTCGATCCTGAGATGCTTAAGCTTCTTCTTCTTTGGGTTCGCAAGCTTTCTTGTCTCGCCGTCGGCGAGGAGCACATGGTTGTCATCCGCGATACCGACGATCAGGAAAGTACGTCCCTTGTCTCTCCCCGCTTTCGAGGTCACTGCTCTGCCCAGACAATGTTCGGTCATGCGCGTGTCACCTCTTCATGCAGCGTGAGCAATCTCGGTTCGCCGTCTGTGATCGCAAGTGAATTCTCGTAATGCGCGGAAGGCTTTCCGTCCGCTGTTACGATCGTCCAGCCGTCAGACAACTGCAGGATCCTGTAAGATCCCAGCGTGATCATCGGTTCGACCGCGATCGTCATACCGGCTTCCAGACGGATGCCGTGACCCGCTCTGCCGTAATTCGGAACATCGGGTTCTTCATGCATCTCGCGTCCTATGCCGTGTCCGATCATCTCGCGCACAACGCCGTATCCGTGCGATTCCGCGTGTTCCTGGATCGCGTGCCCGATATCTCCGAGCCGGTACCCCACCTTCGCGTACTTGATGCCTTCAAAAAAGCATTCTTTCGTTACTTCGACGAGCTTTGCGACTTCATCGGGAACATTTCCGACAAGAAACGTTCTCGCAGCGTCTCCGTGAAATCCGTTGATCACCGCGCCGACGTCTACGGAAATGATATCGCCGTCCTTGAGTCTGTAGTGACCGGGAATGCCGTGCACGACCTGTTCATTCACAGAAGTGCAGATGCTCTTGGGATAACCGCTGTAGTTCAAAAACGAGGGAATCGCTCCTTTTGAGCGGATGAAAGCGTCGGCTTCGTGATTCAGATCGGAGGTGCTGATCCCTACGCGGACCATTTCGCCCATCAGGTTCAGGGTCTCCTCAACGATTCTGCCGGCAACGTCCATCTTTTCAATGTCGGACGCTGATTTAATCGTAATCATTTCAGTGCTTTCCCAATATCCGCGGTCACATCATCGATCTCCTGATCACCGTTAACGGTCACGATCTTGCCGCGTTCCGTGTAATAGGCAATCAGAGGAGCGGTCTGTTCCTCGTAGACCTTGATACGGTTCCATACGGTCTCTTCCTTGTCGTCATCGCGCTGGCGCAGCTTCGCGCCGCATTCCTTGCAGTTTTCACCGCTGTAGAAATCGATGTGATAGGAAGCGCCGCATTCGGGGCAGATCCTTCTGCCGCAAGCCCTGTGGATGAGGCGCTCGGACGGAACTTCGATATTGACGACATAGTCGATATCGCACAGTCCGCTCAGCGCATCAGCCTGGGCAACGGTCCTCGGAAATCCGTCGAAGAGGAATCCGTTCCTGCAGTCGTCCTGTTTGATCCTGGACTCGATCATGGAAATGATCACGTCGTCCGGAACAAGCTTGCCAGCCTCGATCAGAGACTTGGCTGCCAGGCCGAGTTCGGTTCCCGCACGCATTTCAGCCCGGAGCATGTCTCCGGTGCTGATATGCGCGATGTTGTTAGTTTCCGCAATGCGTTTTGCCTGCGTACCCTTTCCCGCACCGGGAGGGCCGAGAAAAACAAGCTTCATGGCGTTAACCTCAGTTCAGGAATCCCTTGTAGTGACGCATCAGCATATGGCTTTCGAGCTGATCCGTCGTTTCGATCGCTACGCTGACCATGATCAGGATGCTCGTCGCACCAAACGCGGTGGTCTGGCCGAGAGAGCGCAGCGCGATCGTTGGCAGAATGGCGATCACCGCGAGGAAGAGCGATCCGAACAGTGTCAGCCTGCTGCTGATCTTGCCGAGATACTCGCCCGTCGGACGTCCCGGGCGGATGCCCGGAATGAATCCGCCGTTCTGCTGGAGGTTCTTAGAAAGTTCCGCCGGATTGAAAGTAATGGCCGAGTAGAAGTACCCGAACGCTACGATCAGAATCGCGTAAACGATGAAATACACAACGGAAGTGGATCCGAGATACTTCGTGTAGAAGGAATAGAACCCACTGTTCGGCCAGAACTGAGCGATCATGCCCGGGAACTGGATCAGCGTCATGGCGAAGATCAGGGGCAGAACGCCGTTCGCGTTCGCCTTGATCGGCAGATACGTGCTCTGCCCGCCGTACATTTTCCTTCCGACGACGCGCTTGGCGTACTGAACGGGGATCCTGCGCTGTGCCTGGTCCACAAAAACGACCAGCGCGATCATGGCGATAACCAGCACGATGATGACGATGAACGCCCAAACCGGCATAACACCGGTCACGAGCTGCTGCACCCAGCCGATCACTGTGCTCGGGACTCTGGAAACGATGGACGCGAAGATCAGCATCGAAATACCGTTGCCGATTCCGTTCTCGGTGATCCTTTCACCAAGCCACATCAGGAACGCGGTACCGCCCGTCGCACAGATCCCGATGATTCCGAGCGCGATCCAGTTGGGGAACGAGCTGGTCAGATAGGATGTGCCGGCTCTAGCGGAGTTCTCGAGACCGACGAAAATGCCGATCGCCTGAACGAACGCAAGTCCGATGCCCGTGTATCTGGTGATTCTTTCGATCTTCTCTCTCCCGTCATCCTCTTTGCTCAGCTTCTCGAGCGAAGGAATCGCGATGGTGAGGAGCTGCAGGATAATGGACGCCGTGATGTACGGTGAAATACCCATGGCGAACAGAGAGAACTGAGAGAAGGAACTACCGGTCAACAGATCCAGGAAACTGAGGATATCGTACTGTTTAACCGCTTCAGAAAGCAACTCGACGTTTACGCCCGGAATCGGGATAAAGCATCCAAGACGGTAGATGACGATCAGAAGGAGGGTCATCAACAGCTTTTTGCGGATATCCTTGATTTTGAATGCGTTAATAAACGTCTTAAACATCAGTCAATCACCTCTACGCTGCCGCCTGCCGCCTTGATGGCCTCGTCAGCAGCTTTCGTAAACTTCGCGGCCTTGACATGGAGCTTTTTCTCCAGCTTGCCGTTTCCGAGTACTTTCAGACCGTCTTTTTCGATCTTCTTGATAATACCCTGCTCTTTGAGCAGTTCCGCTGTAACTTCTGTTCCGTCTTCGAAGACGTTGAAAGCACAGACGTTCACTGTTGTGTATTCTTTTGCAAAGTTGTTATGGAATCCACGTTTCGGAAGACGACGCGCCAGAGGCATCTGACCGCCTTCAAATCCGTTCTTCTTGGATCCGCTGCGGGCTTTCTGACCCTTGTGACCCATCGTGGATGTTTTTCCCATGCCGGAACCTGTACCGCGTCCGACACGCTTTGAGCTTTTTACCGAACCGGCTGCCGGCTTTAATTCATGAAGTTTCATGCTGCAGACCCTCCCGCTTACTCTTCTTCGACTTTTACAAGGTGTTTTACCTTGAAAAGCATACCGCGGATGGCAGCATTGTCCGGCTTTTCCACGGTGCTGTTCAGTTTGTGGAGACCGAGCGCCTTAACGGTATCCTGCTGATCCTTCAAACTGCTGATGGGGCTCTTGATGAGCGTAACTTTCAATGTTTTCGCCATTGCAATGTCCTCCTTAACCAAGGATCTCATCAACGGTCTTGCCGCGGAGTTTCGCGATCTGCTCGACCGTGCGAAGCTGCTGCAGTCCGTTCAGGGTCGCCTTGACACAGTTGCTCGGGTTGTTGGAGCCGAAGGATTTGGTGCGGATATCGTGGATACCGACCATTTCCAGCACTGCACGGGCAGGACCGCCGGCGATAACACCGGTACCTTCTTCAGCGGGGATCATGCGGACATGACCTTTGCCGTATTTGCCTTCAACCTGATGCGGGATCGTGGTGCCGACGATCGGGACCTCGATCATATGACGCTTCGCGTCTTCAACGCCTTTGCGAACCGCTTCCGGAATTTCGGACGCCTTGCCGAGGCCGACGCCGACTTTGCCGTTCTCATTGCCTACGACCATCAGTGCGGTGAAACGGAAGTTCTTGCCGCCTTTGACAACCTTTGCAACACGGTTGATTGCAACCAGACGCTCTTTGAATTCGGAAGGTTCTTTTTCAAATCTTCTATTCTGCATGTCAATTCCTCCTTAGAAGTCCAGTCCAGCTTTGCGGGCACCGTCAGCAAGAGCGGCGACACGGCCGGTATAGAGATAACCGCCGCGGTCGAACACGACCTGCTTGATCCCTGCCTTCAAAGCGCGCTCAGCGACGACTTTTCCGACCAGCTCTGCAGCTTCGGTCTTGGACTTCTCGTTGAGCTGACCCTTGATTTCGGCGTCCAGGGTGGAAGCTGCGACCAAAGTGTTGCCCGTTTCGTCATTGATGACCTGAGCGTAGATGTGGGATGTGCTGCGGTACACGTTGAGTCTCGGACGAGCTTCGGTACCGACAATGTCCTTGCGCTGACGGTAATGACGTGCAACGCGGATTGCATTCTTATCAATCTTCTTAAACATCTTTCGTCACTCCTTCCTTTCTTATTTACCCGTCTTGCCTTCTTTGCGGCGTACGTGCTCGCCTTCATAGCGAATGCCCTTGCCCTTGTACGGTTCGGGGCTGCGCGTAGCGCGGATATCAGCGGCGACCTGGCCGACTTTCTGCTTGTCGATTCCGCTGACAACAATCTTAGTGGGAGCGGGGGCTTCGAACTTGATGCCGTCCATCTTCTTGAATTCCACCGGATGGGAGTATCCAAGGTTCAGAACGAGGTTTTCACCCTGCATCTGGGCTCTGTAACCAACACCGACGATTTCGAGATTCTTCTTGAAGCCCTCTGTCGTACCAACGACCATGTTGTGGATCAGGGATCTGGTCAGACCGTGAAGCGCACGGTGTGCCTTATCATCGCTGGGACGTTTGACTGTCAGAGAACCGTTTTCCTGCTCGATGATCATATCCTTCGGCATCTGCTGCTTCAGTTCGCCTTTCGGTCCCTTGACCGTCACGACGTTGGAATCATCGACCGTAATTGTCACTCCTGAAGGAATGCTTACAGGAAGTTTTCCGATACGAGACATTTTTTTACTCCTTATTTCATCATTATTCGTTCAATAGCAGGTTCTTGCTTACCAGACGTAAGCCAGAACTTCTCCGCCGATGCCCTGTTTGCGGGCTTCGCGGTCCGTCATGATTCCGCGGGACGTGGAGATGATTGCCACGCCCATGCCGCCGAGGACCTTCGGGATCTCGTCCTTCCGTGCGTAAACACGGAGACCTGGACGGGAGATCCTCTTGAGTCCGACGATCACGCGCTGCTTGTTGGGACCGTATTTCAGCTGGATCTTCAGATTCTTGCGGATGCCGTCTTCGGTTACTTCAAAACCCTTGATATAACCCTCGTCGACCAGAATCTGTGCGATCGCCTTTTTCACGGTGGAAGCAGGAACTTCAACGCTGTCATGCTTAGCAGTCAAAGCATTACGGATTCTTGTAAGCATATCTGCAATAGTATCAGTCATAATCGTTCCCTCCTTACCAGCTGGCTTTCCGTACGCCGGGGATCTCGCCCTTGTACGCCAATTCGCGGAAGCAGATACGGCAGATGCCGTACTTACGGAGCACCGCATGCGGACGGCCGCAGATGCGGCAGCGCGTATAAGCGCGCGTGCTGAACTTCGGTTCTCTCTGCTGTTTGTTTTTCATGCTAGTCTTTGCCATGATAATCCTCCTTATGCACCCTGTGCAAACGGCATGCCGAGCAGGGCGAGAAGCTCTTTGGCTTCTTCATCGGTCTTGGCACTTGTTACGAACACAATGTTCATGCCGCGGACTTTGTCGACATCGTCATAGTTGATTTCCGGGAAAATCAGCTGTTCCTTTACGCCAAGCGCGTAATTTCCGCGTCCGTCAAAGGACTTGTCGGATACGCCGCGGAAGTCGCGGACGCGCGGGAGAACGATGTTTACGAACTTATCTACGAAGTAGTACATCCTGTCGCCGCGCAGCGTAACCTTCGCGCCGACGTTCTGACCTTCACGGACCTTGAAGTTCGCAACGGATTTCTTGGCTTTGCAGATGACGGCTTTCTGACCGGAGATCAGACCGAGTTCTGCGGCTGCGGCTTCGATGCCCTTCGGGTTGTCCTTGTCGGAGCCGAGACCCATGTTGATGATCACCTTTTCAAGCTTCGGGATCTGCATGACGTTTTCATAATGGAATTTTTCCTTCAGAGCGGGCACGGCCACGTTCTGATACTGTTCCTTGAGACGCGGAATCTCATTCTCGCCGGCGGTCTGAAACACGGGCTCATTCTTTGTCTTGGGAGCAGCTTTCTTTGCTTCGTTATCTTTTTTAGCCACTGATAT
>JAFPXU010000159.1 GCA_017394605.1 Clostridia bacterium | reverse complement strand
TACCAGCGGCCAGCTTGTATTTCTCATACTGCCGCACGGCAAAGTGATCGGGGCTCTTTTCCTTCAGCTGCTCAAACAGAATATCCACCGGATTTTGGAACTCTTCATCATCCTCGCGGACTTCCATCGAGTTGATCATGCTGACAAGCGTGTTGAAGTTGCGCTCCTCTTCTGGGGCTTCATAGTGGATGTAACCGATCAACGCCGTGTACAGCAACGTCTCAGCCTTCACCCAAAAATCGTCTCCACCCTTCGCATTCCCCGTGGTATTGGCGATCAGGCAGGTGACGAGTTTCAAAATATCTTTCTCCGCATGGATGTAAACAAATGGGTTATACCGCATGGATTTCCTGAAATTGATCGTATTCAGGATTTTGATGCGGTATCCTCTCTTCAGAAGCAGAGAGCCGCATTCGACCGCGACCGTGCCTTTCGGGTCCGTTACCACGAACGAACAGGGGTACTTTTCGGAGTCGCACTGCATCAGGTTGGGCTTCAAAAAATACCGGGTTTTACCGGAACCCGATCCGCCGATAACAAGCACATTCTTGTTCCGCGCTGTTTTCGGGTCTTTCGGGCGGCTGTTCATCGTGAGGCTTTCTGTGGCGGTTAAGATCACATTGTTTTGGGGATCGGGATCGATGAACGGTTCAATGTCCTCCCTTGTTCCCCATCGGGCGGAGCCGTATTCCTCATCCTTTCGGAACTTCTTCCGGTCCTTCCCTTTCAGATATACGGCAAGCCATATCCCACCCGCGATGGCAACTCCGAGGATCAAATCAAGCGGATATACGCCCGGCTGGATCGTTTGGAACGCCGACCGCAGCCCATATACCAGATAGCGGCTCTTTGTCTGGAAGTCTGCTCCTGGTGAAAACCGGTACCCCTGCCCCAGCTTCGTCCCGAGAAGGAAGAACAAAACATAGGGAAGATGCAAAAGGAGCGCTTTTTTCTGCTTCGCCGTCAACGCTCAGGCACCTTCTTCCTGGTTTTGTCCTTCACAGGCGTTCGGATCATTCCACGGATTTGCGCCAGTGCTCTCAGAACGGAGGGACGCTCCGCCTTTTTCAACTGTTTATTCGTGTATTCCGAAAATGCAGCTTCCATTGCGCCGGAATCCGGGGCTTTGAAAAAGACAAGGAATTTGTCCTGTCCTTTCGCTTTGTACGGCGCGTAATCGATCCCGTACTTACGCGCGATCTTCTCAAAGGATTTCTGATCCTCCACTTCGACAGACTGGAGCCCGCGGTCCTTTGCCGCGAGCTCCTTCACCGTCATTTTTCCATGCGGACCTTCCGCCTTTTTCGCCTCCTTCTGGAGGGTCTTTTTGTCGTGCTTCTGCTTTATTTCCGCAAGAGCTTTTGCCATCGCGCGTTTCAGCACGTCCGCCGTCAGACGGGAGGCCCCCTGAATGACGAGGACAACCTTGTTTTCAACCTCCTCCTGCATGGGTCATCACCTCCTCGGAGTCCGGTTCCGGCTTACTGCGTATAAAGGTCGTCGTACATATCGCCGTCGATGTTGACGCGGGCATGGGATTTGCCGGAAAGCATTCCCGCAGGACACCAAACATCATAGGCGAAATACTGTACAGAGTACGGATGATCCGGGAACCAGAGCGGAATCGTGTGCATACGTGCGCCGCTGACACTGGACGCGAGGGGACGGAAGACATAAACGCCGCCGATCTCTTCCAGCCGGTCTGATTTTGAAGCAACGGTCGAATACCCGTGTTCCGGGTAGAAGGTATCCACCTTCAGCGTTCCGGCAATCTCGTCGAAGTTGCTCTCCACCGTAACCGAGGTTTCCGTATCGACGCCGTAACCGCTGCGCGTTACCCATACTCCGCCGATTTCCTCACGGTATCCCGCAGTTTCATCGGGGATCAGGACGGGAGTCATGACAAGCTTCGCATGATAGGTCTTACGGACAAAATCATCCTCCCATTCCCAGACTTCCCAGGTCAGTTCAGGTTCATCATCGTCCGTGTTTTCCTCATATACGAAGTCAGCAGGAGGATCGAGCGTTGCGTCCGCGTCCTCGCATTCCCGGTCGGGAAGCTCAGATACAGGAGCAGTTACGGAATCGTCGTTGTTCGTGAGATCCGTTTCCTCCACTCCGGCAGGTGCGGTCACATGGAAATCGAAGGTCACGGAGGACGTGTCGGGGATCGTCACCGTAAACCATGTCAGGTTTTCTCCGTTCGCGGGGATAATCACATCGTTCGCCTGCGTATCAAAGACGGAACCGTCTGCCTTTTTCGCCGTCATCGTAACGGACGCGGGTTTATCAGGCGTCAGATCAATGTCGCCGTCGTTATGAACCTTTGCTGACACCATAATTTCCGATCCCTTGTACAGCGTACCGTTCAGCAGCCCATCCACCGTCAGGTCGGTCCTCTGTTTCCGCAGATAGATCGTCACCGTCGCGCTGACGGATGCTTCGCTGATCGTCACCGAGGCGGAGCCGGAACTGTACCCTTCCAGAGTTCCGGTAAAGGTATAGGTTCGGAACGGGAGATCGAGGAATTTCACCTGCCCGCCCGCGTCCGTCGTACCGCTCACGGAGCCGTCCCGCACGAATACCCCGGACAGCGGCGCATTGGTGTCGGCGTCTTTCACCAGAACCGTGATGTCGCCGGAAGTAGGAACCTT
>JAFPXU010000030.1 GCA_017394605.1 Clostridia bacterium | reverse complement strand
GCTTTCGGACGGCGGCTGGTGCGGAATTGAAATCAAGCTTGGCGCGAGCAAAATCGACGAAGCAGCAGCAAATCTGCTGCACATCCGAAACGAGATCGAAAAAGACTGCGGCAAGCTCCCTTCTGCACTGATCGTCCTCTGCGGGTTGTCCAATGCCGCCTATCAGCGACCGGATGGGATCTATGTAGTGCCCTTGACAGCGTTGAAGAATTGAAGCCGGTTCTTGATCTTCAAAGCTGCAGCGATACCCCGCTGAGGAAAACAATGCGGCTCCAGCAGCAAAAGCATCAGTATATCCTGTTAAATAGAAGCGCTTTTTGACACTATATTCCATATAAAAACAATGCCCGCGTTTAATCCGGGCATATTTGAATTCCATGAATCATGACGGTATACGGTTATTCCGGGTAAATCCCGGTATTGTCATAAAGAAGTGTTAAGAAACCGCAAAGCAGTCCTCCGTGGAAAAGAGATGGGCGGAAAGCGCACGCCAGGCGTTCAGAAGGTACGCAAGCGCGAGTATGTCCGCACTGCCGCCCGGGGAGAGATTCCTTTCGATCATTTCACGGTCCATTTCGGTGAGTGCGCCGACGCGTTCGGAAACGGGCAGCGAAGCGATCCTTCCCGCCTCCGACTGCACGAACGCAAGACCCTCGGGTCCGCCGCGGTGCAGCACATTGGTGTCGGAAAGCACGGCGATCGTGTCGCAGAGGGCAAGCGCGCCGGGTTCGGGCGCACCTGCGGACTCGTAATACGTGAGCCGCTCTGCGCATGCCGCCGCATGCGGGAAACCTTCCGCGGCTTCGCCGATCACACCTTTCGCGCCGGTCCTTGCATAGACCGCGCCGCCGTTGGTCCCTGAAAGACGCGCTGCGTCCGACAGTCTGTCCACTGCGTCGGTCCGCGCCAGTTCCGCCGCCGCTGCCCTTGCGTCACAGCTGGTCTCCAGTGCGCGCCCCATGCCGTACAGCAGCAGTCCCATGGAGTAGATCAGACCCTTGTGGGTGTTGACGCCGCCCGTGACGGCAAACATGGCGCGTTCCGCGTCAAGTCCGTATGCTTTCAGCGTTTCCATGCCGGTGTCCGCGATACCCGCAAGCACGGCCCGGCGGAAATACGGTACGAGAGAAGCAGCGCTTTTTTCGAACAGCCGGAGATCCATATCCGTATGCGCACCGTTGTTCGTTTCGTCGACCAGTCCCGGCTTTGGTGTTGTATGCAACTCGCGGATCAGCGCGAAATGCGCCGAGTATGCCAGCGTATCCGCGGCAAAACCGTCCAGAAGCGTTTCGGTCGCCTGCTTCACCGCGTCCAGGCCGTGCGCGCGGCTTCTCGCGCAGACGGCTGCGGGACCGTCGCAGACAAGGCACTTCCGGGGGACACGCCTGCTCAGCTTTTCGCCCGCCGTGTTCAGCACGTCGAAGTCGCAGAGCCGTCCCGCGGGGAAGGAATCCTCGAGCCGCTCGAGTGACTGCTTGACGGTGTAAGCGTCCGCGTCCAGCAGGATCAGCGCTTCCGTCCCGGTGACCGCGTCAGTGATCTGCCGGGATATCTCCTGAAAGCCCAGCATGTCGAACACCTTCATCCCGCGGTCGAACAGGAGACGCGTTTTGGGCGTGCGTTTGACGTCGCCCGCGATGTTCAGCGACAGCGAGACAAGACACGCTTTTCCGTCCGCGTGACGCAAAAGGTCCTTCTGTGCCTGCGCCCGCCGTTCGCGCGCGTCAAGCATCTGTTCCAAAGTGACGGAGGATCGTTTCATACGTAGTTACGGGGACCGCTTCGGCGGCCTTTTCCATTTCCCCGGCGCGGAGAAGTTCGCGCACATGGCCGGCGCTGATGTTACGGAGGCGCGGGATCTCAATGAGCTCGATCCCGTTCTCGGGCAGGAGTTTCTTCATGCGCTCGTTGTAGGCGCGGGTAACGGGGGAGAACGGCTCCTCGCCGACGAAGCGCTTCACGATCCCGAGCGCGGGCGCGATCCTCGCGCGGAACAGCTCGATATCCAGATCGGAGCGGACCTCTTCGGCGTGCGACTCGTCCCGGATGAAATAGGCGGGAAACGTCGCGCGGGAAACGAGGTACATGTCGCTTCTGCACACGACGCGGTTTTTCAGGTGCGCCGTGCCCCGCTCGATCATCTCATACCGCTCTTCGGGAGAAAACAGCGAACCGGTCTCGGACACGGCGAACAGGTACAGCGTATCGCAGCGCGCGGCGGCGTATTCAACAAGGTGAAGATGGCCGAGCGTGAACGGATCGGCGTTCAGGACGATCGCGCCGCACGTGCCCGGAAACCGCGGCAGCGAGGCAAGAAAATCGGAAAAACCGTTCCGGCGGTTTTCCGTGAGGACCGATTCCTTCGTGGAGACAACGGGGTGGAAGCCCATGGATGAGACCATGCGGAGGTTCTGCGGCTTTGTGCACAGGAACAGGCGCGGGACCCCGCTTCGCACCGCGTCGCTCTGCAGCGCGGAAAGGACGGACGCGAAGACGCCGGAACCCTCCAGAGCGGGGGATACCGCAAACTGCTTCAGGATGTGGCCGGACCGGGAACCGCAGGCGACGATCGCGTCATCATTGTCCGTCATGAGCGCGGTCACGTCCGCGTCTCCCTCGTCGCGCAGGCCGCAGGAGAACAGGAATGCTTTATAATCTTCTTCGAGCCGCCCTTGAAGCGGAGCGGGAAAGAGCGTGATTTCGATAGGAACCTCCCTTATGCCGAACGGTCCGCCGGAAACAGGCCGGCTTTCTTTCTCTGACCGTTCCGTGCGTGTCATGATAAATGAAGGAAATCCAAAAGAACCGGATGCTTTGCTTCTTCCTTCAGTGTAGCAAGGACAGGACGGACAAATCAATCCTTCCGGAAAAGCCACGGAGGTCCTCTGCGACAAGCCGGAGAAAATATATTGGAGATTATGACCGTTTTCCTTTAAAATAACATACAGAACAGGGTCCTTCTGAAGAACAGGAAGGAACGGCCCAACGGACAAATGAAATCGCGGGAGGAATCAGGCTATATGATCAGATATCTTGCACAGGGAACGGAATGGGCAGGCGGCGTGCCGCGGGCAGCTGCCGCAGACTGCGACAGGACAAAGGGGCGCGAAGGCACGATCGCCTATCAGATCATGAACGCGCATCGTACCGGAACGGACGACGGCGTCATGCACATCCGGTTCGACGCGCTGGTCTCGCACGACATCACCTATGTCGGCATCATCCAGACCGCAAGGGCAAGCGGACTCACGGAGTTTCCTCTCCCCTACGCGATGACGAACTGCCACAACAGCCTCTGCGCGGTCGGCGGTACGATCAATGAGGACGACCATGTCTTCGGACTGTCCGCCGCGAAGAAATACGGCGGGATCTACGTGCCCGCCAACCAGAGCGTCATTCATTCGTATGCGCGGGAAGAACTCGCCGACTGCGGGAACATGATCCTCGGCTCCGACAGCCATACGCGCTACGGCGCGCTCGGCACCATGGGCGTCGGGGAAGGCGGCCCCGAGCTGGTCAAGCAGCTTCTCCGCAATACCTATGACGTCAAGCCCCCGGAAGTCGTCCTGTGCTATCTGACCGGCGCGCCGAAAAAAGGCGTCGGTCCGCACGACGTGGCGCTCGCGCTCGTCAAGGCGACTTTCCCGGACGGTCTCGTGAAGAACAAGGTCCTCGAGTTTGCAGGCCCCGGTCTTGAAAACCTCCCGTTCGATTTCCGGAGCGGCATCGACGTGATGACGACCGAGACGACATGCCTTTCCTCCATCTGGGCGACGGATGAGGAGATCGAGCGGTATTACAAGATCCACGGGCGTCCCGAAGCGTACCGGAAGCTTCAGCCCGCGGAAGGCGCGTACTACGACGCTCTGCTTACGATCGAACTCGACAAGGTCGAGCCGATGATCGCGCTCCCGTTTCATCCCTCCAACGCGTATACGATCCATGAGTTTTTGGAGAACGCCGACGAGATCCTGGCGGGGGTCGAGGCCGAGGCGGCAAGGAAATTCCCGAAAGCGCACCTGGATCTCCGCAGCAAGATCTCCCCGAAGGGCGTTCTGGCGAACCAGGGCATTATCGCGGGCTGTTCCGGCGGACTGTTCGACAACATCGTCGAAGCGGCAGACATCCTGAAGGGAAAAAGCACCGGAAACGGCTATTTCTCCCTTTCGGTCTATCCGACCAGCGTTCCGACGAGCCTCGCGCTGACCAGGAACGGCAAGACCGAAGCGCTGCTCGAAGCAGGCGCGGTCATCAAGCCGTCCTTCTGCGGACCGTGCTTCGGCGCAGGCGACGTGCCCTCGAACAACGGGCTGTCGCTCCGCCATACCACGCGCAACTTCCCGAACCGCGAGGGCAGCAAGCCCGGCGAGGGACAGATCAGCTGCGTCGCGCTGATGGATTCCCGTTCCATCGCCGCCACGGCGAGAAACGGAGGTTATATCACCGCTGCGACCGACGTGGAATACGAGACGGAACGCATCCCGTACGTATTCGACAACACGGTATACAAAAAACGCTGCTACTACGGCTATGGCGATCCGCATCCCGAAGAGGAACTCATCCTCGGACCCAACATCACCGACTGGCCGAAGATGTATCCGCTTTCCGACAATCTGCTTGTGGAGCTTGCGGCGGTCATCCGCGATCCGGTCACCACGACGGACGAGCTGATCCCGTCCGGCGAGACTTCCTCGTACCGCAGCAACCCGCTGCGCCTTTCCGAGTTCGCGCTTTCGCGCCGCGTGCCCGAATACGTCGGGCGCAGCAAGGCGGTCGCAAAGGATGAGGCCGCGCGCCGTGCCGGCGAAAAGCCCGAAAAACTTGTGAAAGCGCTGTCCGCCGTGGGCGACGCGGACGAGCTCCTCAGGAATACCCAGTTCGGCTCCTGCGTGTTTGCCAACAAACCCGGCGACGGAAGCGCCAGGGAGCAGGCGGCGTCCTGCCAGAAGGTACTGGGCGGTTTTGCCAATATCTGCTATGAATACGCGACGAAGCGCTACCGCAGCAACTGCATCAACTGGGGCATCGTGCCGTTCACGCTCGCTGAGGGCGCCGCGTTCCCGTACGAGGACGGCGACTTCGTGTTCGTGCCCGGCATCCGCGAAGCGATCCGAAACGGCGTCGAGGAGATCCCCGCCAAGGCGATCCGAAAGGACGGCAGCACAGAGGACCTGACCCTTTACGTGAAGGGGCTGACCGCTGACGAGAAGACGATCATCCTCGAAGGGTGCCTGATGAACTATTACGCGGCCCAGAACAGATAAGGTTGACCTGCCGGCAGAACGCTGTTTCCGCCGGCGTTCGTACGTTTTGAACAATCATTTTTGACAGGAGGATTCCAATGGAAAAGATCAGGATGACGACGCCTCTCGTGGAGATGGACGGGGACGAAATGACGCGCATCATCTGGAAGATGATCAAGGACGAGCTGCTGCTCCCGTTTGTGGATCTCAAGACCGAATACTACGATCTCGGGCTTCCGAAGCGCGACGAGACCTGCGACCAGATCACCAAGGACGCCGGAAACGCGATCAAAAAGTACGGCGTGGGCGTCAAGTGCGCCACGATCACGCCGAATGCGCAGCGCATGACCGAGTACAACCTGCACGAGATGTGGAAAAGCCCGAACGGCACGATCCGCGCGATCCTCGATGGCACGGTGTTCCGCGCGCCGATCACGATCGACAGCGTCAAGCCGGTCGTGAAGAACTGGGAGCTGCCGATCACGGTGGCAAGACACGCCTACGGCGATCTGTACAAGGGAACGGAATACCGGGTCCCCGAAAAGGGAAAGGCCGAACTCGTCTTCACCGGCGAGAACGGCGCGAGCTTCCGTGAGACGGTGTATGACTTTGAGTGCCCCGGCATCATCCAGAGCATTTACAACAAGGACACCTCCATCGCGTCGTTCGCGCACGCGTGCTTTAAGTACGCCGTCGGAACGAAGCAGGACCTGTGGTTCTCCGCGAAGGACACGATCTCCAAGAAGTACGACATGAACTTCCGCGACATCTTCCAGGAGATCTACGATAACGAATACAAGGCGGAATTCGAGCGGCTCGGACTGACCTACTTCTACACGCTGATCGACGACGCCGTTGCCCGCGTGATCCGTTCCAAAGGCGGCTTCATCTGGGCGCTCAAGAACTATGACGGAGACGTCATGAGCGACATGATCTCGACGGCGTTCGGAAGCCTTGCGATGATGACGTCCGTCCTCGTCAGTCCGGACGGCAATTACGAGTACGAGGCCGCGCACGGCACCGTCACCCGCCACTACTACCGTTACCTCGAAGGCGAGGAAACGTCCACCAATCCGATGGCGACGATCTTCGCCTGGAGCGGCGCGCTCAAAAAACGCGGCGAGATGGACGGGCTAACGGAGCTTATCGCATTCGGGTCCAGGCTGGAGGAAGCCTGCATCGACACGCTGAACGACGGGATCATGACCAAGGATCTTATCAACCTGGTCGAGGGGATGACGCCCACCGCGGTCAATACGATCGATTTCATCCGCGCCATCCGTTCCCGCCTGGAAAAGAAACTGGAGGGCTGAGAAGATGGAGATCATCAAAACGGCATCGGCAGGGACCGTGGAATCGAGCGACATCATCGTCACGATCGAGCCCGCCGAACAGGAGGGCGTGGAGGTCGTGCTGACCTCGAGCGTGATGGCGCAGTACGGCAAACAGATCGAAAAAGTCATCCGTGACACGCTTTCAGACCTCGGCGTCGAAAATGCGCGCGTCGAGGCGGTCGACAAGGGCGCACTGGACTGCACCGTCCGGGCGCGCACTGCAGCGGCAGCATACCGCGCCGCGGAGAGCACGGACTATACATGGAGGACAAAGGCATGAGACTTCGCCGGAGTATGATGTTTGTGCCCGGAAACAACCCGGGCATGATCAAGGACGCCGGGATCTACGGCGCGGACAGCATCATGTTCGACCTGGAGGATTCCGTCGCGTATACCGAAAAGGATACGGCCCGCTTCCTCGTGTACAACGCGCTGACCACGCTGGATTACGGCGATACCGAGCTGGTCGTGCGGATCAACGATCTTTCCAGCGGTCTCGGCATCAAGGACCTCGAGGCGATCGTGCGCGCGCAGCCGGACGTGATCCGCCTGCCCAAGACCGAGACGGCGCAGGATATCATCGACTGTGAGCGCGAGATCGAGCGCATCGAGCGCGAGGCGGGCATTCCGGTCGGGAAGACCGGCATGATGGCGGCGATCGAGAGCGCCGAAGGCGTGCTGAACGCGCAGTCCATCGCGAAGGCGTCCAAACGTCTGATCGGCATCGCGCTGGGCGCGGAGGACTACGTGACCGACCTCAAAACGACGCGCAGCGACGGTACGGAACTGTTTTTTGCCCGCGGGATGATCCTGAACGCCGCCCGTGCGGCGGGAATCGACGCGCTGGATACCGTTTATTCGGATATCAACAACGAGGAAGGCTTCATCGCGGAAGCGACTGTTATCAAGAAGATGGGGTTCTCGGGCAAGAGCGTCATCAACCCGCGCCAGATCGAGCCCCTTCACAGGGTGTTCATGCCGAGCGAGAAGGATCTCAAGAAGGCACAGGCGATCATTGACGCGATCGAGGAAGCCAACGCAAGAGGCAGCGGCGTCGCGTCGATCAAGGGCAAGATGATCGACAAACCGGTCGTCGAGCGCGCGCGGTATCTGCTGGAGCTCGCCAGAATGGCGTCCGGCGGGAGATGGGAGGATTGAATATGGAGCAGTTCAGACAGTTTCCGGAGCAGTACAAACCGTTCGACGAATCCAAGGCGCTGATCTACAAGGGAAGCATGGGAGACCGCAGGAAGGTTCTCGGCTCCATCCGCGAGGCGATCGAGAAGACCGGATTAAGAGACGGCATGACGATTTCCTTCCATCACCATTTCCGCAACGGCGACTATATCGTCAACATGGTCATGGAAGAGATCGCGAAGATGGGATTCAAAAACCTGACGGTCGCGGCAAGCTCGCTGGCGAGCTGCCACACGCCGCTGATCGAGCACATCAAAAACGGCGTCGTGACCCGCATTGAAACGAGCGGCATGCGCGGAGAGCTTGCCGAAGAGGTATCCCGCGGTCTGATGGAATACCCTGTCGTTTTCCGCTCGCACGGCGGCCGCGCCGCCGCGATCAAACGCGGGGAGCTGCATATCGACGTCGCGTTCCTCGGAGCGCCTTCCTGCGATCCGATGGGCAACGCGAACGGATACAACCGCGACGAGGAGAACGCCACCATCTGCGGATCATTGGGCTACGCAAAGGTCGACGCGCAGTACGCGGACAAGGTCGTCATCCTGACCGACCACCTTGTTCCGTACCCCAACGCCCCGTACGGCATCCCGGGCATCCAGGTCGATTACATCGTTCCCGTCGAGAACATCGGTGATCCCGCGGGCATCATGAGCGGGGCTACGCGATACACGAAGAACCCGAAGGAGCTGCTGATCGCGAAAACCGCGGCGGACGTGATCGAGCATTCCGGATGTTTCTATGACGGTTTCTCCCTGCAGATGGGCACCGGCGGCGCTTCACTTGCGACCGCGCGGTTCCTGCGGGAAAAGATGGAGAAGCATCATATTCATGCCCATTTCGCGCTCGGCGGCATCACCGGGCAGATCGTCGAAATGCATGAGGCTGGCCTGATCGACAAGATCCTCGACGTTCAGTCGTTCGACCTCGTTTCGGCGGAATCGCTGAAGAACAACCGCTTCCATACGCAGATCGACGGGCGTTTTTACGCAGGGTACGACAACGGCGGATGCGCGGTCAACGCGCTGGACTTTGTCGTGCTTTCCGCACTGGAGATCGACACGGATTTCAACGTCAACGTTCTCACCGGTTCGGACGGCGTGATCCGCGGCGCGATCGGCGGACATCCGGACACGGCGGCAGGCGCGAAGATGTCGGTCGTCGTGGCGCCTCTGACACGCGGACGCATTCCGACCATCGTGAAGAAGGTCAATACGGTCGTCACGCCCGGCGCGGTCGTCGACGTCGTGGTGACGGAGCAGGGCATCGCCGTCAATCCGAGACGGCAGGATCTCATTGACCGCTTTACCGCTGCGGGGATCCGGCTGAACACGATCGATGAGCTGCGCAAAAAGGCGGAGAAGATCGTCGGCGAGCCCTCGCCCATCCGGTACAAGGACCGGGTCGTCGGCGTGGTGCTTTACCGCGACAATACGGTCATTGACGTGATCCGGGAGATCGACGAGACCTGACGGACAGGGACAGGCTATGATTCAAAAAACACGGATCCGCAGTCGCGGGACCGTGTTTTGCTTTGTTCCGGAAGCTTTTCGGGCACGCGTTGCCCCGGAGGGCATCCGCGGGTTATACTTTTATCCGGGGAAAACATCCCGAAACGGAGGGTACGCTCTTGAAACATGATCCGCTTCCGTCCTGGAGAGACACGGAAACAAAAGAAACCATACTGTCCTTTGTGAAATGCGTCACGGATCCCGCTTCCGCGGATTTCATCCCGGAGGAGGACAGGGTCGCCGTATCCGACTTCGACGGAACGCTGGTCGGGGAGAACGGCGGGATCGGCGTGCCCGGCTGGATCGAGATCGAGCTGATGCGCCATGTCCTGTCCGAACGCTTTCCGTCATCCCCGCATGCGCAGGAACTGCTCCGGACATACGACCGTCTTGCGGAAAAACTCGCATCGGATCCGGAGCCGTCAAAGACGGAGACCGGCGCTTACTGGGACGCGTATTTCAGAGTCGCGGGCCTCGCGGTGAAAGGACTGACCGTGGAGGAGGCCTGCGGGTTGATCGGCATGCAGATGGGGAAGGATTATGCGCCGGGCATGCCGTTTACGGGGATGGCGTACGTTCCGATGCAGGAGCTGTATGCTTTTCTGACGGAGAACGGGTTCCGCTTTCATGTCGTCTCGGGATCGGGAAGGAACACGATCTACGCCGTCTGCCATGCGCTGTTCACGTTCCGAAACGAAGGGATCCCGTACACCAGGTGCATCGGGATGGATTTTGAGATCAGGCCGGGGGGAACGGGGAACCGTTTCCGGATGGAGCAGACGGACCGCGTGGTCAACCTGAACATCGACGATGAAAAATGCGAGAACGTCATGCGTGAGACGGGGAAGACGCCCGTCCTGGCGATCGGGAACGATCTTCCTGACGAGGCCATGCTGAACTGGGCTCTGTCGAATGAAAGATACCGCGCGCTTTCTATGTACATCCTCCACGACGACGGAGAGCGGGAACGCTTCTACGGAACGGAGCAGGGGATCCGCCTGATCGGACGGAACGGATGGCTGCCCGTGTCCATGCGGAAGGATTTCGGCAGGATATTCGGCTGACGGCCTGCCGCATCCCGTCATTTTCTGAACGGTTCGGACTTTCCGTTGCGTTTGCGTTTGGAACTGCCGTATACTGAATCTTGCATAAAAAAACTGCCGGATGATATGTTCCGGCGCGGAGGAAGAGCATTGAACGTTTACGATTTTGACAAGACGATATTCTTCGGAGACAGCGAGGACCGCTTCTTCGATTTCATGTTCCGCCGCAAAGGCTATTTCTGGTACAAGCTCAACTACAGGTGGAACGAACTGCTTTTAAAGCTCCGCATTCTGGATAAGACGACGACCCGGGAATCCGAGTACAGAATCCTGAGAAAAATCCATAAGACCGACGATCTGGACCGGATTCTGGAGGAATACTGGGACGAGGTGGAACAGTACATGATGCCGTGGTACGAAACCGTCAAGCGGCCGGACGACGTGATCGCCTCCGGCACGCCTCGGTTCATCATGGAGCCGATCGTGAAACGGCTCGGGCTGACCGGACTGGTCGCGACGGAGATGGACCGCTATACAGGGAAATGCACCGGCAAGTTCGCCGTCGCGGAGGGCAAGCTCGTCAATTTCAAGTTGCTCTACAACACGGAGGATATCGACAACTTCTACAGCGACGCGTATTCCGACCACTTTGTTGCGGACGAGGCAAAGCACGCCTATGTCGTCTACGGCGACGGGCAGATGATGGAGTGGAACGAGTATTTCCGGCTGCATCCGAAGGAAA
Organism: Clostridia bacterium; assembly: GCA_017394605.1. Next base: position 1,467 of record JAFPXU010000030.1, on the reverse strand, counting down.
AGGTGATCCCGTACAGGAGATGATGCTTCTTCAGGGAGCGGAACCGTCTTTTGGACTTGTTTTTGACGGCCTGCTTGATTCCGTATCGGACATAATGAAAAAGGAGGGATGACGATGAACAAAATCATAACAATCATCCGAGAATCTGCCGCGGCGCGGTTTCTGATCCCGGCAGGGATCATTCTCATCGTCTTCGGCATCGTCTTTTTCGGCGTAAGCAAACAGAACCAGAACTTCAGGCAGACCGAAGCGAGCGTGATTGGCGCCGAACCGGAGAAGGCTGCGGCCGCGGATCCCGGGGAAACCCCGGCGGATGAAACCTATCTTCTGCGGATCCGGTACACCGTGGACGGCAGAGAATACGAATCGGACCTTTCCGGCATGTCAAAGCATGAGGCGGGGGACAGGATCACCGTCTTTTATGATCCGGACGATCCCAGCCGGATCACCCAGACCAAAAGCCTTATTATCCCGCTGATCATCATCGCCGCGGGTATCGGTGCGTGCGCTGCCGGGATCATCAGCGGCATCCATGCCGTCAAAAGATATGCAAAAATGAAAGAACAGGAAAAGGAGTGGGGAACATATGGCAAATAAGTATCTTCTGAAGCCGGTTCTGAAAACGGCCAAGGAGGCGTTCTATCTGGAGGACGCGGACGGAAACACGGTTTACGAAGGGAAGATGACGAAGTTTTCCCTGCTTTTTGCGTCGCCCTTTGAATTCATAAACCACATCACGAACCGGACCGAGGAGCATAAAGTCGGCAAGACCGTTACGGTGGAACAGGGAGACGGCGGCCTGCTCAGCATCCTGTCAAAGCGGTCCTACTTCAAGTATGACGGTCAGAAGATCTGGGACTACCTGCATGACCAGTGGGTCCGCATCGAATCCAATGTCTCCGGCGAGAAACTGGGCATGCGCTATGACGTGACCTTCAAAGGAGCGCCGCTCGCGACCATAGCCAACTCCTCTCCCGGCGGGAACTCCTTCCTGACCGTAGACCGTTACTATGACGTGACCTGCGAGGAGAAGGACCTGGACCTCGCGTTCCTCGTGGCCTTTTCCATCGCGAGGACGGATCAGACCTTCTATTCCTGAACACGTAAAAACACAACGGAGGATATGATATTGAAAACGAGATCTCAGATTCTGGTCAGCCTGATGCTGACAGCCTGCCTGCTCGGCACGTTTGCCGCCTGCAGCGCGCCCAAAACACAAACGGTCCAGGAGCCGGCGCCCGCCGCGGAGCCTGCCAGCCTCGATACCATGGGCGACGTCTTTTTCTATGACAGCTACGACAACGGGTTCAGCGAAAAGCATTTCGTCTATGTGTTTGAAAAGGACGGCGTCACGTACCGCGCGGTGGCGGACCTGCCCGCGGATGTTTCCGAGGCCCTTTTTGCGCTGGACTTCTTCGACGAGCACCGTGACGAGAAGGTCCGGGAACTGGTCGGTCCGCTCCCCGT
>JAFPXU010000158.1 GCA_017394605.1 Clostridia bacterium | reverse complement strand
GCAGGAAAAAATCACGCGGCAACACCGTCGCACTGATCGTCGCGCTGGTGCTTCTCGTGTTCGTCATTCTCGCAGGAAATACGGATATCCTCGGTCCCGTGAGCGAAGAGCTCCGCGAGGCGTATTCCGGCATCTTTTCCAATGGCGGAGGTGAAACCTCCCTGACGATCGCCAGAGTGCTCGCCGCGCTCGGGGCGCTGGCCCTTACCTATCTCATCGTCCGGCTCATCTGCCTGCTTTTGAAAACCGCCAGCAAAAACAACCGTGCACGTACGGTGAACGAGCTTCTGAGCAACATCATCACCTATCTCGGTGTAATCCTGGGCATCGTGTGGGCGCTGACCATTCTCGGTCTCAACCCGACCGCCGCGTTCGCCAGTCTCGGTATCATCACCCTGATCATCGGCTTCGCAGCGCAGCGTCTCATTGAGGACGTGATCTCCGGCCTGTTCATCGTACTGGAAGGCCAGTACAACGTCGGCGACATCATCATCCTGGATGACTTCCGCGGTACCGTAAAGCGCGTCGGCGTCCGGACGACCACGATCGTCGATCCCGGCGGAAACTACAAGGTCGTGAACAACTCCGACATCCGCAACTTCCAGAACCGTTCCAAGGCGGAATCTCTTGCGGTCTCCGATATCGGGATCACCTACGAGGAGAGCATCCCGCGCGTGGAAGAGATCATAAAGGAGGCTCTGCCCGGCATGCTGGAGCGGAACCGTGACGTCTTTCTCGGTGTCCCCGAGTACAAGGGCGTGGAAAGCCTTGCGGATTCCGCTGTCGTTCTGCGTTTCACCGTCGCCTGCGACGAGGAGAATGTCTACGTCGCGCGCCGCCGCCTGAACAGGGAGCTCCGTGTCCTCTTCATGGAAAAGGACATCGGTATCCCGTTCCCGCAGATCACGATCCATCAGGGAGACTGATGCGATATCCCGCTTTCGTTCCGAAAACAGCAGCACCGGCCTATTGTTGACCGGTGCTGATTCTTTATTCTGTTGGCAATGTTGTTCTCCATTCAAATAAAAGAAATGCCATGTAATGTGGGATCGTCAGTATGCTGTCGGTAACAGACAAATTTGAATCTTTGATCCGAATCAGTCGCGTTTCCCCGTAATGGTCGGGATTTGCCATCACTGTTTTAGCGCTCTTGGTATTACCATTTGCCGCCTTAACCTCAAGAATTGTAGATTCACCGTGATAATTGATGACAAAGTCCAGTTCCAGCCTGCTTTCTTTAGAAAAGTAGAAAACCCTTCCTCCTCGTTTGTATAGAGCGTCAGCGATGATCGATTCATATATCACGCCCTTTCCCATTCCCAGCTTTCCGGACAGTATCGCATCCGTCGTTCCGTCTTCCAGCATTCCCACTAGCATGCCGATGTCTGTCGCAAATACTTTATACTGATTTTGAATCACATTGACCGAAAGCGGGGTCGCGGGAACATGCAGGTTATGGACTTTCATGATGACACCTGCATCCTTCAGATAATCAAGCGCATCTTTTCCCGCATCTTTTGCTCCTTTGCCAGTAATCTTCGAAAGGATGAATCTCTTGTTTTCTTTTCCAAGAAATGACGGTATCAGCGAGAACGCGCTCCTGATCCTTGCTACCTCGTTTGCGTTGAACAGCGGTCTATTGTCTCTTCCCCGACGTCTTCCAAAGTCGTCCTGCAGATTCCTGGTGATTCTTCTGGTAATCTGAATCGTCGAATAGATATTATTCGTCTCCAAATAATTGCAGACCGCTTCCGGAAATCCCCCGATACACAGATATTCCCTAAATAAAGAGGTAAAAGAACCATGCATGGATTTAGACAAAGGTTTTTGAGTTTCAAACGCTTCCCTGATGTAAGACAGTTCTTTGTTCGTATACCCTTTCGCCCAGAGAAACTCTTCGAAATCCAGAGTCCTCATATCAAATTCATCCGTGCAACCTACGGGCTTGGGTGTATCGTCAGAAACGACATATCCAGTAACACCCAGATAAGAACCTGAAGCAATAAAGTCGAATCTCTTCTCATTTGCTGCTGTCTTTAATGATAAAAGAGCTCTCGGACACTCCTGAACCTCGTCATAAATGAATACCGTAGTCCCGTCCTGTAATTGAGGAAGCGGCATCTTCACGGACAACTCTCGAATGATCGTATCCGCGTCCAATTCGCCGTCAAATACATCAATCAGATCAGGTCTGTCCCAAAAATTGAGATAGATCACAACTTGATAATGGTTCTCAGCAAACAGTCTGATCGAATGCGTTTTTCCCGATTGTCTTATGCCTCTTACCAGTGCGGGCTTATGATTACGGTTTCCTTTCCACTCCAGAAGCCACTTATCTATGTGTCTTTTTAATTCCATTTTGCATTCCTCCAAACATATAATACGCTATATTTTCGGAAAAATCAAGGCGAGTTCTATATGACTTTCGGAAAAATCAAGGCGAGTTCTTGTAATATTTCGGAAAAATCACCGTGAGTTTCAGATTTAGAAAGGATAACCGCGCACAAGAATGACGAATGGTGCAAGAAAGAACTTGATCGATCCGGCTCTAATCCGGAAAACACCGCGGTCATATCATATCCCAGTCTAATCCGCAATTTCCTTCAGAGGCCCTGAAGCAATACGGAAGACCCGTTTTTCGGATCTTCCGCATTAAATATATCACCGTATTCAATCATTCAGAATAAGCCGCTGTTGTCAGATCATCTGACCCAAGCGGTACGCTTCGTCCAGTTTCTCGTTCTTCCGGATATCTCCGGGATCATTCACGCCGCCGCAGAACACGCTGCCTTTGAATGCAGCTTTTTCAAAGCACTCGACCCAGCCCTTCACGCCTTCGACGGCGCGGTCCGGGGTCGATTCGGAATCGTCCGCCGCGGTCGCGAGCAGATAGACATCCCGGAACCGGTAATCCTTCGGGAAAAGCGGATTCAGCCGGTCGATCAGCGTCTTCATCTGGCCGGACATCTCGTAATAGTAGATCGGCGTCGCCCAGACGACCACGTCCGCCTCCAGAACCTTCTCCTCGATCCCGACGGCGTCGTCCCGGATGACGCACGAACCCTTTTCCTGGCACGCGAAGCAGCCCAGGCAGAACGCGATCTTCTTTCCCCTGAGGGAAATAAGCTCCACTTCGTTCCCCGCTTCCTGGGCACCTCTTGCGAACGCCTCCGCGAGCGCATGCGAATTGCTGTCATGCCTCGGGCTTGTCGAAATGATCACTGCCTTCTTGCTCATATTTCTTCCTCCTCTGAATCTTCCGTTATGCGTCCGCACCGTGCGGATACCTGTATTCCAGTCCGAAGGAACCGGGATCCGGTTCCCCTTCAAGGTAATCGTACCCTTCTTCGGATATAATTTCAAACCCGCATTTCTCATGTGTCCGGAGCGAAGCCGCGTTCCCCTTGCCGACGCAGTCGCAGAGCCGGAACGCACCCGTTTCCTTCAGCGCGGAAATGACCTCGGACAGGAGTGCGGAACCGTATCCGGCGCGTCTGCTGTCCGGTCTGGTCTCCAGCGCTTCCAGATAATAAAGCCCGTCGGAGATCCTCGAGGTCCTGAGCGCGCTGACCCATGCGCCGTTCTCCTCCAGTACCCAGACGGTGTTTCCGGGCCTTACCAGGAACCCATTCTTCAGAAAGTCCAGGAATCCCTCCTCGACCTTCCGCACCGCTTTTTCCGGGTCCGTTTCATCCGGGCAGAAAAAGGCCGTATTGTCCGAGTTGCTCTCCCCGTATATGTCCATGAGCTTCCGCTCGTCCACGGAGCCGTAGTCCGTGATCCTGACCAGCATATGCCGTCTCCCCCTGTCTGTTCAGGAACGCGCTTTCCTTTTTGCGAGCGTCGCCCAGAACGTCGGCACGCCGTGCTCCTTCAGGAATCCCTCGCCGTTCGTGTCCCCGTAGACATCCATCAGCTCAAAGCCCGCACGGATCTGCCACGCGATCTGCTCCTCGATGCCGTGCGAGAACTGGATCCCGCAGTCGTCCCTTTCCAGTATCTCCATCTGCTTCGGGTCGGACAGCGGGTCGAACGGGAGCGAGCCCGTGATGCGGGACTCGTCGCCCTCAAACAGGTAATTGATGCCGTTGTCCAGTCCGGCCATCAGCAGACCGCCCGGCCGGATCACGCGCGCACACTCTCTCCACACATGATCCACGTCGCGGACATAGCAGTTGGAGACCGGATGGAAGATCAAATCGAAGGATCCGTCCTCAAACGGGAACCGTTCCGACATGTCCGCCCGGACGATGCGGATGCCGTAATGCTCGCGTTCGGCAACGAGCCGCTCGCTTTCAAGCTGCCGTTCGGAATAGTCGAGCACGGTGCATTCCGCGCCCAGGGCGGCGAAAACCGGCATCTGCTGGCCTCCGCCGCAAGCCAGGCCGAGCACGCGCTTCCCCTTCAGGTCGGGGAACCATTCCTTCGGGACCGGCTTTACGGGCGTGAGCAGCACGCTCCATTTCCCGTTCAGCGCATCCTGAAATGCTTCATGGGAGATGGGCTTCCCCCATTCCCATCCTTCCGCGACCCACCGGTCGATCGTTTCCGCGTTGATATCCGTATATTTCATGTTCTTTCCTCTAAAAGCCTTTCTCCTTCAGCCCCCGCACGATGCCGGTATACACGTCGCAGATATCCGACACGCCGGGTCCCGTCTTTCGGGTCAGCGGGGACCTCCGAAAATCGATCGCGTCCAGATGCGAGATGCCCCGGAACCCGTTCGAGCGGAGGATCGTAAAATCCTCTCCCCATCTCGCGGACTCCACCGACACGAGACCGTCGTTCTCCCCCTCGAAGCGGCGGATCACCTCGTTCGCGGTCGAAAGGTTGATGTCCGAAAACGGATGTCCCATCACGCACGCAAAGCTCTGGTAGTACACGCCCGGCACGTCCGGATTGTTCCCGTTGAATACGCGCATCCGTTCGGTGGTGAAGTCCTCGCAGAGCTTCAGAAAATCCGGCTTCTTGTCCCCCATGATCCTGATCCAGTTGTTTACCGCGAAGGCAGCCGAGTTCCAGACGGGACGCGGGATCTTAAACAGTTTATCCAGTACGGCGGATCCGCGGTGCGGCGTCGCGACCGTGGTAATGCTGGCGATCCGTGATCCGGATACGGCTTGACCGGGGCCAGCTGCACGACGTCCGCGTGCACAGCCTCCGCGATCTTTTCCGCGACGTACCGAACGCTGCCACCCATGGAATAATACACGACTGCCGTTTTCATGTCTTCCTCCATTTCTCCGCCGGGCCTTCCCGGATCAGTTCCCTGTGAGCCGCAGCTCTTCCGCGTGCGCCTTCATCCCCCCGATCACGATCTCCGCAAGGTCGCGGATCTCCATGCCGAGCATATCGCAGCCCTGCAGGATCAGCGGGCGGTTGCACTTGGCAGCAAAGCCCTTGTCCTTCCACTTTTTCATGAAGCTTTTGACCTCCATGTCCGTGATCCCGTTCGGGCGCATCCTGGCAGCCGCCTGGACGATGCCGGTCAGCTCGTCCACGGCAAACAGGCTCTTCTCCATATCCGTCAGAGGTTCCACGTCCGTGCAGATGCCGTAGCCGTGGGACAGGATCGCGCGGATGTCCTCCTCCGGCACGCCGAGCGCGCGGAGCGGCTCCTCCGTATGCTTCAGATGCTCCTCCGGATACTTTTCATAATCGTAATCGTGCAGCCAGCCGACCGCCTCCCAGTGTTCCTTGTCCGCGCCGAAATGTTCCGCCATCGCGCCCATCGCGGCAGAGACGTTCGCCGCGTGCAGCAGCAGGTGGTCCTCCGTGACCATGGTGGCG
>JAFPXU010000029.1 GCA_017394605.1 Clostridia bacterium | reverse complement strand
TGAACGACGGCATCATGACCAAGGACCTTGTCAACCTGGTCGAAGGGATGGTCCCCACTTCGGTCAACACGATCGACTTCATCCGCGCCATCCGTTCCCGTCTGGAACAGAAACTGGAGGCCTGAGAAGATGGAGATCGTCAAAACCGCATCGGCCGGCACCGTGGAATCGAGCGACATCATCGTCACGATCGAACCCGCCGAACAGGACGGGGTGGAGGTCGTGCTGACTTCGAGCGTGATGGCGCAGTACGGCAAGCAGATCGAAAAAGTCATCCGTGACACGCTTTCGGACCTCGGCGTCGGAAAGGCGCGCGTCGAAGCGGTCGACAAGGGCGCGCTGGACTGCACCGTCCGGGCGCGGACCGCGGCCGCGGCGTACCGCGCGGCGGAGTGCACGGACTACAAATGGAGGACAAAGGCATGAGACTTCGCCGGAGTATGATGTTTGTGCCCGGAAACAACCCGGGCATGATCAAGGACGCCGGGATCTACGGCGCGGACAGCATCATGTTCGACCTTGAGGATTCCGTCGCGTATACCGAAAAGGATACGGCCCGGTTCCTTGTGTACAACGCGCTGACCACGCTGGATTACGGCGACACCGAACTGGTCGTACGGATCAACGATCTCTCGAGCGGCCTCGGCATCAAGGACCTGGAAGCGATCGTGCGCGCGAAGCCGGACGTGATCCGCCTGCCCAAGACCGAGACGGCGCAGGATATCATCGACTGCGAACGCGAGATCGAGCGCATCGAGCGCGAGGCGGGCATTCCGGTCGGCAGGACCGGCATGATGGCCGCCATCGAAAGCGCCGAAGGCGTGCTGAACGCGCAGTCCATCGCAAAGGCGTCCAAGCGTCTGATCGGGATCGCGCTCGGCGCGGAGGACTACGTGACCGACCTCAAAACGACCCGCAGCGACGGCACCGAGCTGTTCTTTGCGCGCGGCATGATCCTGAACGCGGCCCGCGCGGCGGGGATCGACGCGCTGGATACCGTTTATTCGGACATCAACAACGAGGAAGGATTCATCGCGGAAGCGACCCTCATCCGGAAGATGGGATTCTCGGGCAAGAGCGTCATCAACCCGCGGCAGATCGAGCCGCTTCACAAGGTGTTCATGCCGAGCGAGAAGGATCTCAAAAAGGCGCAGGCAATTATTGACGCGATCGAGGAAGCCAACGCCAGAGGCAGCGGCGTCGCGTCGATCAAGGGCAAGATGATCGACAAACCGGTCGTCGAGCGCGCGCGGTATCTGCTGGAGCTCGCCAGAATGGCGTCCGGCGGGAGATGGGAGGATTGAATATGGAGCAGTTCAGAGAGTTTACGGGGTGTGAACAGTACAGACGGTTCGACGCATCCAAGGCGCTGATCTACAAGGGGAGCATGGGACACCGTGAGAAGATCCTCGGCTCCATCCGCGAGGCGATCGAGAAGACCGGATTAAGGGACGGCATGACGATCTCCTTCCATCATCATTTCCGCAACGGCGACTATATCGTCAACATGGTCATGGAAGAGATCGCGAAGATGGGATTCAAAAACCTGACGGTCGCGGCAAGTTCGCTGGCGAGCTGCCACGCGCCGCTGATCGAGCACATCAAAAACGGCGTCGTGACCCGCATTGAAACGAGCGGCATGCGCGGGGAACTTGCCGAAGAGGTGTCCCGCGGCCTGATGGAATATCCTGTCGTTTTCCGCTCGCACGGCGGCCGCGCCGCGGCGATCAAACGCGGGGAGCTGCATATCGACGTCGCGTTCCTCGGAGCGCCTTCCTGCGACCCGATGGGCAACGCGAACGGATACAACCGCGACGAGGAGAACGCCACCATCTGCGGATCCCTCGGTTACGCCAAGGTCGACGCGCAGTACGCGGACAAGGTCGTCATCCTGACCGATCACCTCGTGCCGTACCCCAACGCCCCGTACGGCATTCCGGGCATCCAGGTCGATTACATCGTTCCCGTCGAGAACATCGGCGATCCCGCGGGCATCATGAGCGGGGCGACGCGGTACACGAAGAACCCGAAAGAGCTGCTGATCGCGAAGACCGCGGCGGACGTGATCGAGCACTCCGGATGTTTCTATGACGGTTTCTCGCTGCAGATGGGCACAGGCGGCGCCTCGCTTGCGACCGCGCGGTTCCTCAGGGAAAAGATGGAGCGGAAAAAGATCCACGCCCATTTCGCGCTCGGCGGCATCACCGGGCAGATCGTTGAAATGCACGAGGCGGGCCTGATCGACAAGATCCTCGACGTCCAGTCGTTCGATTTGGTTTCGGCGAACTCGCTGAAGAACAACCGTTTCCATACGCAGATCGACGGGCGTTTTTACGCCGGGTACGACAACGGCGGATGCGCGGTCAACGCGCTGGACTTCGTCGTGCTTTCCGCGCTCGAGATCGACACGGACTTCAACGTCAACGTTCTTACCGGCTCGGACGGCGTGATCCGCGGCGCGATCGGAGGGCATCCGGACACGGCGGCGGGCGCGAAGATGTCGGTCGTCGTAGCGCCGCTGACCCGCGGCCGCATCCCGACCATCGTGAAGAAGGTCAACACGGTCGTCACGCCGGGAGCGGTCGTCGACGTCGTGGTGACGGAGCAGGGCATCGCGGTCAATCCGAGAAGGCAGGACCTCATCGACCGGTTCACCGAGGCCGGGATCCGGCTGTTCACGATCGAAGAGCTGCGGTTGAAGGCGGAGAAGATCGTCGGCGAGCCCGCGCCGATCCGGTATAAGGACCGGGTCGTCGGTCTGGTGCTTTACCGGGACAATACGATCATTGACGTGGTCCGGGAGATCGACGAGACCTGACGGACAGGGACAATCAGGATTCATAAAACACGGTTCCGCAGGACGGGGCCGTGTTTTGCTGTGACCCGGACGCTTCGCATCACCCGTTGCCCCGGAGGGCGTCCGCGGGTTATACTTTTATCCGGGGAAAACAGCCCGAAACGGAGGATACGTTCTTGAAATATGACCCGCTTCCGTCCTGGAGAAACACGGAAACAAAGGAAACCATACTGTCCTATGTGAAAAGCGTCACCGATCCTGACTTCAAAGACCATATCCCCGCGGAAGACCGGATTGCGGTCTCGGATTTCGACGGGACGCTGGTCGGGGAGAACGGCGGGATCGATGTGCCGGGCTGGATCGAGATCGAACTGCTGCGCCATGTCCTGAACGAGCGCTTTCCGTCGTCAGAAAGCGTGCAGTCGCTTCTTCACACCTATGACCGGCTCGCGGAAAGGCTCGCGGCGGATCCGGATCCGGACCGCTCGGAAGAGGGCGCGTACTGGGACGCCTATTTCAAAGTGGCAGGCCTCGCCTTCAGCGGGCTGACCGTGGAGGAAGCGTGCGGACTGATCGCGGCGCAGATGGAAAAGGAATACACGCCGGGCGTCCCGTTTACGGGGATGGCCTACGTTCCGATGCAGGAGCTTTACGCTTTCCTGACGGAGAACGGGTTCCGCTTTCACGTCGTCTCGGGATCGGGCAGGAACACGATCTACGCCGTCTGCCACGAACTGTTCACGTTCCGGAACGAGGGGATCCCGTACGCAAGATGCATCGGGATGGACTTTGAGATCGCGCGGAAGGGAACGGGGAACCGGTTCCGGATGGAACAGACGGAGCGCGTCGTCAACCTGAACATCGACGACGGGAAATGCGAGAACGTCATGCGCGAGACGGGGAAGACGCCCGTGCTGGCGATCGGGAACGACCTGCCGGACGAAGCCATGCTGAACTGGGCCCTGTCGAACGGGAGATACCGGGCGCTTTCGGTGTACATCCTCCATGACGACGGGGAACGGGAGCGCTGCTACGGAACGGAGCAGGGGATCCGCCTCTGCCGGAAAAACGGATGGCTGCCCGTTTCCATGCGGAAGGATTTCGGCAGGATATTCGGCTGACGGCATACGGCATCCCGTCATTTTCTGAACGGTTTTGAATTTCCGTTGCGCCCGCAATTTGATTTGCCTTATACTGAATCGAACAGAAAAACAGCCGGATGATACATTGCTTCTTTCCGGCGCGGAGGAAAAGCATGAACGTTTACGATTTTGACAAGACGATATTCTATGGGGACAGCGAGGACCGCTTCTTCGATTTCATGTTCAAGCGGAAGGGCTATTTCTGGTACAAGATCAACTACAAATGGAACGAGCTGCTTTTAAAACTCCGCATTCTGGACAAGACGACGACCCGCGAATCCGAGTATAAGATCCTGCACAGGATCCACAAGACCGACAACCTGGACCGGATCCTGGAGGAATACTGGGACGAGGTGGAGCAGTACATGATGCCTTGGTACGAAACCGTCAAGCGGTCGGACGACGTGATCGCCTCCGGCACGCCCCGGTTCATCATGGAGCCGATCGTGAAGCGGCTCGGGCTGACCGGGCTGGTCGCGACGGAGATGGACCGCTATACCGGCAAGTGCACCGGCAAGTTCGCCGTCGCGGAAGGCAAGCTCGTCAACTTCAAGCTGCTCTACAACACGGAGGATATCGACAACTTCTACAGCGACGCGTATTCCGACCACTTCGTCGCGGACGAGGCGAAGCACGCCTGGGTCGTGTACGGCGACGGGGAAATGATGGAGTGGAACGAGTATTTCCGGCTGCACCCGGAGGAAAAGGTGATCCCGTACAGGAGATGATCCTTTTGCGGAGAAACGGAAGCGACTGTATCGATCATGATAAAAAAGGAGGACAACGATGAACAGGATCCTGACGTTCATCCGTGAATCTGCCGCCGCGCGGTTTCTGATCCCGGCAGGGATTATTCTTATCGTCGCCGGCATCGTCTTTTTCGGCGCGAGCAAACAGAACCGGAACTATTTGGAGACCGAAGCGACGGTGATGAGCGCCGAACCGGAGAAGGCTGCGTCCGCGGACGCCGGGGGAACCCACGAGGATGAAACCTATCTGCTTCGGATCCGGTATACCGTGGACGGCAAAGAATACGAAGAGGAGCTTCCCGGCATGTCAAAGCATGCGGCGGGGGACAGGATCACCGTCTTTTATGATCCGGATGATCCCGGCAGGATCACCCAGACCAAAAGCCTTCTGATCCCGCTGATCGTCATCGCTGCCGGCATCGGTGCCTGCGCGGCCGGAATCGTCAGCGGCGTCAGTGCCGTCAAAAGACATACAAGAATGAAACAACAGGAAAAGGAGTGGGGAACCTATGGCAAATAAGTATCTTCTGAAGCCGGTATTGAAAACGGCGAAGGAGGCGTTCTATCTGGAAGACGCGGACGGAAACACGGTTTACGAAGGGAAGATGACGAAGTTCTCTTTGCTTTTCGCGTCACCCTTTGAATTCATCAACCGCATCACGAACCGGACCGAGGAGCACAAGGTCGGAAAGACCGTGACTCTGGAGCAGGAAGGCGGCGGCTTGCTCAGCATCCTGTCGAAACGGTCCTACTTCAAGTTTGACGGGCAGAAGATCTGGGACTATCTGCACGACCTGGGCGTCCGCATCGAATCCAATGTCTCCGGCGAGAAGCTGGGCATGCGCTACGACGTGACCTTCAGGGGAGCGCCGCTTGCGACCATAGCCAACTCCTCCCCGAGCGGGAAGTCGTTCCTGACCGTAGACCGTTACTATGACGTGACCTGCGAGGAGAAGGACCTGGACCTCGCGTTCCTCGTTGCCTTTTCCATCGCCAGGACGGATCAGACCTTCTACTCCTGAACACACAACGGAGGATACGGCATTGAAAACGAGATTTCGGATTCTGGTCAGCCTTATGCTGACGGCCTGCCTGCTCGGCGTGTTTGCCGCCTGCAGCGCACCCAAAACACAAACGGCACAGGAGCCGGCGCCCGCCGCGGAGCCTGCCAGCCTCGATACCATGGGCGACGTCTTTTTCTATGACAGCAACGACAACGGGTTCAGCGAAAAGCATTTCGCCTATGTGTTTGAAAAGGACGGCGTCACGTACCGCGCGGTGGCGGACCTGCCCGCGGATGTTTCCGAGGCCCTTTTTGCGCTGGACTTCTTCGACGAGCACCGTGACGAGAAGGTCCGGGAACTGGTCGGTCCGCTCCCCGT
>JAFPXU010000157.1 GCA_017394605.1 Clostridia bacterium | reverse complement strand
GCTTCCGCAGTATCCGCTCGGAGTTTACAGGGACACAGCAAGGAGGCTTGAATATGCAGAACAACGAGATTATCATTGCCGGATTCGGCGGACAGGGACTGCTTTTTTCCGGAAAGGTCCTTGCTTACGCGGGACTGCTCGAGGGAAGGGAACTCAGCTGGCTGCCGTCCTACGGTCCTGAGATGCGCGGCGGCACGGCCAACTGCAACGTTATCCTGAGCGATACGCCGGTCGGCTCGCCAATCGTGCAGCATCCCACCATCCTGATGGTGATGAACACGCCGTCTCTGGACAAATACGAGAGCACGGTCAGACCGGGAGGCATGATCTTTGTGGACTCCTCCCTGATCACAAGAAAAGTGCAGCGGACGGATGTGACGGCAGTGTACGTGCCCGCCACCCAGATGGCCATGGATATGAACATCGGGGGACTCGCGAACATGATCCTGCTAGGCGCGGTCATTGAAAAGACGGGATGCGTGAACGAGCAAGGCATCGCGGACGCACTGCACAAGGTGATTCCTGCAAGAAAGGCGGATCTGTTTGACTCCAACATGGCAGCCATCCGCGCAGGGAAGGAGTACGTGTCATGAGGATCAGCTGTATTCAGATGGATATGCAGCTGGGACAGCCGGACCGGAATTTCGCGCACGCGCGGGAGTTGATCGAAAGGGCCGTTTCAGAAGAGCGTCCCGATACGGTCGTACTTCCCGAGACGTGGAACACGGGCTTTTTCCCGAAGGAAGACCTTGCGACGCTTTCCGACCGGGACGGCGAGCGGGTCAGGAAAGAGATCGGCGGGATGGCAGCTTCCTGCTCGGTCAATATCGTTGCCGGCAGCGTTGCCAACGAACGCGGCGGGAAGATCTACAATACCTGTTTCGTTTTTGACCGTTCTGGCGCGTGCGTCGCGTCGTACGATAAAACGCATCTTTTCACCCCGATGGGGGAGGACCGCTTCTTTACCGCCGGAGACCATCTGTGCAGATTTACCCTTGACGGAATCCCGTGCGGCGTGATCATCTGCTATGACGTGCGCTTTCCGGAACTGATCCGTAGCATGTCGCTTCCCGGCATGGACCTGATGTTCATGGTTTCCCAGTGGCCGAACGTGCGCACGGCGCATCTCAGAACGCTTACTGCAGCGAGGGCAATCGAAAATCAGATGTTCGTCGTATGCTGTAATTCCTGCGGAACCGCGGGAGAGACCCGTTACGGCGGGAACTCGGCCATTCTGGATCCGTGGGGCGTTCGCCTTGCCGACGCGGGCGAGCAGGAGGAGATCCTGACCGCGGAGTGTGATTTTTCGGTCGTAAACGGAATCAGAAATTCGATCAATGTGTTTGCGGACCGCAGACCGGATCTTTATAATTGTAAATGATATGAAAGAAGGAGAATTCATTATGGAGTACACATTTCCTGTAACCAGAACGACGCATCCGCGTCCGCGCCCGGAAGATGAGACAAAGCTCGGGTTTGCGCGTTATTTCACCGATCATATGTTCATGATGGAATATGATGAGGGACAGGGCTGGCACGACGGCAGGATCGTTCCCCACGAGCCATTCCTGATTGAGCCCGCGTCCTGCGTTCTCCATTACGCGCAGATGATGTTCGAGGGCATGAAAGCCTACAGAACGCCCGACGGCGGCATCCAGCTGTTCCGTCCGGATATGAACATCAAGCGTATGGCCAGGACCAACGAGCGTATGTGCATTCCGGAGCTTCCCGGAGATCTGTTCCTCGCGGCGGTCAAAGCCCTGATCCATGAGGATATCGACTGGGTGCCTTCCGCTCCCGGAACCGCGCTGTACATCCGTCCGTTCATTTTCGGGGACGAGGTTTCGTTCTCCGTGCTGCCCGCGAAGCATTACCGCTTCATGATCATTCTGAGCCCGACCGGTTCGTATTATGCGGCCAACGACGGCGGACTGTCCACCACGAGGATCTATGTGCAGGATCAGTACATCCGCGCCGCCCGCGGCGGTACGGGATACGCCAAGGTCGGCGGCAACTACGGCGGCGGAATGCGTGCTTCCATGGATGCTCTGAAATATGACTGCAAGGACGTTCTCTGGCTCGACGCGCAGGAACACAAGTATGTGGAAGAGATCGGAACGTCCAACGCCTTCTTCAAGATCGGGGATGAAGTGATCACGGCGCCCCTCGATTCCGGCACGATCCTTCCGGGCATTACCCGCGACTCCGTCATCAATCTGCTGAAGAAATGGGGCATGAAGATCTCCGAGCGGAAGCTTTCCATCGACGAGATCACCGAAGCCTCAAAGAACGGCGAGCTGAAGGAGATCTTCGCGAGCGGTACGGCAGCCGTAATCTCTCCGATCGGCTGGCTGAACTACAACGGCAAGGACTTCCAGGTGGCGGACGGCAAAGTCGGACCTGTCGCGCAGAAACTGTACGACACGCTTTACGGCATGCAGACCGGCACGGTCGAAGACTTCATGGGCTGGACCTACCGCATCTGAAAAAACGCATAGCCAACGCAGCGCTCCGGAAGTATGTTTCCGGGGCGCTTTTGTCTATGGCACCGGAAAAGGCCCGCCGGCCGCGTGCGTTGAAAAAGCCCCTCCGAACTGATAGAATATGAAAAAAGTCACGGGAGGCGGTGAACATGCAGGATCCGAAACAGATGATGGACGATTTGTTCGCGATGAAGATGATCTCCGGGGATTTTGACAAGAAGGACGGGGATGAGGACACCGGCAAGAGTGGACAGTCATCCAACGGCCATTATCCGCAGCAGGGCGGAAACAGCGGACAGAACCAGCCGTCCGGCGGATGCCTCACCGCGCTGGTCCTGATGCCCGTCATGCCGCTCATCAGCCTGTTTCGGGAGCTGTTTCCCTGACAACCGGGACAGACAGAAAAACGCCGGAACGCGGACGTTCCAAACGGAAAAGAGACCGGTGTTACTTTCCGGAGTTTCTGGATTCCTTGAGGAGGACGAATTTCTCCAAGGGGAAAAGGATCACGGCCTGAAGCGTGCCGGCGCACGCCATGGCGATCGTCGGGGCAAGAGCGGACCAGAACGCAGATCCGCTTTTCATGACCGCGTTCGCGACGACACCCTGCAGCCATGTCGAGAACAGGATCAGGCAGATCATGACGAGGATATAGATCGCGACATTCGCCGTCGGGGCATCGGAACGGAACGTGGTTTTCCTGTTCTGAAAATACCCGTAGATATTCGCGATCAGATTGGACAGGAAAAAGGGAAGCACATAGCCCCAGTTGCTGTTTCCCGCGCCGACGGAGCGCTCCGAGAAAATGCCGGAAAGAAACGCCGGAAGAGGTGCCTTCCAGCCGCGCATCGCGAAGAACAGCACGTTGACGAGAACGATCTGGAGAAGCGCGACAAGACCGCTGACAAGCAGAAACTTCACGATCTGCCACAGCGTTTTCGCGAGCGGGCCTTTTGATTCGGCGCGCCGGTCCGTTTTTTCAATGAAGCCGGAGAGGCCGGACGATGATTTTCCCATAACTGTATTATAGCGCCTGTTTCCCAGCGGAGCAAACGGGGGAGGAACTTGCGGAAACGGTTTTTCAGGCGTACGCTTAGGAATATGAACCGGAACGGAAAGCAGACAATCGAAATACTTGCTCCGGTCGGCGGGAGCGAACAGCTGAAGGCGGCGGTCTACTGCGGAGCGGATGCCGTCTATTTCGGACTGAAACAGTTCAACGCGCGACGGAACGCGGACAATTTCTTTGACAAGGACCTGTCCGAAACGATCCGTTTCTGTCACGAACGGGATGTGAAAGTACATATCACGCTTAATACCCTGATCCTTGACAGGGAACTTCCGCAGATGCGCGAGGCGGCGGATATCGCATGCGCTTCCGGCGCGGACGCGGTGATCGCGCAGGATCTTGCCGTCGCGGAATATATCCGCGCATGCTGGCCTTCCGTTCAGGTGCACGCTTCCACGCAGATGGCGGTCCACAACGCGGAGGGCGCGCGCCTTCTCTCGGACGCGGGATATCACAGAATCGTTCTCGCCAGGGAACTGACGCTTGAAGAGATCGCGTCCATTACGGAAAGGACCGGAGCAGACTGCGAGGTGTTCGTCCACGGCGCGCACTGCATGAGCGTATCCGGGAATTGTTATATGTCCGCCATGATCGGCGGCAGGAGCGGCAACCGCGGTCTTTGCGCGCAGCCGTGCAGACTGAACTGGGAAAAGGACGGAAGGGAGTACGTTCTCTCTCTGAAGGACCTTTCCTATGTCAGAAGGATCCGCGACCTGGAGAATGCCGGGGTATGTTCCGTCAAGATCGAGGGCAGGATGAAGCGCGCGGAATATGTCGCTGCAGCCGTTACGGCATGCCGGGAGGCGATCGAGGGCGGGACGCCGGATATGGACAGCCTGCGCGCGGTATTCTCCCGAAGCGGGTTTACCGATGGCTTTCTGACCGGGAAGCGCACGGCAGACATGTTCGGAATCCGGACGAAGGAGGACGTGACAGCCGCGAAAGAGGTGCTTGCCGGCCTTGAACAGCTTTACCGCAGGGACCCGCAGCGCATCCGGGTGGATATGCATTTTTACGCGGAGGCGGGGAAGCCTTCCGTTCTGACCGTAACGGACGGGGTCAACACGTCCGTGTCGGAGGGAGAGATCCCGGAGCCGGCAAGGACGCAGCCGCTGACAGCGGAAAGCGCCGCGCGAAACTTGCTCAAAACGGGCGGTACGCCTTATTCGGTGCATGGATTCGACGCTGAGATCGGTCCGGACATTTCCATTCCGCCGGGACAGATCAACGCGATGCGGCGAGAAGCGCTGGACGCGCTGACCGGTCTCCGGTGCAGGGAGCTCCCGCAAAAGCGGCAGTCCCCGGTCCGGGAACATGAGGCGTATGTGCCCGGCATTAAAAAAATCCGGCTCCGTTTCGAGGACGGGGAGCAGGTGTTTGACGGCGGAGAGGATACGGAAGTGATCCTTCCGGTCCGTTTGCTGGAGCAAGACCCCGGACTGATCGGGCGGTTCGGCGAAAGGCTCATTGCGGAGCTTCCGGCGCTGGTCTGGGAAGGGGACGGCGAGAAGCTCAGAGACCGCCTTGCAAAACTGCATGCAGACGGACTGGGACATGTTCTCTCGGGTAATATCTGCGCTCCCGAACTGGTGCGCGGAACGGGTCTTATCCTTCACGGCGGTCCGGAGCTGAATATCCTGAACACGGAAGCGCTCGAACGGTACGCTCAGTACGGATTCTCAGACCTTACGCTGTCGTTTGAACTTCCGCACAGGGACATGGGCGTGGTTGGATCGAAAATCCGGCGGGGATTCGTGGGATACGGCTATCTTCCCCTGATGAAATTCCGCAACTGTCCGGGAAAAGGCAGAAACGGCTGCGGCGGATGCACCGGGAAGACATTTCTCACCGACCGGATGCGTGAGAGGTATCCGCTTCTCTGCAGGGACAGGAAGTTTTCCGAGCTGCTGAATTGCTTGCCGGTCTATGTCGCGGACCGGCGGATGCCGGATACGGATTTTGAAACGCTGTATTTCACGGTGGAATCCAAAGAACAGTGCCGCCATGTTCTGGAACTGTACCGCGAAGGGGAAACGCCCGACTTCAAGCGGACCGGCGGCCTGTATTTCAGGGAACTGCTGTAAGCCTGCGGCATGGACACGCCGCGGGAATCATAAAGGAATTCAAAACGAAAAAGGAGGAAAAACAATGAACTATACGGTTGAAGATCTGGACCGGGTCATGGAAGAGACCAAGGCGTCCTATCAGGAAGTCAAGGCGGCTCTTGAAGCGGCGGACGGAAACGCCGACGAGGCGATCGAGGCGCTCAAGGGGAAAAAGGCTGAAAACAAAAAGCTTGACGACCTGAAGGAAAAGCTCACCAATATCATCAAAAAAGGAAACGCGAAAAAGGTCGTGGTCAGACGGAAGGGCGAAGAAATCATTTCCGTTCCGCTGAACCTCGGAATCATCGGCGGAATCGTCGGCGTTGCTGCCGCTCCCGTGGCGGTGATCGTTGCCGCGATCGCAGCATACGGATTTGACTGCACGGTCGAAGTGGAAAACAAGGACGGATCGAAAGAAGAAGTCGACTGAATCAACCCGTTACACTGACGGAGATGAAAACCGTGGGCGGACAGGAGCCGAAAGCCCTTCCGCTGCGCGGTTTTGTTATATTTCTCCGACCTTTTGAAAGAGAGGATCCGGACAGTCCGGGATCAGCGGGAGGACAGGAAGGAATCCAAGCGGTCCATTGCTTCCTTCAGAACCGGAAGCGGGTGGGTGCACGCGATGCGGATGTGCCCCGGAAGCCCGAAAGCGGAACCGGGAACGACCGCGAGATTCCGGTCCTCCAGAAGCTGTTCCGAAAACGACCAGTCATCCGTGCCGCGCGGGAGTTCCGCGAATACGTACAACCCGCCTTCCGGATCCGCACAGGAGAGACGACCGGTCTTCCGTACGCGTTCGGCGACATATCCGCAGCGTTCGCGGCATTCGTTCCGGATTTGCTCAGGCGCTGCCGGATAGGTTTCCAGGCCCTTTAGAAGGGCGGCCTGCGCGATGGCGGAGGGGTTGCCGATGCAGTTGGTAAAGACACGGGACAGAGCGGAAACAACGGAGGGCGCCGCAACGCACCAGCCGATCCTCCAGCCGCTCATTGCAAAGGTTTTGGACGCGCTCGAGACATATACGGTAACGCTCCGTTCCGAATCATTCAGAAGGGGCAGCGGATTTTCCGCGTTCCCCGCATAGGTAAGTCCGTCATAGCTCCCGTCCACGATCAGCCAGATTCCGCGTTCCGAGCAGAAAGCGGCGATCTCGCGGATCCTTTCCGCCGGGCATACGGTTCCCGCGGGATTGCAGGGCGTGTTCACGATCACGGCTTTGGTCCTGCCCGTGCACGCCGCCCGGACCGTTTCCGCCGTAGGCAGGTAGTTCGTTTCCGCATTGCACGGGAGGATGACGTCGCTTGCGCCGGCCAGGCGGATCATCTCCCTGAAGCAGGACCAGTACGGCGCGGGAAGGAGCACTTCGTCCCCGGGATCGGTCAGCGCGAGCAACAGGGAACTGACGACGGTTTTGGCGCCGTTGGATACAGCGACGCATTCCGGTCCGACGCCGTATCTCTCCCCGAGTTTTTTCCGAAGCTCCGCCGTTCCGGCGGCAGCGGTATATCCCGTCTGATTCAGAAGGATGGCGCGGATGCCTCCGGACTTGATCTCGTCCGGAACGGGAAGCCCCGTTTCCCCGACGGTCAGATCGATGACCGGAAAGCCGTCGGCTGCAAGCCCGCGTGCCCGGTCCATCAGCGCGGAGATCGGGGAGGGAATGATGGAATTGATTCTTCTGGAAAGTTCAGGCATAGCGTATTCTCTCCGTATACCGGGACAGACGTCCTCAAAAAATGCGGAAAGCCGGCGGTTCACAGGATGAGGAGGGACGACCGGCTTTTCCTACAGATACGATGACAGGGGTCAGCGCAGGAAACCGTTGATGATCTGCTCTTCGGCTTCCTGTTCGGTCAGACCGAGCGTCATGAGCTTGATCAGCTGTTCCCCTGCGATTTTTCCGATCGCGGCTTCATGGATCAGAGCGGCGTCGACACAGTTCGCGTCGAGTTTCGGCACGGAAACCACGTGTGCCTTGTCCATGATGATAGCGTCGCATTCCGCGTGGCCGCTGCAGACGGTGTTTCCGATGATATCCGCGTAGAAAATCTGTTCGGAACTGTCCCGGGCGACCGATCTGGATACGACGTCCGCATTGGAATGGGGACCGTTCAGCACAGCTTCATACTTGCTGGTGGCATGTTGGGATCCGTGCGTCATCAGACGCTCGCGCACGATGAGCGACGCCCCTTCTTTCAGGTCGGCGTGCGTTGTGCGGACGGTGGAATCGACGCCTTTGATCTGGACCATCTCCATCTCCACGTGGCTGCCCTCTTCCTGATGGATGATCGTCTGGGGGTTCATGATGCGTTTGCCATTGCCGTCGCCTTCTCCGACGTGTTTTTCCACGTACTTGATCCTCGCGTTTTTACCGACGAAAAACCGGTGCACGCCGTCATGCTGCGAATCCTGGTTGCCGCAGTTGTTGATTCCGCATCCTGCGATAATGGTCACGTCCGCGCCATCGCCGATATAGAAATCGTTGTAGACCGTTTCCTTCAGTCCGCTTTCACTCAGAATGACGGGGATATGGACACTTTCGTTTTTCGTGCCGGGTTTGATATGGATATCGATGCCGGGATTATCCGTTTTGGACCGGATGTCGATATTGGCCGTGGTGTTCCGCACGGCGGAAGCGCCGTTCGCGCGGATATTGTATGCGCCTTCCGGCATGGTGCGCAGGTCGGCGATCTCTTCGAGCATTCTCTTCTGAATTGCGTCAAGCATGGATGTGCCTCCTTAAGCAAGCTTCGAGCAGGAACTGCCGACAGCCGACGCTGTGCCGAGGAGTTCCGGCAGGACGTCATCTTTTTTTCCGTAGCGCTTGATTCGTCCCGCTTCCATGACAAGGATGTCGTCGGCGATGTTCAGGATCCTCTCCTGGTGGGAGATGATGACGACCGTGCCGTGAACGTCTCTGCGAAGCCTTTCAAATACCTGGATCAGGTTCTGGAAGCTCCAGATGTCGATTCCGGCTTCCGGCTCGTCAAAGATGGCGTACTTCGTTCCTCGGGCAATCACGGTGGCGATCTCGATCCGCTTCAGTTCCCCGCCGGACAGAGAGGCGTCGACTTCACGGTTGATATAATCCTTGGCGCAAAGACCGACCCGGGAAAGGTATTCGCAGGCGTCCGCCATGGAAAGACGTTTTCCGACCGCGAGCCGCAGAAGATCAATCACACGGATGCCCTTAAAATGGACCGGGGCCTGAAACGCGAAACTGATGCCCTTTTTGGCACGTTCCGTGATGCTCAGACCGGTAATATCCTCCCCGTCGAGCAGGATCTGTCCGCCGGAAGCGGGATACACGCCCATGATCAGTTTCGCAAGTGTTGATTTTCCGCTGCCGTTCGGCCCGGTAATTACGACGAACCGGTTGTCACCGATCGTCACGCTGAGGTCTTCGATGATCTGCTTTTCCTGATCTTCAGGACAGACCGTGTAAGAAATGGATTTCAGTTCAAGCATTCGTTTACTCCGCACAGATGCATATTATACCAGGCATGCGGGTCACATGCCGTTTTCTATTCTATCATTCTTTCCGGAATACTGCACCAAATATAAGCGGTTTTTCACCAAATCCGCGGTAGGCAGGAGAAGAAGGAGCATATAAAATGGTACTGGGGGGAATTATTCCCCTTTATGCCCATACGCGCGAAAGAAAGGAGGCGGAGAAAATGCTGGAAGATTTGAAGGAAGCCACGAAGAAAGACCTTGAGAACGTTACGGGAGGCGCCGGGACCAGGTTCTATATCTATACAGTCAAAAAGGGAGACACTCTGTCCGCAATCGCGAAACGGTTCAATACCACGGTCAGGGAGCTTGTATTTTTGAACAGCGAAAGGATCAAGGATCCCGATCTGATCATTCCGGGATGGAAACTGCTCATTCCGATCGGATGAGATGGAGGAGCGTATTTCAAAAACGCTCCTTTTTGTGTTATGATATTCGATATTCACCAGTTTTTCGGAGGGAATGACGGTACGTGCTCAAGATAGCCATCTGCGGCGCAGAAGAAGCAGCGGACAACAGAATGGAAGACCTGCTCAGCGCCTACAGGGATAATACCAACAGGGAGATTCTGTGGGACTGTTTTGAAACGGGACGCGGATTGTTGGAAGCGGTCGACGAGTCCGGCGAATACGATCTATATTTTCTGGATATCGATCCGGAGACCGGCTCCGGTCTTGAAACGGCGAGAGCACTGCGTTCCAGAGGGTTCAACGGAAAAATCATTTTCGTTTCTGCGTCACCGGACTATGTGTTTCAGTCGTTCGAGGTGCAGCCCTACCGGTATTTTCTGAAACCAGTCCCGGAGGAGGATCTGAATAAAGCGCTGGACGAGATCTGCAGATCCATTACGCAGCGTACGGTCGTGCTGGTCAAGTCCCGCAGCGGGGACTGCATCATTCCGGTCAGGGATATCCTGTATATCGAAAAGGTGGACCGCACCGCGTGTTTTCATCTGATCGACGGAACGACCGTCACAAGCATGTCGTTCCGCGGTGGATTTCACACGATGATCGAAAACATTGAGGGACTGGGACATTCCTTCTTCCCGTACATGTCCGGCGCGGTCGTTAATCTCATGAATGTCCGGTTTTTCAAGAGCAGTTCCTATGAGATCTATCTGAAGACCGGCGAGATCCTGTTCTGTTCCAGAACGAAAGCGGCGGATTTCAGAAAAGCGTTCATCCATTACCAGCTGTAATCAGTTTTTTTATGACGAAGCGGCCTGCCCCGATACGGAAGCGTAGCGGGGCAGTTTCTGTTCTGCTTCTTTTCGGATGCCGGACAATCGTTTCCGGCGTTTGGTATGGACGGCGGAATTTGTTATAATGGCATGGTTAAGAGGTGTCGCCTACGCAAAGAAGGAACAACAGCTTGATACGCGATCTGACGGAAGGGAGCATTCCGAAGCTCCTGCTTTCGTTCACGCTGCCGTTGCTTCTTTCCAACGCGTTGCAGGCAGTTTACAACATCGTCGATATGATCGTTGTCGGACAGGTGCTCGGCGGGACGGGAATGAGCGCGGTTTCCATCGGAGGCGAAGTGCTTCATTTCCTGACCTTTCTGTCCATCGGCTTTTCCAACGCGGGGCAGATTCTGATCGCCCGCCTGGTAGGGGAAAAGCGGGAAGACGATATCCGGAAAATGATCGGGACCACCTTTACCTTTCTTTTCGCGGTCGCGGCGACCGTTTCCGTTCTTTGCATCCTGTTCCGCCGCGGGATACTGGACGTTCTGAACACCCCTCCGGAATCGTACGCGGACGCGCTCCGCTATGTGACAACCTGCGCGGCGGGACTTGTGTTCATCTACGGATATAACATCGTGAGCGCGATCCTGAGAGGAATGGGGGATTCCAGAAGGCCGTTTCTATTCATTTCCATCGCGGCAGTCCTGAACACGGTTCTGGATGTGCTGTTCGTCGCGTTTTTCGGAATGGGCGTATTCGGCGCGGCACTGGCGACTGTGATCGGACAGGGGATAAGTTTCCTGTTTTCCATTATGTTCCTCTACCGCCGCAGGGAAGCGTTCCATTTTGATTTCCGTCCGGAAAGCTTCAGGATGGACCCCGAATGCAGGAGGGCGCTCCTGAAACTCGGGATTCCCATGGCGATCCAGTCCGCGTCGGTCAACTTTTCCAAAATGGTCGTTACTTCCTGGATCAACAGCTACGGTGTCATCAATTCCGCGGTTGCAGGGATATTCAACAAGCTCGGGACCGTGATCAACGTGGTCGGCGCGTCATTCAACGCGACGGGCGGCGCCATGATGAGCCAGAACCTCGGCGCCCGGCGGTATGACCGGGTCAGGGGCATACTCGGATGGGTCCTGCTGTTCGGCGCGTCAATCTCTCTCGTGTTTTCCCTGGCGCTTGCGGCGTTCCCCGTACAGGTGTTTGAACTGTTTACACAGGATGCTGCCGTTCTGCTGGCAGCGCCGATCATTATCCTGCCGTGCATCGTCAACTTCTTCGGAACCGCGGTCCGTACCATGGGCTTTTCCATGATCAACGGTTCCGGGAATTCGCGCCTGAACCTTATGGTCGCGCTGATTGACGGGATCGCCGCACGGATCGGGATTTCCGCGCTTCTGGGATTTGCCGCCGGGCTCGGATGTCTCGGCTTCTGGCTTGGAGACGCGCTGGCGGGATATATTCCGTTTCTGATCGGGACGGGCTATTATCTTTCAAAAAGATGGATGAAGCAGAAACCGCTGCCTGACACGCAGGAGGAGATTATCTATGAGGAATGATGTACTGTTTGCCGTGAACGGGACGCTGATGCGCGGGCTGGAGCTGGAGGGCAATCTGATCAGGGCAGGCGCTGTCTTTATAAGGGAAGCAAGGACCGCCCGCTGCTACCGGCTCTACAGCGTTTCCGACGCTTACCCCGCCATGATCCGTACCGGCCAGGACGATCCATGCGCCGGTTCGGTAGCGCTTGAGATCTGGAGTCTTCCTCCGGAAGGGCTCGCGGAGGTGTTTGCCGGCGAACCGGCAGGGCTCTGTATCGGCCGCGTGTTTCTCGAAGACGGGGAAACGGTTTTCGGAATGCTCGGAGAACCCGAGCTGGTCAGGGGAATGAAGGAGATAACGGCGTACGGCGGATGGCGCGCCTATACCGCGGCCGGTCCGAATTCATGAAAACTTCACCAAATCAGGCGTGAATTTCACCAAATAAGCGGTATCTTTGCGAACGTATATCGTGCTACACTGTAACTGTAGAAAAGAGGCGATGGCGAAAGCCACCAGAATACAAATTACAAACAGGAGGAAGTATCAATGCCCGATATCACACTGAAAGATCTGGAAAGCGTTACCGGCGGCGTCGGCGTAAGGAAGGGATATGTTCTGATCATTAACTGCCAGCATGCGTGCAACGTCAGGGCGGAACCGAACGCGGAGAGCGAGAAGATCGGATACGCTTACGCAAATGAGAAACTTCCGTATTACGGAAAGACCGGAAACTGGTACAGGGTGAAGATCAACAACAGCAAATTCGGCTACGTGTACAAAGATTTTATCGCTGTCATCGACTGACGGACTGAACCAATCAATCAATACTTGAAAACGGAGGATATGAATATGAGCGAAGAACTGAAACTCGAAGAACTTGAAGGCATTTCCGGCGGCGCAAGCGCGGAAAGAGGACATGTCCAGATCATCAACTGCGAGCATGCATGCAACGTCAGATCCGGCCCAGGCAAACAGTATGAGAAGATCGGCTATGCCTATGCGGGAACCGTTTACGCCTACTATGCCAAAGAGAACGGCTGGTACCTGCTGAGAGTCGGCGCGAAACTTGGCTGGGTCTACAGGGACTTTATCGCCGTCATCAACTGAGTTCTGATCCGAATGATACGGATACGGCTCCTTCCGGAGCCGTTTTTTTATCGGCCAGCATGCTGTCGTGAAACCGTCTCCTAACGGTATGAAAATCATATTGACTATTATTATCATATTATATATAATTATCATCACGTGCCCGGATGCAGGGCGGAATGTATCGTATCAAGAGGTTTGTGATGAAGGAGAATTTTGATTTCCAGGAGTACTTTTCACGCAATATTCAGAATTTCGTGGCGGACGTGATCCGGGCGACCCTGAAGAATCCGAGAGAATCCCTGTTTATGGCGCGTTTTGCCGCTGCGGCGAAAGCGGCCTCCAGAAAGAGACTGGAAGCGGAAAAGAACGGAGAGCATGTTCCCGGGTTCCTCATCGCCAGCATTACATCAAGCTGCAATCTTCACTGCGCCGGATGTTATTCCAGGCAGAACCACGCATGCTCGGACGATGAGCCGGTCGGCCAGCTTTCTGGGGAAGACTGGGACCGCGTGTTCTCCGAAGCGGAAGAGCTCGGCGTCAGTTTCATTCTCCTCGCCGGCGGCGAGCCGCTTCTCAGAAGAGACGTCATTACGGCGGCGGCCGGCCACGATTCCATTCTGTTTCCGATCTTTACGAACGGATTCTTTGTCGGGGATAAGTACCTGGATCTGTTTGACAAAAGCCGCAACCTGGTGCCGATCATTTCCATTGAGGGAGACGAGGTGGCGACCGACGGAAGAAGAGGGGAAGGCGTCTATCAGAGGGTAACGGAATCCATGCGGAGCATCAGCGAACGCGGGCTCATTTTCGGCGTATCGGTTACCGTCACGACGGAAAACATGGAAGAGGTGTTCTCTGACGGTTTTCTCGGAGGATTGGCGGACCTTGGCTGCAAGGCGGTCATTTTCGTGGAATTCGTTCCCGTAACAGACGAAGCGCAGCATCTGGCACCGGGCGACAGTGAACGCGCCTATATGCAGAAACGGATCGCGGAGCTGCGTGAAAAAGATGACCGGATGGTCTATATCGCTTTTCCGGGAGACGAAAAGAATTCCGGAGGCTGCGTTGCCGCGGGAAGAGGCTTTTTCCACATCAATTCGCAAGGCGGAGCGGAACCCTGCCCCTTTTCGCCTTATTCGGATATCAATGTAAAGGATACTTCTCTCAGGGAAGCGATCCATTCGAGACTGTTTGAGGCGCTCCGTACGGAGGGCGTTCTGAAGGAAGATCATGCGGGCGGATGTGTTCTGTTCGAAAAAAGGGAGCAGGTGGAACGCTTCCTCGCACAATCACAAAACGGCTGAACGGAGAGAACGATCATGAGCGATAAATTGGAACCGGAAAAACAGAATATCTGCCCGTGTTCGGAAGCGTGTCCGATCGGCGACGCGGTCAGGATGATCGGCGGACGTTGGAAAATGCGCATTCTGTGCGCACTGACGCTGGACGGAACACTCCGGTACAACGATATCAGAAAAAGAATTACGGGGATCACGCCTGCCGTGCTTTCCGCGTCCCTGAAAGAACTGGAGCAGGACGGGCTTGTATCCAGAACGCAGTATGAGGAGATTCCTCCGCGCGTCGAATACGCTGTGACGGAACACGGAAAAGAACTGTGGCCGATCCTGCACAGCCTGGCGCACTGGGCAAACCGAGACGCTCCGGAAGAGAAGCGGGACGCGTGAATCAATGTAAGGATGAAAAGGACAGGTGACTTTATGAATACAATGAAACTGATCCGTCACAGACGGAGCGTAAGGACTTTCGACGGCAGACCGCTTCTTCCGGAAAACGCGGAACGTATACTTTCGTTTGCGGAAGCTGCGACCAATCCCTATGGAATCGGCATAACCTGGAAACTGCTTTCGGCGGCGGCCAAACGGCTTTCTGTCCCGGTGATCACGGGAGCGGATACCTATATCGCAGGGAAAATGGCACGGCAGCCGCACGCGGAGGAGGCCTTCGGCTATTCTTTTGAGAAGATCGTGCTGTTTGCGGAATCACTTGGGATCGGAACGACATGGATCGCAGGAACGATGGACCGTGCAGCCTTTGAACGCGCGATGGAACTGAAGGAAGACGAGGTCATGCCCTGCATCAGTCCGCTCGGATACCCTTCGGGCAGGATGTCCATCCGGGAAACGCTGATGCGGAAAGGCATCAAGGCAGACAGCCGTCTGGAGTTTTCTTCGCTGTTTTTCGAAGGGAATTTTGAAACACCGCTCACGGAGGAGAGAGCCGCAGGCCTGATGAACGCGCTGGAGATGGTAAGGTTTGCGCCGTCGGCCGTGAACAGACAGCCCTGGCGGGTCGTGGTGACCGGGGAAGCCGCACATTTCTATGAGAAACAGAGCAGGGGATACGTGAGCGGGGATGGATGGGATATCCAGAAGATCGATATCGGAATCGGCATGCGCCATTTCGCCTGCGGGCTCGAGGAAGCCGGACGACCGTTTGAAGTGGCGGTCTGCGATCCCGGATTATCCGTTCCCCAGGATATCCGCTATGTTTCCACTTTTGTATTGAGATAAAGAACAGGGGATTTTTATGCTGGAGTTTGATCCATTTTCTTTGGAAGGGCTGATACGGATTCAGCCGTATCTGCACCGAGGGACACAGCTGTGCAGCGATCTGACAGCAGGCTCTCTGCTGATGTGGCAGGAAGGGACCGATATGCGGTTCTGCGTCTGGAACGATACCTTTACGGTACGGCAGGACGTTGGGGAACAGCCTGCGTTCAGCTGGCCGATCGGCGCTGATCCGGACGGCATGATCGACGAGCTGGTCGCGTATACCCGGGAAAACAATCTGGCGCTTCGTTTCTTCGCGATTGACGGGGATCTTCTGGAGACCATCGCAAAGGACGGCCGTCTGCAGCCGTTTGCGCACGCGTTTGACCGCAGCTGGAGCGACTATGTCTATTCGTTCGAGTCCGCGGCCACGTTCGCGGGCAAAAAATTCAGCGGTCAGCGCAATCATATCAATCACTTCAGGAAACTGTACGGCGAGCCGGAGATCCGGTTTCTCCGCACGGAAGACCGTCCCGCGCTTGACCGGATGGTTGCCCTGTATGAAAACGATCATAAGGACGGATTTGAGCTGGAAAAGCTGGAATTCGCAGGAACGAAAAGACTGATCGACGCATATGAGAGACTCGGACTCTATGCTGCGTGCCTTGTCGTCGGCGGGGAGATCGCCGCGTTCTCGATCGGAGAGGTCATTCACGACGTGCTGGTGATTCATGTGGAGAAAGCGCTTCTGAAGTACGAAGGGGCGTATCCGACCATGTATAACGGGTTCGTCCGTCTGGTCGGGGACCGCCTCGGACATCCGCTTCGGCTTGTTAACCGGGAAGACGACTCCGGCAATCCCGGTCTCAGGATTTCCAAACTGCAGTATCATCCGGTCGGGATGGTGGACAAATATCTTGTGCACGTGCATTCTCCTGCCGCGAGGCTGTCCGGGATTCCGGACATTCCTGCCGGGGATGTCGTGCTGACCGCGATGCGCGAGACGGACAAGGACGCTTATTTCGAACTGAACACGGATATCGAAAACAACCGTCTCTGGGGCTACGATTACAGGGAAGATCTCATGCTGACGGGCCCGATCAACGGTGATCTGTTCTATGAATCCGTTCAGTACGATATGGCGGCGGGGGATTCCATCAATTTCGCCCTGCGCCTTTCCGAAGACGGGGATCTGATCGGAGAGGGGATTTTATGGCAGTTCCTGCCCGACGGATCCGCCGAGATCGGACTCCGCCTGATGCCGCAGTATCACGGAAAAGGATACGGAAGGGCCGCGTTTTCCGCGCTGGCGGATTTTGCCGAGCGGGAGCTCGGGCTGAAGTGCCGCGCGAGATGTTTCCTTGAAAACACGCCGTCCTATCATATGATCACCGAATCCGGATTCAGGATGATACGCCAGGACGAAAGTTTCTACTATTTCAGCAGGGCATGATTCCATGCCGTTCCGTGCAAATACGCCGGAAACCGCGTGAAAGGGTACCATTCCGAACCGAGCGGACTTCCTTTGCGGTGATGACCGACAGCCCAAAAGTAACAGAGCCGTATCAGTTCGGTACGGCTCTTTCTATATAGGAGTCGTCTTAATACTATTTCAGAACGACGCTGGTCTGCGCGTCGAGTGTGACTGTGCTTCCATCAATCAGGGCGGAGCCCTTCCCGACTGTGGCGCTGATTGCTGTAAAGCCTGCCGCCCCAGCGTCCGCAAGGTTTATGGTGAGGGGGTCCGTCGTGGTGTTGTGCAGGACGCAGACGGAGCTGCCTTCCCAGCTTGAGATGAAACCGCCGAGTTTCGTATCGCCGAAGGAAAGGGAGCGATATTCCCCACGGGCGATTTCCGGATGTGCGCGTCGGATCATAAGAAGCGTTTTATAGTAGGTATACAGACTGTCGGCGCTTCGGATCTGGTCGGAGACCGTTTCCGTGATCTGACGGGACGGATCGTAATCGGACCCTTCCGGATTCTGAACGGTATCCCCATCGCCCCACAGCATTGCCAGACGGCGGTTTGCGTCCGTGTTTGCGCCGCCCCTGGTTCCGCGCATGCCGAGCTCCTCACCGTAATAGATGAACGGAGATCCGGGAGAGAGCAGATAGAGGTTGGCCGCCATCTGCATGGCTCCGCTGGAGACCGGCAAAAAACCTGCGGCGCGGTCGGTATCATGGTTTGCGATGAAGGGAACAAAGGCCGCATCATTACGAAGCGGACGGATCGTGCGCAGATAGTTTTCCACGTAGTCGGTGTAACGGCTGACGGAACCGCCTTTGGCAGCCCGGGCGATCGTGCCTTCCGCCTGCGAGACAGTGAAGTTGAAACAGTTGACGGCCGGATAGTACTGTTCCGTTACGGGATCCGCGTCCCAGACTTCCGCCACGGCATAGAGACCGGGGTTGATGTTCCGCAGTTCCCGCAGATACCAGTTCCAGAAGTCCATGTTTGCCGCGTGGTCGTTCAGATAAAGATACTTGGCGGCGTCGAAGCGGAAGCCGTCCACACCCTTTTCCAGATAGAAACGCGCGATGTTCAGCAATTCCGACCGGACGGAGTCACTTCCGAAATTGAGTTCCGGCATGTCCGGGGAGAAGTTGCACTCCACCATCTCCTGCGTGTCCGGGATCCAGTTCCAGGCGCGCCCGCCCGGCTGGTCGTCCGCATAACACCAGGAGTAGAAGTCGTAGAACGGATCAGCTGTGTCCCCGCTCCGGTGTGCGGACTGAAAACTGGAAAACCAGGCGTTCTGCGAACCGGTATGGTTGACGGGCAGATCCAGAATAAGCTTGACCCCGCGTTCATGGCAGGCGGCGATCAGGGCTTCCAGATCCTCCATCGTCCCGAAAGCGGGATCAACGGTATAGTAGTCGGTTACGTTATATTTGTGATAGGAGGGGGAGAGGAAGACCGGCGTCAGCCAGATCCCTTCCACGCCGAGGCTGAGACCGGAATCCGGATTGCCGTCGTTCAGGTAATCCAGACGGTTTATAACCCCGCGCAGATCACCGATGCCGTCTCCGTTTGAGTCGGAGAATGAGCCGACAAAAATCTCGTAGAACACCCGGTTGTTGTCACTTGCGTCCGCGGCTGGGATCAGACCGTCTCCGGTGAGAACGATTTCGCCGCCGGGCGTTTGTTCCGCGGAAACGCTTTCCTGCGCAGGGACTTCCGGCGTTGCCTGACGCCTGCATCCCGCGGCGCTCGTGACCAACAGGATCGTGATAAAGACAAAGCAAAAAATTCTTTTCGCGGGAATCACCTCCGTGAGGATAGTATCGAAAGATCCGACCATTTGTCAAGAAAGGCACGGCCGACCGCCATTTTCCCGGTTTCCGATTTCAATGAAAACAGCATCAAAAGCACAGTGCTTACGGAAGCAATCCGACTGTTCAAATTGTCCGAATATGGACAAACAAAAAACGGAAGTATATAATATTTTTCACCAAAAGAGTATAATCATTGTGAAATCAAACAGTTCGTTTTCGGATTCAATGGCGTGACATGCCTTTGAATAAATGTACCATTTATACAGGAGGAAACACTATGAAAAAGATTGTTGCACTTCTTTTGGCTGTAGCCATGGTCTTTGCACTGGCTGCCTGCGCCAAGAGCACTGCGCCTGCCCAGAGCGAGCCCGCTCCCGCGGCAGCCGCGCCTGCTGCGGCCGCTCCCGCGGAACCCGCAGCCGCACCCGCAGAACCCGCCACCGGTTCCCTGAAGATCTGGGTCGCGGAAGCGGTCGTTGAGTTCACCAAGGAACAGGTCGCAAATTCCAGGAAGCGCATCCCGAGTACGCAGGTTATACCGTCACGGTAGAGCCCGTCGGTGAAGGCGACGCAGCTTCCAACATGCTCACCGACGTCGAGGCCGGCGCGGACATCTTCGGATTCCCGCAGGATCAGCTCGCCCGTCTGGTTGCAGCTAACGCCCTGATCGAGCTGTCCGACGAGAACGTTGCCAAAGTCACGGCTGAGAACGATGCCGGTTCCGTTGCCGCCGCCACCATGGCCGGCACGGTCTGGGCGTTCCCGATGACCTCCGACAACGGATACTTCCTGTTCTATGACAAGAGCGTTATCACCGATCCCAGCAACCTCGAAGCGATCATCGCTGCCTGCGAAGCTGCCGGAAAGAGCTTCTACTATGACCTGCGCAGCGGCTGG